>JBEKBU010000250.1:0-6095 GCA_050015235.1 Methylomonas sp. | reverse complement strand
GAGGACGCTGTGAATACATCCGTGTAGCTTTCGCCCGGCCTCCATGCCGGTCAAACCTCCGCCAGGCGCTCCGGCGCCAAAAGCCTAGGTGGTCGGCTATCGGCGAGCTTTTAAACGGCAAAATCAGCGAGCCAAACGCCCATGCCGCAATTACATTGTGTTTGGCTATCAGCCATGTTGGTGATGTTTGTTGGAAAAATGACTTGATTAAAATACGGCGGATTAGTACGCGTTATTCAAGCGGCGCGGAATTGGTGGAGCTTGCTTGGGCTAATTTAAATAGTTTTTACAATTTATTCCGGCCAGAACTCAGAATTGAATATTTGTTCCACCGACCAGCAGAAGTTTTCCGGAAAGCCTTCCAATTCCGTTTCAGTCATGGCTTGGCTGACCGCTTTGTCCCATACGAGCTCCAACCACTCCGGATCGGCCAGACGGCTTTTTAAACTAGGCATGGATTTTAGGCTGTAAGCGATTTCCTTGCGCTTGACTTTAATGGTCTTTTCCCAACTGGCGCCACGATGCGAGGGCTGAAACTTCCATTTCAACAAATGAGCGATAAGTCCCGTTAAATGGCTCATTAATTCCCGCTGTTCACTTTTACCCACGTCTTCAATCTCATCGGCGATATGTTCGAGGTCGAGCATGTCAAACCGGCCGGCGCGAATAAACGCGGCCTGTTCGTTAGCCCATGCGACTACGTCGGTTTCATAGCTTTGCATCGATAATGCCCTCGTGTATCTCAATAGGGTCTTAGACATGGGCAGATTATCACCGTCTCATGACGAAAACAACCCTAAATACCCCGCATGGATTCCCATTCGGTTCTGATCTCGAGTAGCGTCGCCCAATTATCCAGAAAACAGGCGACTATCTCCGGATCGAAATGTTTGCCGGCGCCCTCGCGTATCGTCGCTAGCGCCTTTTCCACCGGCCAAGCATCCTTGTAAGGACGGCGCGTGGCCAATGCGTCGAAAACATCCGCGACAGCCACGATGCGCGCGGACTCGGGTATGTCTGTTCCCGCTAAACTTTGAGGATAGCCGCTACCGTCCCATTGTTCATGGTGACAAAACGCTATTATCGCCGCCAGTTTAAATATAGGCGCTTCGCTTTTCGACAATATTTCGAAACCTATCCGGCAATGCCGCCGCATGACCTCCCACTCCAACCCGGTCAATTTCCCGGGTTTGCTCAAAATCGCATCGGGTATGCCTATTTTGCCGGTATCGTGCATGGGAGCGGCCAACTCCAGCAATTCCGCCTCAGCCGTATTCCAACCCATGGCTATTGCGAGCGCTTTTGAATAAGCAGCCATCCGCCATATGTGCACGCCGGTATCGGTGTCGTTATAGTGTCCGGCCTCGCCCAGCATGGAAATCACGTCGCGATGGCTTTTTTCCAACTGCGTGGCTCTAACCAGAGACAAATGCGTTTTTATTCTGGCTTTAACAATACTTGGCTCCACTGGCTTGCTTAAGTAGTCCACGCATCCGGCTTCAAAGCCGGCGGCTTCGTTGCCCGAATCGGACAACGTCGTTACAAAAATTACTGGAATGGCTTCAAACTCGGGATTGGCTTTTAAAGCTCTGCAAACCGTATAGCCGTCCATGTCCTGCATTTGGATATCGAGTAAAATCAGGCTAGGACGGTGTTTTTCCGCGGCCCGAATGGCTTCCGCCCCGCTTTTCGCATAGACCAGCCGGTATTCCTTTTTAAGAATATGCCGCAGCTTTTCCAGATTGATGACTTCGTCGTCGACGATCAATATCGGGCTGGACATGAAGGGTTTCTCCAAATAATCGCTTTAATCAAAGTTTAGCCGCTGAATCAAAATTCGTATCGTTTCTTCCGCGCCGCGAAATGCGAATTCATCCAGCTGTTCCCTGATCAGATTGAAATCCGCCGCGGGGATACGGCCTTGCAATTGCGATATATATGGCTCGGCGCCATCCGGATCGTCTTGATCCAATGCGCATAATAATTGCTCTAATATTAAGCGCGGTTCTCCGGGGATATCCGCCGAAGCGGTTAACGGCGGCAATTGATCGCCGGCCCCGGCATGGGCGTTTGTCCAGATAGCAATTGAAGCGCAGACCTCATCAATGGCTTTTTGGAGCGGCTCAACCGATTCAATGGCCGCCGTACCCGCCTGGACAAGCGCTTCGAGCCGGCTAAGACATTCCTCGGCATCCTTTAACGCCAAATTTCCGGCAACGCCTTTGAGTTTGTGCGTTAAAGCCGCCGCGCCCACTCTATCGTCCAGCCTTAGGAGCTCAGCGATTTCATGCCCGGCGTTTTTATAGCTGTTGGCGAATTTATTCAAAAATTTAGCATAAATTTTTTCTTCGCCCCAATGTGAAAGCCCTTTTCCCAGATCGACGCCGGGTAAATCCAATGGCGTTTCGTCCGGATAATCCGGCCGATCGCCAGGGCTTTGCCCTAGCCGCTCCATGTTGTTATCCGGATGCTGACCGACTGGCGGCGGATTGCCGGTATAGCGCCGAATAATCGATAGCAATTCCTCGACGCTGAAAGGCTTGGAGACGAAGTCATTCATGCCGGCCTCGAACGCGGCGTTTCTAAACGATTCAAATGCGCCCGCGGTTAACGCAATAATCGGCAAGCCGCTCCAGCGGGGATTGTCCCGTATCAGGCGAGAAGCGCTATAACCGTCCATGCCGGGCATTTGTACGTCCATTAACACAATGTCGAAGCTGTCCGGCGCGGCTGTCAGGCGCTGCAACGCATCCCGGCCATCGACAGCCAGACTGACGAGCGCGCCTTGAGCCTCGAGGATTCTTTGCGCCACTTCGCGGTTTATATCACTATCATCAACCACCAAAATCCGTATGCCGGGTAGATATTTCGTCGATAACGGAAGCGCGGAGCCAGTATCGAACAGTTTGATACAGTCGCGCTTCTCGATAATGTCGGTGATGGTGTTATATAAAGACGATGGCGTAACCGGTTTGCTAAGAACCGCATCCACTTGATCGATACCGGGGCTTTGCAGGATATCTTCGCGCGCATGGGCTGTCACCATAATGACTATCGGCGGTTTTTTAAACCGAGCGTACTTGATTTTAAGCGTTTCCTGAATCAGAATGGCTGTCGCCAAGCCGTCCATTTCAGGCATTTTCCAGTCGAGAATCACCACATCGTAAGGTTTTTGCGCGTCCAGACGCACGGCCATTCGATGTAAGGCCGTCGCGCCGGAATTCACCACATCGGCGATCCAGCCTAGACTTGCAGCCGTATTCACCAGAGCTTCGCGACAGGTTGCCGAATCGTCGGCGACCAGCAAGCGCAGGCGCGAAAGATACGATGGCGTGCGATCCGCGCGCAGATCTTTTTGAAACGTCAGTTCGAACCAGAATTCGCTGCCAAGCCCCAATTGGCTCTTAACCTGCAAATCCCCTCCCATTAACTTGACCAATTGCCGGCTGATGCACAAACCCAAACCAGAGCCGCCAAAGCGGCGCGTGATTGTGGCGTCCGCCTGCGAGAAGGCTGAAAAGATATCGCGCTGCTGTTCGGGAGAAATACCGATACCGGTGTCGCGCACGGTAAAACGCAGACTAATTTGCCTGTCGGACTTGCGCTCCGTGCGGATAGACAACTCTACTTCGCCACGGTCGGTAAATTTTATGGCGTTACTGACCAGATTAGTCAGTACCTGTTGTAATCGTAGACTATCGCCCATGAGTTTATCCAACATCAAAATTGGCGGATTGATGATTAGCTCCAGGTCTTTATCGCTCGCAACCACCGACATTAAACTCGCGAGTTGTTCGAGCACATCCATTAATTTGAAAGGCGCGTGCTCAATTTCAATGCGGCCGGCTTCGATTTTGGAAAAATCAAGAATATCGTTAATGAGCGCTAACAGCGAATTCCCGGCGCCATGCATTTTACTCAGCAATTGCCGGGCTTCGTTATCCAATTGGCGTTGTTCGAGCAGATAACAAATTCCGAGCACGGCGTTCAGCGGCGAACGGATTTCATGGCTCATATTCGCCAGAAACGCACTTTTTACCGCCGTCAATCTTTCCGCCTCGTTCCGCGCCGCCGATAATTCCAATGACCGTTCTTCTATCAATTGCTCCAGCTGATCGCGATCGCGTTCAAGCTCGGCTTCGTGTTGCTTGCGTTCGGTAATGTCGCGCGCCGCCACCACCGATCCGACGATCGCCCCCTCCGGGTTACGAATCGGCGCGTAACTGTAATTTCCGACCCAGGTTTCGCCGGTGTCCTTGCGCCGCAGGACAAATTCGGCGCCGCCGGACGTTTCGCCCCGCAACGCCCGAGGCACGGCCCATTGCTCCAGGGCTAAAGGTTCGCCGCTACTCGAGCAGACCTCCAGAAAGCTAGGGTAATCGGTTAATAACGCCGCGCACTCTTGTTTATTTCTGAATTTGTGAAAAGTCGCGAAAGCGTCGTTGAACTCAATAAACCGCCCGGTCGAATCCGAGATGAACACCGCGTCCGTCATGCTGTCGAGGGCGGCTTCAAGTTTTTCCTTGGCGGCGATTACCTCCCGCTCAAGCTTTTTACGCTCGGTAACGTCGTAGAAGGTCGCCATAAACTCGGCGCCGACGGCGATGCCTGAAATAATGACGTCGCGGACTTCGCCGCCACGGCAGGTTACTTGATATTCGCTAGGTTCAATATCGGCGCCTAGCGCGGCCGCATTGGCGACGGCGGCGTTCCAGTTTTTTTGCGCATGGGCGCGGTAATCGGGATCCGGATAAGCGCATAGCCACCACGCGGCCAGGTCCGGAACTTCCGCGCGCGTATAACCGAACAATTGCTCGAAACGGCTATTGGTATTTACGATTACGCCGTTCTGGTCAATTAAGCCCAGCGCTAACGGCGACTCCTGGAACAAACGCCGGAAACGCTGCTCACTGCGTTGAGTCGCCAGTTCGGCCTGTTTGCGTTGCGTTATATCCTGCACCGTGCCATGTAATTGCACGATCCGGCCTTGTTCATTCCGGATCGCGGCGCCGCGGGCGGTAATCCAAATATGACCGCCGCCGGGCCTGATCATTTCAGCGTCGCATTCGTAAGCCTCGCCATCCGACAAGGCCCGCTCGACGGCTTGAGAAATTTGCCGCCAGCCTTCGGCAGTAAAATAATTTGCTATCTCCTGGTACGACGGCGGTGGTTGTGTCGCGTCGAGCTGATAAATATTGTAGGTTTCCACCGACCATCTTTGCGTGTTTGAAGCGATATCCCAAAACCAGCTACCTACGCCGGCCAAACGTTGCGTCTCTGTTAATTGCGCATTTAACGCCTTAATCGCCAACTCGGCGTCCTTGCGCTGTTGTATGTCTTTAACAACGCCATCCAAGGAGATTGGGCGGCCTTGCTCATCGAACTGATGTTTACCCTTGGCCCAGATCCAGCGGATTTCGCCATCAGCCCGGCGTATGCGGCATTCAACATCCCAATCGCTTAAATTTTTATTAGCCGATTGGAAGCACTGTTCCACATACGGCCTGTCTTCAGGTACAACATGTTCGAGGAATTTATCGAACGACCATTCGCTCAGCGGGCTGGAGTAGCCGAAAATCTTGTCGTGCAAAAGCGTACGATGCGCTTTGAGGGTGCGTAGATTTAAACTCCAAACGCCAAAATTAAGGGTTTCAAGCACAAAGTTCAGACGCTGCTCCCTGTCGCGTAAACTTTGTTCCATTTGTTTGCGCTGGGTAATATCGACAACGATGCCGCGATATAAAGCGGTCGATCCATCGGCTTGCAAATGCGGTTTTCCCGTCGCCATCAACCAGCGTTCGCCATCCGGCGCGTCGTCCGCGACTCGCCACTCCAATTTAAGGTCTTTGCCCTCCTTGACGGCGGCGCTAAGCTTGGCGACCACGGCGGCTTGATCGTTCGCATGTATGGAAGCTTGCCATGCATCATAACTTGGCTCGGCATTTTCGGCTTGCAGACCGTAAAGCCTGTGCAGGCCGTCCGACCATTTGTATTGGTTGGTGCGTAAATCCCATTCCCACAGCCCGGCATTCGCCGCATCGAGCGCTTCTTTCAAACGCGCATGGCTGGCTTCCAGATTCAAGGCGTTTACGCGC
>JBEKBU010000249.1:0-6097 GCA_050015235.1 Methylomonas sp. | reverse complement strand
CAAGCGATTGGGGATATTAGGCAAGTCTTGATTTTTGGTAAGGCTTTTGCCGATAATGCCGTGCAAAGCGCTTAATTTCAGTTAAAGCAATTCCTATGAATAAAATCATTAAAACCACCTGCCCATATTGCGGTGTTGGCTGTGGGATCGACGCGGAGGTTACTCAATCGCCGCATCAGTTGATAATTCATGGCGATAAGGCGCATCCGGCAAATTTCGGCCATCTTTGTTCAAAAGGGTCGGCATTGGCGGAAACAGTAGATCTTGATGGTAGATTATTGCATCCGAAGGTCGATGGTCTGGCGAGCAATTGGCCGGACGCCTTGGATCGAGTCGCCAACACATTCCGGTCCATCATCGATACATACGGCCCGGATGCCGTCGCCATTTACGGTTCAGGACAATTGCTGACTGAAGACTACTATGTGGCGAACAAGCTGATGAAAGGTTTTATCGGCAGCGCCAATATGGATACCAATAGCCGCTTGTGCATGTCGTCTTCAGTTGCGGGGCATAAACGCGCTTTCGGATCCGATACCGTGCCGGGTTGCTACGAGGACTATGAGTTGGCCGATTTGATCGTGTTAATCGGCTCCAATACGGCCTGGTGCCATCCTGTCAGTTTTCAGCGTATCAAAGCCGCTAAAGAGGCCAATCCTATTTTAAAAGTCGTGGTCATCGATCCGCGTAAAACCAATAGTTGCGATATCGCCGATTTGCACTTGCCGCTCGCCATAGGCGGCGATACGCATTTATTCAACGGCTTGTTGCATTATTTATATACGCATAACGCCGTTAATTTCGAGTATGTTGAAAAATATACGGAAGGTTTCGCCGAAACGCTCCAGCAGATACTCGCTAGTAATACGTGTATTGATAGGGTTGCCGAAGCTTGCCAATTGCCCGTTCGGGAGCTTGAGCTTTTTTATAGCTGGTTTAGCAAAACCGATAAAGCGATGAGTTTGTATAGCCAAGGGGTTAATCAATCCTCGTCAGGCTCTGATAAGGTCAATAGCATCATTAACTGCCATCTGGCGACCGGCAGAATCGGTAAGCCCGGCATGGGGCCGTTTTCCCTGACCGGACAGCCCAATGCCATGGGCGGGCGTGAAGTGGGCGGTCTGGCGCATCAATTGGCCGCGCACATGGATTTTTCCAATCCTGTCGAGATTGATAGGATCGCACGGTTTTGGGGAAGCCGAAACATCGCGGTAAAACCCGGCTATGCGGCCGTTGAATTGTTTGATGCAATTTATGATGGCAAGGTAAAAGCGGTATGGATCATGGGTACGAATCCGGTTGTCAGTATGCCTAATGCCGATAAAGTCAAACAGGCCTTGCGGAAATGCGAGTTGGTAGTCGTGTCCGATTGTATCGCCAAAACCGATACCACAGCCTTGGCGCACGTTTTACTGCCGGCCTTGGGTTGGAGCGAAAAAGACGGAACCGTCACCAATTCCGAACGTAGGATTTCCAGGCAAAGAGCCGTATTCGCTCCGTCCGGCGATGCAAAGCCCGATTGGTGGATAATCGCGGAAGTCGCCAGACGGCTGGGTTACGATCAAGCTTTTCAATATCAAAGTCCGGTCGAGATTTTTCGGGAACACGCCGCTCTGTCCGGTTTTGAGAATGATAGCCGGCATGGCTTGCGCGATTTTGATATTTCCGCTTTTGCCGATATCACTATTGAAGAGTACGATCAACTTCAACCCACGCAATGGCCGGTCAATAAACGCTATCCTCATGGCCGAGCCAGGATGTTTGCGGACGGGCGGTTTTACACCGCATCCGGTAAAGCTAGTTTCATTGCCGTTACCCCCAGGCCGCCAGCCAATTTGCCAGATAAAAATTTTCCCTTGATTTTGAACACCGGCCGCTTGCGCGATCAATGGCACACCATGACGCGGACCGCGCTGTCGGCTAAATTGAATCAGCATAAACCGGAGCCATTCGTGGAAGTCCATCCCCGTGACGCGCAACGGTATGACTTATCGCCGAACAGCTTGGCTACCGTTAAAAGCGCCTGGGGGGCCATGCTTGCGCGCGTGCAGGTTACCGATAGCCAACAACAGGGTAATTTGTTCATACCCATGCACTGGACGGATCAGTACGCCAGTCGCGGCCGCATGGGCGTTTTAGTCAATCCGGCGGTCGATCCTGTATCGAAACAACCGGAAAGCAAGCATACGCCTGTCTGTATTAAGCCTTATCTACCGGCTTGGTATGGTTTTATTCTCTCACGGCGCGAGCTGACGGCCGTTGAAGCCGACTATTGGGTGAAAAGCAAAGGCGAACAGTTTTACCGCTATGAGTTGGCCGGAGAGTCTTTGCCGGAGAAATGGCGAGACTGGGCGCGCAACTTGTTATGCGGGTCGAAAGAAGAGCAATTAGATGGGCTGGAATATCGGGATTCCGGTCTAGGACAGTATAGGGCTGCTTATATCGTTAACGGCTGCTTGGATAGCGCGATATTTATCGCCGCACAAAACAATCTGCCCGAGCGGAACTGGTTAGCCGGTTTGTTTACTAAAACACCATTGGATAATCAAGATAGAAAAGCCCTTTTAACAGGAGTACCCCCCCAGGATGCGCCGGATGTTGGGGCTATTGTCTGCGTTTGTTTTAATGTCGGCGAAAAAACCATACGCAGAGCGATTAAAGAGCATAAATTAAAAACGGTTCAAGACGTCGGCCGCTGCTTAAAAGCTGGCTCCAACTGCGGATCATGCGCGCCTGAAATTAAATTATTGTTGTAAAAATAAAATAATGTGTCTAGCTATTCATCCGAACTCAATTCGCGCTGTAGCGCTTTCAAATCCAAAACTTCGATGCTTTTTCCCTGTACCGAGATTAAACCCTTACGGCTAAGCCGTTGCAATATACGCGAGAACGTTTCGGGACGTACGGAAAGGCGAGAGGCTAAAACTTGTTTGGGCGTTTCCCAATCAAGGCTGTAACGATTCATAGTTTGATCGGGCGCCGATTGCAGTAGCAGTTGAATAACCCGCATACCGGCATTTTGTAACGTCAATTGATCGATATCTTGAATGGCGCCATGCAAGCGCCTACTCATGCCCCCCAGCAAACTCAGGCACAAGGCGTTTGATTCCTGTAGCAGGCCCAGAAATGTAGTCATGTTTATCCGCCATAGTTCGCAGTTGAGCACGGCTTTTGCGCTCACCGGATAAGAATTGAATTTAAAAAACATGACCGCCTCGGCAAAGCTTTGACCGGGCTGAATAATCTCAATCACCTTTTCTTCTCCGCCGGGCGATAGACGATATAGCTGGATTTGTCCGGTTTTCAATAAATAAAAAAAACGTGCTTGATCGCCAAAATGGAACAGATGGCCGTTTTCCGCCAAACTCATACTTTGAATCCCCGCTAGAATCCGATCGAATTGGCTGTCATCTAGAATGGCGAACAAATAATGTTCCCGCAACTGCTCCGGCGTCTCGAATGGCATAAAAAACCCGCTTGATTTAAGTCAAGGACACTGTAAGGGCTTTCACCTTATTCTGGCAACCACTTTAGAACAATTACCCCAATCAAACCAGGAGACACAATGTTTTGTTATCAATGTGAACAAACCACTCGTTCGGATGCCGGCAATGGTTGCCATGAAACCAAAGGCGTTTGCGGAAAAGATGAAACCACCGCGGATTTGCAGGATCTGATGATTTACGGACTGCAAGGCATGGCTCAATATGCGAAGCGGTTGCGGCAGGCCGGCTCACCTCAAACCAAAGCGGATGAATTCATACTATATGCATTATTCACCACGCTAACCAATGTCAATTTCAACGCAAACCGCTTCGTCCAACTAATCAAGGAAACCGCGCAATGGCGTGATCAGCTAAAAGGGCGGTACTCGGCTATCGATCAACAAAGTTGTATAGCGCTGGATGCAACTCCCGGCCCGGCGCAATGGCAACCGGCTACCAGCCTGCCCGGACTGTTAATTCAGGCCAAAGACGCGGCTATCAATCTCGAATTGCAGGCTTTAGGCGAAGACATCGTCGGATTACGGGCGATGCTGCTCTACGGTATTAAAGGTGCGGCGGCCTATGCATACCATGCATTAATGCTGGGCTACCGGGACGAGACCATATATGCCGGTTTTGAAGAGGCGCTGAATTTTCTGGCGACGCATCCAAGCAATGCGGACGACTTATTAAATTGGTGCTTACGCATCGGCGAATTGAATTATAAAGTCATGGAAATGCTGGATGCGGCCAATACCGGCAATTTTGGCGCTCAGCAAATCGGTACGGTAAATCTTGGGACGGTAAAAGGCAAGGCCATACTTGTCAGCGGCCACGATATGCATGATCTGGCGCAATTACTGGAGCAGACTCAGGGACTGGGCGTCAATATTTATACCCATGGCGAAATGCTGCCCGCGCATGCTTATCCGAAATTAAAAGCCTATCCGCATCTGGTGGGAAATTACGGTACGGCCTGGCAAAATCAGCACGTTGAATTCGCACAATTCCCTGGCGCTATTTTAATGACATCGAACTGTCTGGTGGAACCCGCCAATGCCTACCGGCACAGGATATTTACAGCTGGGCCTGTCGGCTGGACGGGCGTAAGACATATCGCGAATGGCGATTTTTCACCGCTAATTGAAGCTGCTCAGGCATTGCCGGGATTTAGTGAAGACACACCGGAAAAACTGATTACCGTCGGTTTTGGCCTCGACACGGTGATGAGCGTCGCCGATAAAGTGATCGATGCCGTAAAAGCCGGCGATATCCGGCATTTCTTCCTGATCGGCGGCTGTGACGGCGCCGCGCCAGGACGTAACTACTTTACAGAGGTCGCAGAGCAAGCGCCCGATAATACAATGATTCTGACGCTGGGTTGCGGGAAATACCGTTTTAACACCCATGATTTCGGTTCAATCGGCGGTATTCCGCGTTTGCTGGATATGGGGCAGTGCAACGATACCTATTCGGCTATTCAGGTTGCTTCCGCATTAGCAAAAGCCTTCGATTGCGGCGTCAACGATCTACCTTTGTCGCTAATGATTTCCTGGTTTGAACAAAAAGCAGTGGCGGTGTTGCTGACTTTACTGTCTTTAGGAATCCGCGGCATTCGCCTCGGACCGACTTTACCGGCGTTTTTAACCCCGGCATTATTGGCAAAACTGGGAGAAGCGTTCGATTTAAAAGCTACCGGCGGCGCCGCGGAAGACATCCAGGACGCAATGCGGGCGGCGGCATAAACAGCTAGGAGTGAGTATGTCCGATGTTCAAATTACGCTAACGACCCGCGATGGGCGTGAGTTAACCTTTAGCTGCGCCGATGAATGCGATGTGGTGAGCGCCGCCGAGAAAAACAATATCATGTTGCCGTCGCTGTGTCGGGATGGCGGTTGCGGCGCCTGCTTGGGTCATTGTGATAAAGGAGAATATGCGCTGGGCAACGTCAACGCCAGTGTGTTGCCTGTTGAGGCCGTAGCGCAAGGGGATGTCCTGTTGTGCAGAACCTATCCCAAGGGCGATATACACATAACGGCGCCTTATGACTATGCGCATATCCAGTTTGGAAAACATGAAGCCAGACAGGCCGTGATTACCCTGTTGGCGCAAATTGCCGATCGGACGGTACAGCTTAATCTCCGCTGGCTGGACGATAGTACGGATAAAGCCGTGGAGTTTGAGCCGGGGCAATGCATGGAGCTGGAAATCCCCGGCGCCGATATTCGCCGCGCCTATTCGTTGGCTAACACCGGCAATTGGCGCGGCGAACTGGAGTTTTTGATACGCTTACAACCTGAAGGCCGGTTTTCCGGTTATCTAAGTCGGCAAGCGGCAGTGGGCCAGATACTGAATGTTTATGGACCTAGCGGCGCTTTTGGGTTCCAAGCCGGCAGTTTTAATCCGGCCATTTTTATTGCCGGCGGAACGGGAGTAGCGCCGTTTCTTTCCATACTGCGCCGCATGGCCGAATGGGGTGAAGATCGGCCTATCCGCCTGCTATTTGGAGTGAATCAAGAAAGCGAGTTGTTTCATCTGGATGAATTGCAAGTCTTGCAAAAGCAATTGCCGAGTTTAAGTATAACGTTTTGTGTTTGGAAACCGGCGGACGA
>JBEKBU010000248.1:0-6113 GCA_050015235.1 Methylomonas sp. | reverse complement strand
CGGCTTATTTTTTTGCGCCAATTCAACAATCGCCAAGCTCCGGTATGGGCCAAACCAATCCGGTTTAATCTCGGAAGCTTTTAAAAACGCTGACTTAGCCTCGTTAAATTTTTGTTGGCTTAAATAAACGCCGCCCAAAAGATTGTAGGCAATTAAATGATCGGGCTGCTGCTTAATGATTTGTTGCAATTTCGCCAGCGCCTTGTCGGGCTCTTTCAAAGCGATATACGTTTTGATCATTTCATTTAAGGGCTCAATGGCGTCGGGTTTTTCATTGAGGGCTTGCTGAAACGAACTTATGCTTGCTTCAAGCTTATTGGCGGCCTGATAGCCTATGCCCGACATGTAATAGCCGGTTGGATCCCTGGGCTTTAGTTCAATTACCTGTTTAGCCGTGGCTTGGACTTTATCCCACTGACGTTCGCCGATGTAAAACTTAAACAAAGCCTCCATACCTTTCAAACTTTTCGGGTCAAGTTTCAGTAAAGTTTCAATTTGCTGTTTAGCTTGATCTTTTTGTCCGGCTTTCAACAATAAACTTGCCAGTTCTATGCGGGCGTTTTCATCATTCGGAGCAACGGCGACAACTTTCTCCATGTTTTCGCGGGCCAGAGAATCTTCATTGTTCCGCAAATGGGCCGTCGCCAGCATTTTCAGCACTACGGTATTACTCGGTTGATCTACCAGTACGGAGCGAAAATCCGCGATGGCTTCCGGAATTTGATTATCGGCTAGAAAGAATTGGCCGCGTAGGGTTAAAGCTTCGGAATCGCGTGGATTCGCTTCCAATACTTCCTTATTTAACTGTTTCGCTTCCGGTACGCGTTTAAGCTGCACATAGAGCGAGGCCATTTTATTCCGGGCGGTAATGCCGCTAGGCCCCAGTTTATTCGCGTCAATGATTTCTTTTAGCGTGGCTTCGGCGTTTGGAACGTCTCTTTTCGCCAATTGCAGACCGAACAATTTAAATTTCAAAGCATAATCGTCCGGACTTTTTTCTATCATCGGCAACAATTCCGCGATAGCGATATCGGGACTGCGTTTTTCGCGCAAAAAATCCAGTAATATCGATTTGGCCATATCGTTGTCGGGCATTGCTTTTACCGCTTCGCGCAAAGTGGCTTCGGCTTTGTCGGTTTCTTTGGTGCTCAATTGAAATAATGCCAGATTTTTATAGAGTTGCAGTTCTTGCGGTTTAATTTTAACCATGGAGACCAACATATCCTCCGCATCGCTAAACTGTTTATTGCGGGTGTAAATTCCGCCTAACATGGAGCGCAACTGGATATCGTCCGGGTTTTTCTCAATGGCGGCTTTCAAAATCGCCATTGCGTTATCCATTTTATTTAATCGCATTTGTATGGACGCCTGCATCATGATTGCCGGCGAATCATTGGGATTAATCTTTAGCGCTTTATCTACGGTGGCGATGGCGGCGTCGTTATTGTTCCGGGCTGTTTCAACTCCGGCTTTTAATACCAAAGCCTCCAGATTTTCGGGTTGTTTTTCCAAGGCTTCGTCGACGTACTTTTCCGCATCGTCGATGCGAGCGTTGAGCAGCATAATTTGACCTAGCCGCACCTTGGCCATGATATGCGTTGGATCTTGAGTGGCGACCAGGCTGTATTCCCTAAACGCGGCTTCAATTTTATTTTGTTTACTGAGGACCTCACCCATTTGGTAATGATTTTCCCAGTCTTTCGGATCAATTTGCAGGACATTTTTAAAAGCCAAAGCCGCTTTTTCGTAATCTCCGGCGGCCATATAATCCCTGCCTTCTTTTGAATATTTGGCTTTACTCTCTTCGGCGCTGTTACAAGCCAGAAGTCCGGCGGTTAATATGACCAGGCCCAAATTTTTTAAAATAGTATTGTTAGTCGTCATGTATGTCTCAGATACGATTGCTTTAGGTTTATTTCTTTGCAGTGATTATACTATACAGTAATAAATTCTAACTTATCCATTATGAAGTTGCATACTAGAACACGAATTTCGCATCGTTTGCGGAAATCTTCTCCTCACCTATTATCGGCGATACTGGCTTTATATTTTTTCTCGAAACCAGCTATCTGCGAGTCTTCCAACACCGGCGTTAGCCGCGCCATAACGGCGTTGCTGGCGAATAAACATCATCCTTTATTGCGGCATGCCGATTTCAGCGCACAAAGCGCTGAGTTGGAAAAGCTCTATAAATCTTACGGGATGCAGCCTATCTGGTTAGGGAAAGCGCGTCCGGAAAAAAATCTTAATGACGCCCTTGCCGTTTTGACGCATGCCGACGCCGACGGTTTAAATCCAGCTAACTATGACGCAGAGCAGATCCAGCATTTTGTTGGGGAAACCATTAATGCGGAGATTGATGCGCAAACGACGGCAAGTTACGATTTAGCCGTGTCCGTCTCGTTATTACGCTTTGCCCACGACTTATGTAAGGGCAGGATAGACCCTAGGCTTTTTAAATACCCTGAAATATTCGCCATAAAACCTGAGCCGGATATTTTAGCCTTGATCAAAGCGAATGTCGATCGGCAAACCGTCAATGAACTGCCGGTTGTTCTTGCGCCTAAAATGAAGCAATACCAACTGTTAAAAGAGGCGCTGAATTTTTATCGACGGCAAACCGAGGCGACTCAACATCCAATGTTAGAGTTTTCCTCCGCATTACATCCCGGCGATCATAATCCGCAATTACCGGACTTGCGTTTACGATTACAG
This sequence comes from Methylomonas sp., assembly GCA_050015235.1. Taxonomy (GTDB): domain Bacteria; phylum Pseudomonadota; class Gammaproteobacteria; order Methylococcales; family Methylomonadaceae; genus Methylomonas. The sequence continues at coordinate 3,398 of JBEKBU010000248.1, read as the reverse complement.
GAAATAGGTCTGTTGACCGCCGAACAACCGGCCGGCGCCGATCCCGCCGATACGCTTTATGACGAAGCCACGAAGGCGGCGGTGATAAGTTTACAGCTGCGGCAGGGTTTGAATCCAGACGGTTTTATCGGCAAGCAAACGCTGGCGTTACTGAATCAAACCGTTAAACAAAAAATTACTTTGATAGAGTTGGCGATGGAGCGCCTGCGCTGGTTACCGAGATTACCCGACGGCCGCCAGATCATCGTCAACATACCAGCGTTTCAATTATGGGCGTTAAACTCGCCGGAGGATGAGAATCCTTTAAGCATGAAGGTTGTGGTGGGTAAGGCTAAAGATTATCAAACGCCGATATTATTTGAAGAAATGAAATATTTGGAATTTATGCCGTACTGGAATATTCCGCGCAGTATCATGGATAAGGAAATCGTGCCGAAGCTGCAAACGAATGCCGGTTTCCTGAGCAGTCAAAATATAGAACTGGTCGATAAAAACAACGCCGAGGAAGAAGAATCCGAAGATTACGGCGTTATCGGTAATTTGAAACATGGTCTGGTGCGCGCCAGGCAACTGCCCGGCAAAAAAAATCCGTTAGGTAAGGTAAAATTTATTTTCCCTAATAAAGCCGACGTTTATTTGCACGACACGCCGTTTCGCGGCGCCTTTAACCGGGACCGCCGGGATTTAAGCCACGGTTGCGTTCGGGTGGCGGAAGCGGAAAAGCTGGCTGAGTTCGTGCTTGGAAACCAGCAGGGCTGGGACAAACAATCGATACAACAGGCCATGACCGGTACTAAAACCAAACGGGTTAGTTTAAAAAAATCTATTCCGGTGCTGTTTTTTTATTCGACCGCATTTGCCGGTCAGGACAATAAATTACGTTTTTATCCTGACATTTACGGCTATGACGAACAATTGCAAGCCGCCTTGAATAAATCAGCCAATCAGCCGTTAATCGGTAAACCGAATACGACGGACGGTTAGAAACATCCGGGCGTTAAGCTTTGCGGCGACGAAAAAAACCGGTCAGCAAACCGGCGCCGCTCAACATTAACCATGCAATTTCCGGTTCCGGCACCTCCGCGACGGCAAATTGGGCCGCCTCCGCCATAAGCTGATCGGCGGCGGTAGTCGGATGCAGCGTATCCCAAAATAAATAGGCGTCCGGATTAGTGCAGGCCGGATTAACGCCGTTATAGCAGGCGTCGGTTACATCGGAGAAACCGTATGCGGACGGGTCGTTAACGATGGCGTTGACTAAGCCATACGTATCGAATTGGATGACATTGGCCGGTAACGCGACGGACAGAGCGTAGTCAAAAGATTCGGTCGCCTGATTGGCAATCGCCACATCTGCCCCGCCTAACGCCGCGATCTGCGGCGTTAGGCCAAGATCGGACAGGTTGGGAACCAGAATATGCCGCGCTCCCATGCTTTCCAGAATATCGACTTCAGTAACGATGTTACCGATAGCCGTCTGTATGGCGGACTGGAGAGCCGCCTGCGGATTAGCCGGATTGCCGCTGAGCGCATCCAATAAATCGTTCGCGCCCGCCCAGATAAAATACAGCGCATTCGGATCGGCGCCGGCGACCGCGGCTTGATAGCCGTCAACTTGCGAAAGCACGCCGGTGTCGGCGTATTGCGTGCCGGCCAGCGCTGGATTCAGAAGCCCTGTCTCCGCTCCGGCGACAGCGTAATCGATTAAATTGCCGCCGGCGACTTCATTAGCTAAATATTCGACGGTTACCGGGCCGTTGGAAAGCCGGCCGTTATCATAAGGACTGGGCGGATTGGTGGGGTGTAGAGCGCCGTTGTCGCTCAGGCTGTCGCCGAAAGCATAAACGGCGTCATAAGCCGACGCTTGGGCGGAACTGATTGACGCCAACAGCAAAAGCTGGGGAATTACAAGTTTTAATATGTTCATGGTCGCAGATCTCCTTAATGTTAATGATGTCTTACTTTAATCGATTAGAGCTGCGACTAGCAAGCATTCGCTATTCGACACTCACCGGCATTGGCTCCGCCATATCGTCATAAAGGCCGGTGAGTTTGCGTTTGAATTCCTCGGTAACATCTTGCGCATCCTGGCGGCTTTTCATTACCCGCGGCGTCAGCAGCACCACTAATTCGGTTTTTTGCTTTTCCCGGTCGGTGCCGCCGAATAATGAACCTAAATAGGGAATCTCATGCAACCAGGGCACGCCATTGGTATTATTGGTATCGGTTTCCTGAATCATGCCGCCCAAAACAACGGTTTCTCCGCTTTGAATAGCGACGCTGGTTTGTAGTTGCCTTTTGGAAATACTGGGCGAATTGATAGAAGAAGTTGTATTCGAACCGGGCGTGTTTACGCTCTGCATAAGATCCATTAGAACAAGACCATTAGCGTTAACCCTGGGTTTGATGGCTAAATTGACCCCGGTGTCGACATAAGAATTGGTTGAAGCGAGACCTGCTGTACCTGTGGTAGTACCGGTGAAACTACCTGTTTGGATAGGCACGGAATCACCCACTAAAATGTTGGCTTGACCGTTGTTTAAGACCATCAATGAGGGCGAGGATATGATATTAATTTTATTTTTTAACGCCTCGGCCTGCAATACCGCATTGATATTCTTTGAATTGAATACATAGGAAAATCCGCCCGTGGCGACAGCGGATGCAATCGTTGAGAAATCGCTTACGGTAGCCGCTGCGCCGGTATTGCCGTTTCCGCCGCTGACGCTCTGATGCTCATGCGTCAGAAACCATTCTATGCCGTATTGTAATTGATCGGTCAACTGGACTTCGGCTATCGTTGCTTCTATCAACACTTGTAAAGGCAGCACATCCAATTGTTTCAACACTTTGGAAACCATGGCGTATTCATGGGCGTTGCCGACGACGACAATGGCGTTATTGCTTTCATCGGCGATAATTTTGACATTAGGCAACAGCGCCTGTTGCTGTCCGCCGCCGCCCATGCCGCTGCTGACGCCGCCCAGGGTGTTGGTGTTGCCGGAGCCGCCGAAAGCGCTGCCGCTAAAAGAGCCGCTAGAGCCCGACATTCCGGACATGCCTGACGATCCGGACATGCCGCCGCTGGAGCCGCCAAAAGAAGACGATGAAGAGCCGCTGCCGCCGCTGCCGAAATTGCTGCCTAAGCCGCTGCTGCTGTTGCTGGAGGATGTGGAGTTCAAACCGGAAGCGGTGGATGGCTGGGTATTCTGTTGACGATTGCCGAAAATAATATTCAAGGTGTTCGCCAATTGCATGGCCGGATGATGTTGAACCCGGTAAACATTGACATTACCTTTTCCTTCGCCGTTGGGTTTATCCAGCCGCATTACCCAGGTTTCGATTTCATGCAAATCCTGTTGGCGGCGGGTAACAGCCAGGATGGCGTTCAACCTGTC
>JBEKBU010000247.1:0-6175 GCA_050015235.1 Methylomonas sp. | reverse complement strand
CCAAAAATCAAGACTTGCCTAATATCCCCAATCGCTTGGCCTTGCTCCATTAATTCTTGATACCACACGCCGTCGCCGGTATCGCCATAAAGCACGGCGCCCTGTATTTTGTCGTTTTTAATAATCAGTTTCTTGTAGACGCCCTGCTTAGGGTCTGTAAATCGGATATGGTCACAGTGCTCGTCGCCTATAAAGTCGCCCACGGAAAACAGATTGACGCCGGTCACCTTGAGTTTGGTTGCCGTCGGCAAGGTGACATATTCGGCAACGCCGTGAGCGCTAAGATGGTTAGCGCAGACTTTGGCCTGCTCGAATAATGGCGCGACCAGACCGAACGTGGCGCCGCGATGTTGAATACACTCGCCCACCGCATAGACGCAAGGATCGTAAGTTTGCAGCGTGTCGTTGACGACGACGCCGCGTTCGCAATACAGCCCGGCCTGCTTTGCCAGCGTCATATTGGGACGCACTCCGATCGCCATAACGAATAGATCACACGCCAGCTCGCCGCCATCTCTAAAACGAACGCCGCTGATATGCTGTTTATCATCGGCCGTTAATTCCTGAGTTTGGGCAGCCATCTTGAATTTCAAACCACGATTTTCCAGCTCGGCTTGCAGCATTTTTCCAGCCTGGCTATCCATTTGCCTGTTCAGCAAAACTTCGTTATTGTGGATTACCGTCACTTCCATGCCGCGCTGCAGTAAGCCATTGGCCGCTTCCAAACCTAACAGCCCACCCCCTAAAACGACCGCTTGTTTATGGCTTTTGGCATAAGCCAACATGGTGTTCACATCCAGAATGTCTCGAAAACCAATCACGCCCGCTAATTCGGTTCCCGGTATATCAGGAATAACAGGTTTCGAGCCGGTCGCGATCAGCAAGCGATCATATTCGGCAAAGGTTCCGTCTTGGGCGATAACTTTCCGCAAACCGCGCTCTATTTTGACCACCGCCTTGTCGGGACCGGCATACAGATTAATATTGTTATCGATATACCACCGCCTATCATTGATAACGATATCTTCGATGCTTTTCTCGCCGCACAGCACAGCGGACAGCATGATGCGATTGTAATTGCCGTAAGGTTCGGCGCCGAAAATGGTAATTTGGTATTTGTCCGGCGCCGACAGTAACAGCTCTTCGACGGTTTTCATCCCGGCCATACCGTTCCCAATCACGACTAGACGCTGTTTCAACATTCGAAAGCGCCTTCCGCCGCCAAAACGGCGTGACCGCCTATGCGCACGGTCAAAGCCTCTTCGCCCTTATTGTCCATTTCCAGATTGATGACGCTGCGGCGGTTATTTTCGTCGCCTCTATCGACGCTAAACACATGCGTACCTTTCCGGGTGTGATCGAATGAACACAGATAGGCGCAAAAGGCCGGCATGGCGCTGCCTACCGGCGGGTCTTCATGGATAGCGATGCGCGGGCCTAACAAGCGGACATTGAAATCGGCGTCCGGAAACGGCGATTTCGGCGCAAACAACATAATCTCCTGGGCGGCGGTCTGTGGGGCGATTGATTGACTCCAGGCGGCATAATTGAAACGGGCTTTTCTAACCGACTCATAATTCCATAGCGGCGCCGCCAAATACGGAAAACCGCATGACACCAGCCGGGGCGAATACTTTTTATGATCGAGCGCCGATTGAGGAATTCCCAGAAACCGCGCAAGCTCTTCATCGCTAGGCGCAAAGCGATCGACCAGCGGCTTCACCGTCCGTGAAAATTGCACAAAAGTCGGTTTACCGTCTACACTGGAAATATGCACATCAATAGCGCCCGTGTTTTGCTCAAAAACCACTGGCGTGATAGCCGATGACAAAACAATGTCGCCGCATAAGGCTAACACGTACCCAGCCGCTATAATCGGATGACCGCCAAAATCCACCTCGGCCAGCGGTGAAAAAATCCGCATACGCCGCTGCTTTTCATTACCGATGCGGTGAAAAATGAACACGGTTTCAGAGAGGTTCAATTCGCGGGCGATCAAAGCCATTTTTTCGGCATTCAAGCCATCGGCTTGAGGAAACACCGCAATCTGCGCGCCATTAAAAATCTGTTGGGTAAAAACGTCGGCAATGTAATAATTATATTTCATGAGTTACTCGCCTCTATGCTGACCGCAACGCGGTTATTGTCGATACGCACCGGGTAAGTATCTATTTTGATGTCTTCATATTCGAAGCAGGCGCCGGTTTTCAGGCTGTAATGTTGCTTATACAATGGCGACGCCAGCATCGGTTCGCCGCCCAAATCGCCGATCATGCCGCGGGATAACACGTTGGCCTTGCCGATAGGATCGAAATTGGCGACCGCAAACACTTGCCGCGTTTTGCTTAGATAAAACAAGGCTACCTGTCTACCCGCTACTAACGCGCACACGCCGGAATCGGGTTGCAAATCGTCCAAATTGCAAACATCTATCCAAGCACTCATACCTCTTCCTCAACTAACTGAAAATGAAGGCGTTCTTGTTCGTTGGCCGGGCGGACCTGCCCGCGTTCCTCCACAAAGACAATGTTGTCGTCGGCTTGATCGCTATTGATGAAGTGGCGGAAGCGTTTCAGCTTGTTTTCATCTTCCAGCGTCGTTTTCCATTCGCACTGATAGGTGTCGATCACGTATTGCATTTGCAGTTCAAATTCGCCGCACAGCCCAAGCTTATCGTTGACGACTACCGCTTTCAGATAATCCAATCCGCCTTCCATATTTTCCATCCACACCGAGGTGCGTTGCATGCGATCGGCGGTACGCACGTAAAAAATCAGTACCCGGTCGATGTATTTGATTAAGGTTTCCTTGTCGAGATTAGTAGCGAACAAGTCCGCATGGCGCGGTTTCATACCGCCGTTACCGCAGACATATAAATTCCAGCCGCCTTCGGTGGCGATAACGCCGATGTCCTTGCCTTGCGCCTCCGCGCATTCGCGAGTGCAACCGGATACGGCAAATTTGATTTTATGCGGCGCGCGCAGGCCTTTGTAGCGGTTTTCCAGTTCAATCGCCAAACCGACGCTATCGGCCACCCCATAACGGCACCAGGCGCTGCCGACGCAGGATTTAACAGTCCGTAGTGATTTACCGTAAGCATGACCCGACTCGAAACCGGCGGCGATGAGTTCTTTCCAGATGAGCGGCAACTGCTCGACGCGCGCGCCGAACAGATCGACGCGCTGGCCGCCGGTGATTTTGGTGTATAGCCCATACTTTTTCGCGACTTGCCCCAATACAATCAAACCATCCGGGGTAATTTCGCCGCCTGTCACCCGTGGCACAATCGAATAAGTGCCATCCTTTTGCATATTAGCTAAAAAGGTATCGTTTGTATCCTGCAAACCGATATGCGATTTTTCGAGAATATATTCATTCCAATAGGAGGCCAGAATCGATCCGATAGCTTGTTTACACACTTCGCAACCTAAACCCCGGCCATGCAGTTCCAGCAAATTGTCAAAGGTTTTGATTTTTTCGACGCGAATCAGGTTGTATAAGTCCTGGCGAGTATATGGAAAATGTTCGCATATATCGGTATTGACTTCGACGCCGGCTTTTTTCAATTCGCAGTCCAGGACGGACTTCAATAAGGCCGAACAACCGCCGCAGCCGGTACCGGCTTTTGTTTCCGATTTTAAAGCCGGAACCGTTATGCATCCTTCCACTATGGCGTTACAAATATCGCCCTTACTGACCGCGTAACAAGAACAAATTTGCGCGGAATCCGGCAAGGCGTCAGGCCCCAATCCCACCGATTGATCGGAACGCGGCGGTAAAATAAGCGAGTCCGGATTTTCCGGCAGTTCGATGCGGTTTAGACAGTATTGCAATAAAGTGCTGTAGCCGTTGGCGTCGCCAACCAGCACCGCGCCCAGCAATTGTTTATTGCCGGCGTTGACCACCAGCCGTTTATAAATTTCCGAACGGCCATCCTGATAGGTGTAAACCAAGGCGCCAGGGGTTTTTGCATGCGCATCGCCGATGCTGGCGACATCGACGCCCATCAGTTTCAATTTGGTGCTCATGTCGGCGCCGGTAAACGGTTGCTCTTGCCCGGACAAATGCGCGGCCACCGTGCGGGCCATGCTATAACCCGGCGCTGCCAGACCGAAAATTTGGCCGTTCCATAAGGCGCATTCGCCTATGGCGTAAATATCATGATCGGATGTTTGACAAAAATTATTGATGACTATCCCGCCGCGTTGGCCGACCTCAAGCCCGCTGGAACGGGCTATTTCGTCACGCGGGCGAATTCCCGCCGAGAACAGCACGATATCCGTTTCCAACACCTCGCCGTCGGCAAAAATCATCTTGTGAACGCATAGCTCGCCAGCTTCGATCGATGTGGTGTTTTTACTCAGATGGACTTTTACGCCTAAATCTTCAATCTTGCGTTTCAACATCGCTCCGCCGCCGTCATCCAATTGCACGGCCATCAAACGCGGCGCGAATTCGACCACATGAGTTTCCAGGCCCAAATCCCGTAGGGCTTTCGCCGCTTCCAGCCCTAATAATCCCCCGCCGATTACGGCGCCGATTTTGGATTTTTCCGCCGCGGCTTTGATGGCCTCCAGATCTTCTATGGTACGATAAACCAGGCATTGCGCGCGTTCATGACCCGGCACTGGCGGAACGAATGGATAGGAACCGGTGGCCAACACCAGTTTGTCATAATTAATAACCACGCCTTTGGCCGAGGCGACCTGTTTCAAGCGGCGATCAACGCTAACGGCTTTATCGCCTAACAGTATTCTGATGTTGTTTTCCGCAAAAAAGCCGTCTGGCGCCAAAGAAAGATCCGCGGCTGTTTTACCGGTAAAAAATTCCGATAAATGCACGCGGTCGTACGCCGCTCTTGGTTCTTCGCAGAAGATAACGATGTGCAGGTTCTCCTTGGCGTTACTTTCCATCAGATTCGCCAGAAAGTGTTGACCAACCATGCCGTTTCCGATGACAACCAATGTTTGTTTGCAATTCATAGATAACCTCAATTCATTTTTTGCTGGGCGACGCATATAAGTAACCATGCCGTTAAAATCCAACGGTTACCGCCAAAAGTTTCTTCAGGGCAAAAAAAAAGCGCCCTGAACTGATATGAGCAACTCATTCAGTCAGGACGCCTTTGTCCAATTAACAATAATCAAAAAATCTCAGCTTGAGACTATAAAAAATTTTGCAATATATATGCCATAAATAAAAGTCCAAGTAGTCAATGAGTTAAAAGCAGGCCAGGTATTTTTTTTAAAAAATCGCACCAAAAACGGGCGATAGCTCAAACAAATCGCACCAAATTAAATCAATTATAATTACTATTCGCATTACCTTAGTTTCCTAAGCCATTATGGCGCGTTTTATGCTATAAAATTAAAATGATATCAACATAAAAACAGCCTCTCATGTCGATTACGACCTTTAAACTATTTTCATTGCAAGGCAAAACCAAAATTTTACATATGAGCTGGATGGCTTTTTTTGTCAGTTTTGTGGTTTGGTTCAATCACTCCCCTTTGATGATGCTGATCAAACAGGATCTGGCTCTCAGCGATAGGGAAGTAGAGATTATTTTGCTTCTTAATATGGCGTTAACCATTCCCGCCAGAGTGATTATCGGTCTAGTAGTCGATCGTTTTGGCGCCAAAATCAGTTATAGCGTATTACTAGCCATATGCAGCCTGCCTTGTTTTATGTTCGCCATGGCCGACAATTTTGCGGAACTCGCCTGGTCGCGATTTTTGCTGGGTTTCATCGGCGCCGGTTTTGTGGTTGGGGTGCGCATCATTGGTGATTGGTTTCCGGCTAACCAGATTGGAACCGCGGAAGGCATATACGCAGGTTGGGGTAATTTCGGCGCCGCGTTCGCCGCGCTATTCTTGCCCGGTTTGGCGTTTTGTTTCGGCGCGGAACAAGGGTGGCGCTATGCGATAGCTTGCACCGGGGTAATGGCGTTGGCCTATTCCGTTATTTATTACCGAAACGTCGAAAATCTGCCCAGAGAGCTAGCCGGACTAAAAAGCAAACTCGCCTCCACCATGGAAGTCAGCAGTGTCAGCGATCTGTTTCTGTATATGCTGAGTTTGATTCCCTTGTACGCCACCCTGTCCTTATTAACTTGGAAGCTCTCCAATCATGACAACCAGCTAATCTCGACGGAAACCGCGATATTAATTCATCT
>JBEKBU010000246.1:0-6206 GCA_050015235.1 Methylomonas sp. | reverse complement strand
AAGCCTATACATAATCAAGTACCGAAATTGTTTGTAGAAATTTTAGTTGGCTTGTATGATTCTGAAATATTTGATGACAGGGTTTTAGAAAAATCAATATGAATACTAGCAACAAAACCGTATCAAACGAACATCACAATCTACGGAGTCAAGAGTTAGATATTGCAAACTACGAGGATATAAATTATCTTTCAAGCCTCTGGTCTAAAACGGATCTCAATAATGCAGACATTCGCCGGAGCGCAACAATAATGCGCAGACTGCTTTACTACAAAGAAATCCAGAGAAGTGCATCTCCAAGATCTTTGCGTCTGATGTTTAACTCACCCGACAATAAAGCTTTTGTCAGGCATATAGACAATGGACATATCCATTTCTTTCAAAGTGGAGGAACCCTTATGTTCGGATTTTATTTCCGAGCTGGCCATGTCAAACAAGATTCAAAAGATTTGCAAGAAGCTTTAGCCAATTTTGATCCCGACAAAGTTATTCAATTGAAGCTTGATTTGTTTTTGAATCAGACTGTATTTTCCTTTAAGGGCAAACACATTAGTAGAAAAGCAGTTCTTCTATATGTTGCAAATAAAGCCGCGGGGACTCATTTCGATACTGAAAGACTGGATGATTTTGGTTTACTTGATGGAATAAGGGCCGCAATCAAATATGAAATGTTAAATAACATTCCATCGATCAGTTTTGATTTTGATGCAATACATTCTGTTAACAACAGTTTTATCCCAAGCGGCAAAGGTATTGATCCAGTTTTTATAGAATTGGCTGCAGCAATACGCTACTTTACGGAAAGTGACTCCATCAAAGAATTGATGACAGTTTTGAAAAATGACCTCAAATTATAAAACAAACAATGTGTGGGTAAGCATGGTATTACTAAAGCGTATACAATTTAGGCAATTTATTCCGCAGGTCAAACCAACCTCTTCGATAAATGGCTAAAACAATACGATTTGGCTGATAGATTAATAAAGGTAGCCTTTATTTTCCCAACAGTTCATCTAAAATCATCAGGTATATTTTTTTGCTTTTTCGCCATGGTTTGATTTCCTTAGGGCGGGACATTTTATCAGGCCGATGCCAGGAATATAATGGGATTTGAATTTTGCTTAACTTTGGCTGAGCTCAGTTAATTTAACATGCCCGTTTCAAAACATGAAACCAAAACCCGGTAAAAATGACCTGTAAGAAAAGTTAGCAAAATAATTTTTGCCAAAATATTTGACAATAAAATCATAGCCAAATAAGAAAACAAAAATTTTTTGCTACTTTAAAGTTAGCTTCTAACAGACCATTTTGGTATTAGTGATGATAGACTTCTGAACCGCATGATCGCTCTTTCAAAGACCTGTGGTTAGCTGACGATTTAGGACTTCTCGTTGCAAGTCTCAATGCTGATGATGAATATCCGGATAATGCGGATGCTTATGGGTGATGACCGCGTGGCGGTGCACGTGATCGTGCGGCTCGCGCCCGTCCCAGGCGAAGTCATGCTCGTGTTGATGATGTTCATCATGAATATGCCGGTGGCGATGCTCCAGCGCGGTGTGAGTGTGTTCATGCTCGTGGCGCTCGCTGAGGTGCAGCGCCACCCCCAAACCCATCAAAGCCGCCGTCAGCCAAAACCTGGGCGTAGCCGGCTCATCGAGCAAGGCCAAAGCCACGCCGGCGCCGATGAACGGCGCCGTTGAAAAATAAGCGCCGGTGCGGGCCGCGCCCAGCCCCCGCAACGCCAGCACGAACAAGGCCAGACTGAATCCATAGCCGAACAGGCCAACCGCCGCCGCCGCCAGCAAGTTTTGCATGGACGGCAAGCCCAACCCTAACAGCAAAGCAAGAGAGCAGTTCACGATGCCGGCGATCAGCCCCTTGCCGCCGGCTATAAATAACGCATCGGCGGCCGATACTTTACGGGTCAGGTTATTGTCTATGGCCCAACAGCAACAAGCGGCGGCCACCGCCACCGAGCCTAGCCAGTCCGTACGTTCGCCGTCTCCGGACGGCCAGGATAGAATCACGCCGCCGGCGACGATGGCCAGCATACCCGCCGCCACGCGCCGGTCCGTGCTTTCCCGGAATACCACCCAGGCGATCAACGCCGTCATGACGGCTTCCAGATTCAGCAACAAAGAAGCGGTAGAACCGCTGATGGTCAGCAAACCGAACAGCAAAAATACCGGCCCCAGCACGCCGCCGAAGAAAATAGCCGTCAAAAACCATAGCCACTCGGAACGCAACAGCCCGGACGGCCGCCAGCCTCGGTCCCGGATCAAGCGGATGACGCCCAGCCCGACGCCGCTACCCAGATAAAGCAAGCCGCCCAGCAGCAGCGGCGGAATGCCGCCCACCAGCAGCTTGGCGAAAGGGGTGCTGGCGCCGAATAATACGGCCGCCGTCAATGCAAAAAATACATAACGGTTGATTGATTTCAATGTTTAAAAATAATAGGTTAAGTAAATTTTGGAGTCTAAAATAGGATGTGCTGAACGTAGTGAAGCGCATCAATCGCGACCGATGCGCCTCCTGCGTCGGCACCTATAAATGTAAGCCATTGTATTATAAATACACTATCTTATGTAAGCGCGGTTCATATCTGCTTTCCTTAATATTCGAAATGCGCCCGCGCGCCGTAAATATCGACCGGGCCGCGGTCGGCGTTATAGGCGGGATTGGCGATATGCTGATAATCGAGGGAAAACCACACCGAGCTGATGACGCTGTATTTATAGTAAATATCGACGATTTGCTCGGGTTTGTAATTAATGGCGCCGTCGCCGATAAAGTCGTCGATACCGCCCATGGCCAGATAAGCCACATGCTGGGCGGACAGCCAACCCATGGCGTAACCGACGCCCGCCGCATCCTTGGGCCGGTTCCACAGTCCGCCTTTGAACTGGGCGCCAAACGATAACGAACGGTCGGACGAGGAATACGAATCCACCTCGGTATGGCCGTCCGAATACATGGCGCGCAGGAATAGGCCGATATCCTTGTTTAGGCCTTGCTCGATATTGACGCCCATACCCATTTTTATATTCGCTTTGCGCGCCCAGCATAAATCGGGAGCGTTGGCGTTCAATGAACCGAAGTTGTAAGCCGTGCAATTGTAGGCGTTATTGACCGCCGGATTGGCTTGATAGGCGGCGATGGCGTCCGTCCATTTCCCCATATAATCGCGGTTCAGGTAGCTCAGCAGCGTAATTTTACCGGGCTGCCCGCCGATCACATGGTCATGCTCCACTTCGATTTGTTCGCCGAAATATTTCAGGAATCTAAAGTCCAGCGCCTGGGCGTTTGGATTTTTTGGCGGCGCAAAGTGTCCCAGCCGGAACGCCCAAGCGTCGCGATAATATTCGGCGGCGACGCCGACCGTATAGCCGCGCGCGTCGGCGGCGAAGTCGTAAGCGGAACTGGCCATGAAAGCCATATTCACAAACTGTTGGCGCGGATCGTCGGCATAGGTGTTGTTGTCGAAAATATCCAGGATGCTGAGATTACCGGCGGTTATCACCAGCCGGCGGCTGTCGCGTACGCCGGCCAGTTGCATAGGCCCGGAATCAACATCGGTAACGTTACCGCCGAAATTGACGGTCTGCCTTAAATAGAAACGCGACGTATACCAATGGGCGCTGATGGTGCCGGATTTTTGCAGTTCGCCGTTTTGTATGCCGCTGCCTAGCCCGTGTAAGCCGGACAGCGGTAATTCCGAGATCATTTCCGGCGCGTAATAGATTTCGGCGCCTTTCCACGGCGCTTTAGCGCCGACATAGAATGTGTTGGAGGCGGTAAAACTGCGTTCGAATTGCGCCGTCAAAGAGTTTGTAGAGCCGTTCAAGTCGGTATAGGCGGCGTGATATGCGGGTTTCCAATTGGAAATATAGGTGGATTGGCCATAAACATTCCACAATTCGTCATTCATCTCGATTAGGTCGAGATCCGAGAGTGCTTCCATGAAAGAAAAGTTGTCTTCGCTAAACACCGGAACTTTATTACCGGCGAAACAAGGCGTTATAGACAGCACGCCGTTCATGGCAAAGATAAAACCGAGAACGGCCGGAACTCGATAGTCAAAATGTTTAGCGAATCGCATGTCGGTAGCGGTTAGATTAGTAAAAGAGGCGCAAAACCTTATCGGCCGTTATCGCCAATGCCGTTAAATTAAGGCTCAACCGTTCGCCCCGAGCTTGTCGAAGGGTGAAGGGTTAAGCCGTTCACGGCTCGGCAAGACTGTCCTGAGCGAAGCCGAAGGGCTCGCCACGAACGGCTTAACTTGCCGCTATTGCCAGCCATAGCGCCGGGCAAAAATGCCTTTCATGGCCTGGGTCAAGATGGCGTAGCCCAGCAAAATCGCTAGCAGCCAAGGAAAATAATCCATCGGCAAGGCTTGCAGCTTGACGTAATGCGCCAGCGGCGACATGGGCAATAACACCCCGAATACCATGACCAGCGCGGTCATTATCAGCAATGGCCAACCGGGTAAACTTTGGATGAAAGGAATTTTCCGGGTGCGTATCATATGAACGATCAGGGTCTGCGAGAGTAGCCCCTCGATAAACCAGCCGGACTGAAACGCGGTTTGTTGATCCGAACTATTGTAACCGAAAACAAACCAGAGTAGGCAATAGGTGCAGATGTCGAAGACGGAGCTGATAGGGCCGAAGAAAATCATGAACCGCCCCAGCAGTTCGGGTTTCCAGCGTTGCGGCTGTTCCAGCAGCTCTTTGTCGACGTTATCGAAGGGTATGCCGACCTGCGAAAAATCGTAGAACAGATTTTGCACCAATAAATGCAAAGGGAGCATCGGCAGAAAAGGCAGGAAGGCGCTGGCGATCAGCACCGAGAAGACGTTGCCGAAATTGGAGCTGGCGGTCATCTTGATGTACTTGAGCATATTCACAAAGGTGCGGCGGCCTTCCACCACGCCTTCATCCAGCACCAGCAGGCTTTTTTCCAACAGGATGATATCGGCGGCTTCCTTGGCGATATCGGCGGCGGAATCCACCGATATGCCGATGTCGGCGGCCCTTATGGCGGAAGCGTCGTTAATGCCGTCGCCCAAAAAACCCACCACATGGCCGCGGCTTTTCAGCACCCGTACGATGCGCTCCTTATGGGCTGGCGTCAGCCGGGCGAAGATAGTCGCGGTCTCCGCCAGCCCTGCTAGGGCGGCGTCATCCAGCGCCTCGATTTCCGAGCCCAGCACCGGTCTGCTTAGCGGCAGGCCAACCACCTTGCAAACCTTGGCGGTGACCAGTTCATTGTCGCCGGTTAGGATTTTTACATCAATGCCGTGTTCTTTTAATGCTTGCAGCGCCGGGGCGGCGGTTTCCTTGGGCGGGTCGAGGAAGGCGATATAACCGGCCAGGGTCAGACCTGTTTCGTCCGCCACGCTATAGGTATCGCGCAGCGGCTCGAATTCGCGGATGGCGACGGCTATCACCCGCATGCCGTCATTGTTAAGATCGTCGGTGATGGCGCGGACAACGGCCAATCGCTTGTCATCCATGGTTTCGATCAGATCGCCCTGTTTAATGGAGGCGCATACGGACAGGATTTCCTCCACCGCGCCTTTGCAGATCAGCAGATGGCGGTCCTGGCGTTCGCTGACGACCACGGACATGCGGCGGCGTTGAAAGTCGAACGGAATCTCATCCACTTTCCGGAAGTTATGCGTAACCCCCAGTTCTTGGTGTATCTCGCCATGCTCCAGCACCGCCACATCCAATAGATTTTTCAGGCCGGTCTGGTAGTAGCTGTTCAGATAAGCGTACTCCATCACCTCATCGGAGTCTTCGCCGCAAGGATCGGAGTGCTGCTCCAGAAATACCTTGTCTTGCGTCAACGTGCCGGTTTTGTCCGTGCAGAGAATATTCATGGCCCCAAAATTGTGGATGGCGTCCAGACTTTTTACCACGACCTTTTTACGCGACATGGCCACCGCGCCTTTGGCCAGCGTGGCGGTGACTATCATCGGCAGCATCTCCGGCGTCAATCCCACCGCGACGGATAACGTAAACAAGCTGGCCTCCAGCCAGTCGCCCTTGGTAAAGCCGTTTATCAGCAGCACAATAGGCGTCATGACCATCATGAAGCGGATCAGCACCCAGCTCACCTGATTAACGCCGGTCTGGAAAGCGGTCGGGGCGCGGTCGGTCGCGGTCACCCGTTGGGCCAGCGCGCCGAAATATGTGCGG
>JBEKBU010000245.1:0-6306 GCA_050015235.1 Methylomonas sp. | reverse complement strand
GAACGCCGCCGCCCAAACCCGGCAAACTGGTGAAACCGGGGATGTAACCCGCGGCAAAGGCCGGCTCTCCCATGGCCAGCAATAACGCCGACACTGTAAGTAATTTTTTTCTCATATCGAAATTTCCTATTGAGTTGAGTTGATAAATTAAATTTACATCTACAGCTGATTTTTTTCCTGATATCCGCCGGTTAAAAAACCTAAATCCCGGCCGCCAGTCCATTGAAAATAAAGAGATTTAACTTAAATTTTAGGACTTCTACCGCTACTGCGACTTACGGATTACATTTCCTCCTGAAATACGTATTCGCTTGTTAGACTTTAGCGCCGCCTACGGGATTATTTCGGAGCGCGATAATGCGCCTACATCGAAAGTCTGTGTGGGGCGTATCATTTTTACAGATTAAATTCCATTTTATTGTTACCGCTAGTTTACAATTTTCGAAAATGCAATACATTTGAATTGCAAAACTCATTGCCGACCCGGCATGGCTTGTGGATTTTGCGTAAATTTAAACGCCCCAATACCAGCAGGCAAAATTCATGCCTGATAATACGGGAATGGGCAAAAAACGGCGAAGACCTGAACGAAATTATATATACTTGAATTAAAACATGTTTTTCTACCCGTCGCTTTCACAAGGCGTCCCGTCGTCGCCTCGGTAATGAGCGCGGCTGCTGCATGACCATCAGCTTGTGCTGCCCGGCTGTACGTCTGCAAGCAGTTTTTATTCGGCATGCCCCGGTTCGGCAATGATCATGTTTTTTACCGTTACGGCCTATTTTAATAGCGTCATTACCAGCGTGGAATAATCGGAATAACCGATGGCGACGGTTAGGATTAATAACAGGCAGCCCTGAAAAATCGGGCGTTTAAAAAAGGGTTTATAAGCCCCGGCCGCATATTGCTCGGCCACGGCTATCAATTTTTCAAGTTGCATGGCGAGATCGGCGTTTTCATGGCCGGCGCGGTGAAAAATCTCCTGGTAGCGCAAGCGTTGTATGGCTTTTTTTTCCGCCGCTTCCGCTTCCGTTTTCAAACGGAAATCGCAATAAAACAAATAAGCGAAAATCAGGCCTAATCCTACTTTCATGCCCGGATGCATGATCCAGTTGTCGAAATAACTCCAATAGGCCAGCACCACCACTAGGGAAGCGACGATAAAAGGATAAAGAATCAGCGCGCTCGCCCGTTCGGTAAGTTCGCCGATCAATCTAATCGTCACCCAGTCGTGTAGTAAATCATTACCGATATCGGAGCCGGTCTGGTAACGCCTACAGACGGCGTCGGGCCAGCGCAAATTTTGCTCGTCCCGGGTTTTGTACTGGATACAGGCGGCCAGCGACTGAACGGCATTCGTTATCCCAATAAATAGGGGAGTGAAAACAACAGCCAACAACGAAAACAGCAAGGCATCCAGGTTGTGGATAAAATCCCCCCGGAAAGGCGCATTGGAGCCCCGGTAAGGCATATGGTAAACGTCGAAAATCCATATTAACAACCAGGCCAGCCCTGCCCCCCCTATGTAAAATAGATTTTTCGGCCGGCAGGCTTTAATTTCAGTCAGGCATTCCGTGATGAATTCCTCGCCGCTGGTCAGAACGGCTTGCGCCGCGTCCAAAGCCAGTTGAAAATGAATTTCGAACTGCTCGCGCATTAAGCCGTCGAATTTTTTGACTTCAATAAAGTAATAAACCGCTAGTATAAGGGCGATATACTGGATTGCTTCCGTGGGCCACATACTGACGCCTTCCAGCCAAGCCAAGGGTTCGGTTACATTGGCGGGCCAAACCAGCAATAGCAAGACAGCGGCCATGCCGATACTTAACATCAATAGCGTCCAGATTTTTTGAAAGTGCGTTACCCGGTTTTTTATCGGGTAATTGACCGTAGCGCGCAAACGTTGTAAAAAATATTGTTTGACGACATTGATCACGAGAACGCCGACTACGATCACGCCCAGCACCAACTTGGCGAGATGATAGGGAGTGAACCACAGCGTAGTTCGATCGGAGTGGTAACATGGCCGGGAATCGGGGCCGTCCGCCTCCGCCGTTCTAAAGGGGAATTTTTCGGACGGTCGCAAGCGGAATGGCTTGGTGCGGCCTATTTCGTGGAGGACGGGGTTGTCTATGTAATATTTATTAATAGTGGAGAGGAGTTCCGCATTATTCTTGGCCTCGAACAGACATTCCGCATCCGGGCTAAGCGGCGCGGCGGTTTTCGCCAGCAGCATCTGCGTCGTCCAAAAATAGCCGGTTTGAGTACTATCCCGAAACGGCGGAATTTGTTTTTGCAGCCCATCGGGCAATTCCAGGCCGAACCTGGATACCACAATCAGATTTCTCGCCCATTTGTTTCGGTCGGGCTGCAGAAATCGGGCGTCCAAATCGTTGCTGAAAATCAGCGCCTGCGGAAATGTTTCCTGTATGGCCTCCAACACCAGAAGTTTATCGTAAACGTCTTCGCCCAGAATTCCGATGGCCTTAATATTGCCGCCTTCCCGCTCCAGTCTGCCATTCAGTTCAATCAACCTGTCCAGCAAGCGCCTGATATAATCGAACTGGCTGTCGCCGGTCGCATCTTCCAGGGCTTGGCTTTTGTTCGCGGCGTCGGCCGTAGCCTGCTTATCCTGGCCGCCGGCGCCGGTATTCGCGCTTTTATGCGGGCTTTCGCCGTCCAAGCCGCGAAAATAGCTGTAATGATGGATAAACGTTTTGGCGAATATTTTTCGATTTTCGTCCAGGCAACGTTCCGGCACGTTTTGCGTCCAGGCGCCGCAATCCAGATAGCGGCGGGTAATCGCTTCGGCGTACGTCTCGCCGATATGCCAGGCGTAAAGCGTATCCTGTTCGGAAATCAACACCACATGTTTACCGCGCGCAAATCCGGGCCGGTCGGAGGTTTGGCCGCTAACCGCCGGCCGGCCGGCGGCGGTCACGCCGCGCAACGCAAGTTCTTCGGCAAGCGTAACCGCCATCTCGTTATCGGTTGCGGTGGTGCGGGTAAAAAAATCCGGCTCGACCTGATCGGCAAAATAATGGCGCAAATCCGAATATTTCTGTTTATTCTCAGGAGATTGGTAATTGAGCAATTTGTTTTCATCCACCGTCGCCCTGGGCGAATAAAGCTTGAAATTGGCCGGTGAATCGGCGGAAGATCGGTTTTTTACTTCCCGGGCCATCTGCTGCAATACGTCCGAACTGGCCGGCCCCAGCACGTTGATATCCCAATCCCAGATTAGGGGGGGCTGCCAATCCAGGGGGGGCCGTTCGAATTCGGCGAACAGATTTTGCAGATGGGCGTAGGGCGTACCGCTAAAATCGTCATTGTTAAGATATAGCAACAAAATTGGCGGATGCTCGGCGCCGGCATAGACCGGTTGCGGCTTCCAGACCAGCCATTCGAACGCTATCTTGGAATTGAAGCCGCTAGAGATGCGATGATTGAAATAGCCGATATGCTCCGTGTCCTTCGGCGTATAGCCTAGCGCGGCCAGGAAGCCGGATAACACCGCGTAACGCAACCGGCGCCGGCTTTCGCTATCCTCGAAATAAGCGCCGCCCGGCAGCATGACCGCCACCGCAATATGCGGGCCGTCACGAAATTGTTTGGCTTCGGCCGAGCACTCCGGGTTGAAAACTTTTTGCAATGTATGTTCAGCTTGGGCTAAGGCGCCGCAATCTTCCGGGCTTAATTGCCCGGCTGGATTTCGTTCGCCGGTTTTTTCCCCGACCTGCCCGGCTGGCCGCCGGTCTATCATTTCAAACGGATCCTGCCATATGCGGGCGTCCACATTTTCCTGGCCCGCCGCGCTTGGCGCGGACATATCCGGCCTGTCCGGGCGGGACTCGTGAAAAGCATCCTGAGTAACGAATAGCGAGCCCGCCAAGGCTATCAACAGCAAGCCGGCCGGATAAGACGAAAACAATCCCGATTTTTGATCTTTTTCATCAGCCATGACTATCAGCCCCGAATGGCGCTAGCTGTAGCGCCATTCCCATGAATTTGAAAGAAACGCGGATACCGCGCCTGTTTATACTTGCAATGCCATTAAGTAAAGGATTAACCGACCGCCCTGAGCAAGAATGCCTTAACTTCAAGGAATTGTTTAAACTATGAGGGGGAATTAACGTTTCAACCCCTGATAGTCCGGCGATAAACAAGCGGCCACCGCAGTTTCGCGATAGATTTTTATCGTTAGTTCAATATAGATGAATAGAAAGCGTTAAGCTGTTAGATTTTTAATTGGGATTATGCGATAAATTACACAATTCTTTTTGCCTAATGAATATTTAAGGGGAATTCAATGCAAGCTTACCAAATTAAAGCCGGACAACAAATCGCGGGACTGGAGCTGGTTCAACGCCCGCTTACCCCTCCCGGCCCTTATGACGTGCGAATGCGGGTCCATGCCGTATCGCTCAATTACCGCGATTTGATGATCGCGGACGGCCGCTATACTAACGTTGCGCCCGGCCCGGTGGTTCCTTGTTCCGACGGGGCCGGGGAAGTGATCGCCGTCGGCTCGCAAGTGACGCGCTTCCAGGTTGGCGACCGGGTCGCCGCCTGTTTTTTTCCGCATTGGGGCCATGGCGCGCCGACCCCGCAAACCACGGCCGGATCGCTCGGCGGCTCGCTGGACGGCATGTTGGCCGAAGAAGCGGTTTTGCATGAACAGGCGCTGGTAACGATTCCGGCGCATCTCGATTATATTGAAGCCGCGACTTTGCCTTGCGCCGCCGTTACCGCCTGGAACGCGCTGTTTGCCGAAGGCCGCCTCAAGCCGGGCGACAGCGTTTTGCTGCTGGGCTCCGGCGGCGTGTCCGTCTGGGCGCTGCAATTAGCCAAGGCCGCCGGCTTGCGGGCTATCATCACTTCGTCCGGCGACGCCAAGCTGGAGCGCGCCCGCGCGCTGGGCGCCGCGGCTACGATTAACTACAAGGCCACGCCCGAATGGCAGGAAGAAGCGCTGCGTTTGACCGCCGGCGCCGGCGTTGACCTGGTGCTGGAGGTCGGCGGCGAGGGTACGCTATCGCGCTCCATCGCCAGCGTAAGAATGGGGGGAACCGTGGCCATAATCGGCGGGCTCAGCGGCGGCGGCGGCGAGATCAATCTCCGGGCGCTGATCCGGGCGCAGATCAACGGCTGTAAACGCTTGTCCGGTATTTTTGTCGGCAGCCGCGCCATGTTCGAAGACCTGAACAGGTTTCTGAGCGTGGCCGGCATACGTCCGGTGGTCGATCGGGTCTTCCCTTTCGCCCAGGCGCGCGACGCCTATGAGTATTTACAATCGGCCGCCCACTTCGGCAAGGTGGTGATCGAAATCCGTTAAGAGACGCTTGCGCGCCGCACGCTCCACGGCCTCCATCATCAATTCGGCAATGACCGCGCTTTTGTTTTGGCCTTGATAAGCGTTGTTAAACGCCTCTTTCACTTCATCGGGTACGCAGTAATTGACTGTCGCCATAATACGTCTCAGTATTATTGAAAATTTCAACATTTATTAGCTACTTTAAAACAAACCGCGATAGCTGTATCGGGCGCCACTATTAATGAAAACTGAACGATTGATTTATAAGGGCTATTTCTTTTTTTATGTCACGGCCACGGCGGATTTAGACATCATTATTGAAAAATCCCGGATTTTCCGCCAGAAATAGTGAAAAATTTCGTGGGTGCGCGTAACGGCAGGGTATGGCCGTTATGCAAAGCTTTGCATAGCGGCCATTTGCCGACTGTCGCGCGTTTCAAGTCAATGGCAGGTGAGAGCCCAAGTACAGCCATTCAACGTAAAAGGAAGAGGTAGCGCGCTTTTTGCGAAATGCCGGGTTGGCATCACGCGCATGACGTTTCTCCACGTTCCAACTCTCAATGTAACACTTGAGATTGTCGGCTATCTTTTCAAATATGCGAGGCAAATAATGCGAAAACTCTTCCATGGTGGGATTGTCGTGCAACGGTCCGCCGTGATAGTTTAGCATGTGCGAGAGTACATTCTGCTGCTCTGCTTCTGTCAATTGCTGAAATGGGTTCTGTGAATGATGATTATGGAAATCAGACAAGTGGACAAAAGCACAGCCAAACCGGTAGACCGATTGCGTTCAGCCTTGTAATTGCTGGGAAAGATCAACCATCTCCCGATCAGTTACATCACGGGACTTTCCCTTGAGAGTTGGAACTTTCCATTTCTCCCCTCGTAGAGTGGATTTTATTAACCGGGACCGTTCTGCCAAATCTGTTATTTGCAGCAAATAGATCACCCGAATCATAGAGTCTAGTTCTTGCCGGAGAATTGAGAAGGC
>JBEKBU010000244.1:0-6314 GCA_050015235.1 Methylomonas sp. | reverse complement strand
GCTATCTTCGGATTACAATGAAATGACGGAGTGGAAAATGAACTATAATTATCCGTATTCTTTTATAATGATAGTTTGCTTGGCCGCCGTGGCGAATAATTCCGCAAATTGTGCGGCTTAAAATAATCAGACGCCGTTATCGGCGTCAAAGCTCAGAGTGTTCCAGGAAAAATTATCGGCTTGAGCGATAAGCGATTTACGCTTGAAACACCGGAAAACAAGCTTGTTGAAGTCGATGCGCAATAGCGGTACAAAACGGCCGCGCCGTCGCTTTGTATAAAGGCGAATACGCTGATGTACGTGGCATATTCGATAATAATACGGGCGTGTTGCATGCTAATTTGATTTTGTGGCCGAGGTAAGTCTGCTCGATTATTCGTTTGCGTCTATTTTTGGAAGCGGCCGGATTTTTTTCATTAAGTAGATAAGGAAAACTACTCAATTCCGGCGCTACTCAGGCGATGCTTGAGTTTTGAGATTTCTTCCTGCATATCCGCAACCAGGGCCGCCAGTTCGGGTACTGCGTCGAAATCGCGCTCCAGCTGCAAAATACGCTGCGCTCTTAATAGACTGGCGCTGGAAAAACGCAATTCGTTTTGATTATCCGCTAATGGATCGAGAAAGCCTTCTTCAATGTGCAGAATAACCCAATCCGGTTTTACAGCGCAGAGCGCCGCTAATTCATTCAGTGTCAGGCCGCTTTCCTCAAGAACCGCGGTTATGGTGTTTTCTGGTTGCTGCATATTTAGATCCTGTTATCGGCGCGCGGGTCGAAAGCCAGCTCGCGCGCCATGGTTTCATAAATTTCCCGTGCTTTTGGGGCGGCGGCGGCGGGTAGAATGACCTGTATGTCTAATATTAAGTCCCCTGGCGTCTTACTGGGAATGCCCTTGCCGCGTAGCCTTAATTGTTGGCCGCTTTGAATGGCTTCAGGGATGCGCACCTTAAGGTCGGTTTCGAACAATTTGATAGGAACTATTGCGCCTAAAGCCGCTTCCCAGGGCGTAACCGGCAATTTCATGTGTAGATTGTTGCCGTCAACCCGGAATCGGGGATGCGGATTAAAATGCAGCTCCAGCAATAGATCGCCGGCTTTGCTAGAACCTATGCCCGGCGCGCCTTGTTCGGCCAAGCGGATAATCTGGCCTTCGTAAATCCCTTTCGGGATTTTGACGTTCAGCGTATGCGTTTCCAGGCTGAGACGTCCTTGCTGGTCAACGTGGGGAGTACGCAATGTAATTTGCCGGGTTGCGCCGTGAAAGGCGTCTTCAAGATCGAGCAAAATTTTAGCGTGGTGATCTTCGCCACGGCTGTGAAAGCCCCGGTTGTCTCCAGAGCCGGCGCCGCTTCTCCCTGTTCCCATCCGTCCAAACAATGCGCTAAAAAAATCGCCGAAATTAGCGTTGTCCGTTCCGGAAAACTCGAAACCGGCATCCCAGTTAGGCGGCGGCTGAAAGTCCTCGCCAGAGTGATAATTCTGCCCCAGTTGATCGTAAGCAGCTCGCTTCTCAATATCGGACAACACAGCATAAGCTTCATTAATGTCTTTCATCCTTGTTTCGGCATCGGCTTCCTTTGAAACATCGGGATGATATTTACGAGCCAGTTTACGGAAAGCTTTTTTGATGTCGGATTGCACCGCATTGCGATTCACGCCCAAGATTTGGTAATAATCTTTGTATTGCAAGCATTAGCTCCTTTTATGATTGAATCGTAAACGTTTCGTAGTGGCTTTTCAGCATAATAACACCCACGGGATGCGGTTTCCAAACCGTTTGCAATTCAACGGCGGTTAATTATCGACAGGGCGCCGTTTACTTAGCTGAGGGAGGAGTGTAGCTAGCTTTTTATCTGATATTCATTTATCAATTTCCGTAGCTTTTCAATATCGTATGATTTGACAAAATGCTCATCAAAACCGGCTGCGAGCGACTTTTTTCTATCTTCAGGCCGTCCATAGCCCGTCAAGGCAATAAGCAGCGTTCGCGCAAGTTCGTTGTTGCGGCGAAGCTCTTGCACAACTGTATAACCGTTCATCCCCGGTAGCCCGATGTCCAGCAAGATGACATCCGGCCGCTCAGCTCGCGCGATTTCTAGCGCGCTTGGGCCGTCGTTAGCCGTCAGTACCTGATGCCCTTCCGTCTTGAGAAGCAAGGATAGGCTATCCGCGACATCGGGATTGTCGTCTACCAGCAGGATGCGAAGTTTTTTTAGCGCCGGTACGGTAAGTACCGTAGCGTCAGCTGTTGTGGGTTTGTGCATTGTATGCCGAGGCAGACAGACCACAAATTCAGAGCCATGGCCACGACCCGCGCTGAACGCCTGTACATCGCCGCCGTGCTGCTTAACCAAGCCGTGGACAATAGATAAACCGACGCCCAAGCCGCCTTGCGAGTTGTCAAGATTATGGCCCGCTTGATAGAACATGTCGAACAAGTTGGATAAATCCGCCGGATCAATGCCGCGACCGTTATCGGAGACACGGAGGCAAATCTTATTCTCGGTTAGGTCGGCCGAAAGCCCGATATATCCTCCTTCAGGAGTAAATTTGACGGCGTTATTGATCAGGTTGGATATGACCTGGACCAGCCGAATCCGGTCGCCTTCAACCCAAATAGGCTCCGCTGGAAGCGTCATGTTAAACTCTAGCCCGCGGTTGTCGATCAGTGGCTGGTTGGTTTCCACCGCCGGCAGTATAAAATCCCGTATCTCCAGTATTTCTTTCTTAAGTTCGACCAAACCTCGCTTGATAAGGGAGACATCCTGCAGGTCATCCGCCAGTCCGGTCAGAAGTTCAAGCTGACGGTTAATGATTTTGGCGCACCAAGCTATACGGGACGGATCGTTGATTGCGAGTTTTTGGATTTCCACGGCGTTGCGGATCGGCGCCAAAGGGTTGCGAAGTTCATGGGCGAGCATGCCCAGAAACACATCCTTCCGGCGATCCGTTTCGCGTATCTTTCTTTCCGCTTCCGTGCGTTCTGTAATGTCGGTAACGAACGCAAAGTAGAATTCCGGTAGTTCAGCGGAACCGGTCTTGAGAGTGACTAACAACTCCACCGGAACGCGGGCGCCATTCTTCCTGATATATTCTTTTTTATAACGCATGGATTGACCGGCGCGTTGAAGTTCCGCCAGTTTTCCCTGTTCAATCGCTGACCATTCGGGCGGAGTCAGATCCGTCGCCCAATTCATACTTTGCAGCTCCTGAGCGGTGTAGCCGGTTAGTTCTTCAAAAGCCGCGTTGACTAAACCTATCCGCCCGTCCGGAAAGCCGACCGCCATAGGCTGTGTCGAAGAGCGGATTAGCCCGGCTAGAAACTGGTTTTCCCTTTGGCTTTCGTTCAGCTGATCCTCCATCCGCTTACGCTCCGAAATATCGCGCAGGATGGCGGTAAACAATTTTTCGCCATCCATTCCCGTTTGGGAAATAGACACTTCGACCGGGAATTCCTCTCCATCGGCTCTAAGCCCCATAATCTGGCCCATCGAACCCATTTTACGATTTGAGGAGCCGGTATGCTCGAAAGCCCGCAGATGTAAGCCATGGGTGTGGCGAAACCGGTCGGGGATAAATCGTTCAAGCGTACCCCCTATTACTTCATCAGCACTATAGCCGAACATTTTTTCGGCCGCGGAGTTGAATAGCAAAATTCGTTGATCGGCATCAATCGTGATGATCCCATCCATCGCCGATTCGACAATAGCGGCATAGCGCTGTTGGCTTTTTAAAAACAGCCGTTCATTTCTTTTACGTTCGGTTATGTCGAAAAGCACAAGACGCACCGAGGAAGTTTGCTCGTTGCCGGTCACGCAACAGCAATTTAATTGGGCGTCAAAAGTCGAACCATCGCCGCGCAGCATGAGCAATTCGCAACTTTGTTTCCCGCCTTGTTGTTTAAGATCCTGATATTGTCGGCGCCAGTAATCTTGGCTCTCTTTGGCAATCCATTGGGAAAAATGTTGTGAAATTAGTCTTTTGCGTTCAATGCCCAGCATTGAGGCGGCAGTGAGGTTAATTTCCGTGATCAGATTTTCGCGGTTAAGGGTAAGATAACCGACCGGGGCAAAATCATATAGGTCGACATAGCGGTTTCGATATTCTTCACTCGAGGTTTCCAAAAGTGTTTGGTTAAGCCGCAAGGCTTCATTTTGCATCTCCAGTTCAATTTGATGCACTTGTAATTCGAGCGACAGCCTCTGTTCGTTTGTATTCAATTGGCCCGTTACTATATCCGTTAGGCTGGCAAGTTCCTGTTCCAGGCGTATGCGCAATTCTTCGATCTTTTGAGCGCTGTCGGATTGCATGTTCAAGACTTATTACTCCACATCCTAGCTTCCGGCGTTTTAGCTACGCCAATGACGGCAAGGGTGATGACCATAGCGTGTCCGGCTCATCGCCGAAGGCAATAGAAAGTCAGGCCTAGATTGACGTGGGTGGAAAGATTTAACCATTTCTCAGCTCTACTGGGTTAGAACAAAACTTTATCCTATCACAAAATAATTTAGTAAGCTTTTGTAATGGTGGTTGACAAATTTAGAATGGGGTCTGTGGCGCAACCGAACGGCCAATTGGCTTAATTTTAGCATTCGGCTAAAAATTCTCGACAGCAATTGATGTTAGCCGTTTGAAGAGCCGCTTTTGCTCGGCAAAACACGCCCGGATACAGGCCCTTCCTGATTAAGGTTCTTACAATGACAGAAAAAACCATGAGCTAAAAAAATAATTCAGGAAAGCCAGGAAACATCGATTAATTTCATCAAATGAAATTTGTAACTATTCACCGAGCGACTAAGCTTTCAAAAGCTTGTCGATAGCTGGCCGCCTTGGCTTTTGGCGCCGGAGCGCCTGGCAGAGGTTTGACCGGCATGGAGGCTGGGCGATATCAGCTGGTTCGTAGCCGCATTCCAGCAGGTTACAAGCTCCTGTTCCGCGCGTTGGCGCAGATTTTCCGTCTCTTTATTTCTATCGGCATAATGGTACATGGCTAACTGTTAAGCAATTGAACGCCTATAGTGCAGTTTTCAGAGCTGGCGCCGAACGTTTGAACCAAAGACCAGCGTGGTTTTTGATTTTTCACATGTACTAGGGCGCTCAGCATTTCCTGAACGCCTAGCTCGGCATCTTTACCGCTAATTTAAAGCGTTACGATTATAAAGGCGTAACGTTTTCCGCTTGTGGGCCTTTTTGACCGATTATCACTTCCATTGTTACTCGTTGGCCTTCTTTTAAGGTTTTGCGCCCATTACTGCTATTGATTGTGCTGAAGTGTACAAACACATCCTTACCGCCGTCTTGTTCGATAAAACCGAAACCTTTTTCATCGTTGAACCATTTTACTTTGCCGCTTACTTGTACTGACATAAATTTCTCCTGATTAAAAAAAATCTTTGCCGGGCCGCACCATATCGAGATGATAGCTTCCGCGAGGCTGCTCCCGGTCCGTGACCGTTGAATAAGCAGCTCGGGGCCTGGCGTATAAACGCTTTGTGTTTGATGGATTGCTTGAGCCGATCGAATTCCGATGGAAACTTACGACCTGTATCGGTATTACCATGACTGGGGAAGAAGGCGGCGGCGCTAGCAGTAGTGGGCAATGCAAATATTGTCCAAAAAAAATCTCACGCATCAACTCTCTGCTAAATCAGCTCTTTATTCAAACACGTATTCTACGATATCAATCAAATGACTAAATATGCAATACGTATAAATACTTATAGCGCCTAAAAAAGTCTACACGAATCGGCCGATCGCCGAGTTAACGGATTGTCACATCGGAACAAATAAAAAAATATATTAATTATCAAATATTTAAAAAGGTAATCGGGGTAAGGGATGAAAAAATACAAGGTTTACCCATACGAATAGAAGCTATCGATTCATGACGTCTCGATCTAAGTAGTCGTACGTATTTATTTTGGTCTACGAACAGCAGACAATTTATCCTGTTTTAAAACATTTCCATTAGTTTTAACTTCTTGGCCGATTTATGCATTTGCATCAAAAATATCTTGGTAATATCAATTATGTTAATCGATTCGAATACTGAAAATTTAATAAGCAAAGATGCGATAGCGATAGCGAAACCAAAAATCTGTATTTTAGTGGTAGAAGGCTATTCCGACGCCGCCGAAAGCTTCAGGATGCTGTTGCAACTGGAAGGGCATGAAGTTGAAACAGCAGGTTTTTGTAATGTACAAGAGTTTGACCCGGCGCAAACTTCCCGCTCTCAGATTGTTTTTTTCGATATTGGGGTCCCGGATCTGAACTGTTATGAGATTACTAAGCGTATAAGCAGAGCGCCGGCTTGCCA
>JBEKBU010000243.1:0-6355 GCA_050015235.1 Methylomonas sp. | reverse complement strand
ACAGCGACGGCGCCATAGATATTCTGGTATCGGGCGTCGGTACCGGCGGCACCATCACCGGCGTGTCGCGTTACATCAAACACACCCGAAATAAACCCATTATCTCGATTGCGGTGGAGCCCGAAGCCAGTCCGGTTTTGACCCAGGCTCGCGCCGGTCAGGAAATAAAACCCGCGCCGCATAAAATTCAAGGCATAGGCGCCGGATTTGTTCCCGATGTGCTGGATTTGTCGCTGGTGGATGAAATTGAACAAGTCAGCAACGAAGAAGCCATTTCTTACGCCCGGCGCCTGGCCCGCGAAGAAGGCGTCCTGTCCGGTATTTCCTGTGGCGCGGCGGTGGCGGCGGCGTTACGCGTGGCTAAACGCCCCGAAAATGCCGGCAAAACCATTGTGGTGATATTGCCGGATTCCGGCGAGCGTTATCTGAGTTCCCCGCTGTTCGAAGGCTTGTTCGATACGCAAGGCGTGGCGGTATGAATTTGACTAGTAACGGCATTCATTGGGGCATCGACGCTTTAGTAGCCGAATTACGGGACTTGCGCCTGCAATCGCTGGAAAGCCGCCAACGCCGCGATCATCCGCCGAAACTGCCGTCAAGTAAGGTATTAAGCCATATTGTCGATAATTTGTCTGCCGTGTTGTTTCCTAATCGTTTAGGTTTGCCCGATATTAATGACGAAGGCGTCGATTATTTCGTCGGCCACACTTTGGACAGCGTGCTGCGCCAGTTAAATCGTCAGATTGGCCTCGAGTTGCAATTTATCGCCAAACAGCAAGGTTTGGAGCAGGACGCCCAACTCCAGGCGGCCCAAATTACCCGCGACTTTGCCGCCCGGTTGCCTAAGATCAGAATCTTGATCGACAGCGATATCCAGGCTGCGTATGAAGGCGATCCGGCTGCCAGCAGCGCCGACGAAGTTCTCGTTTGTTACCCAGGCATTACCGCGGTGATCCACCATCGCATCGCCCATCAGCTTTATCGGCTGGGCGCCCCTTTGGTGGCCCGCATCATTGCGGAAGCGGCCCATTCCGCGACCGGCATCGACATACATCCCGGCGCGCAAATCGCCGAGAGTTTTTTCATCGACCACGGCACCGGCGTCGTGATCGGCGAAACGGCGGTAATTGGCCGGCATGTCCGGCTTTATCAAGCCGTCACGCTTGGCGCCAAGCGTTTCGACAAGGATGAAAGCGGCATGCTGGTGAAAGGTAACGCCCGCCACCCTATCGTCGAGGACGAGGTAGTCGTTTACGCCGGCGCCACCATTTTAGGGCGGATCACTATCGGCCGCGGCTCCACCATTGGCGGCAACGTTTGGCTAACCCATAGCGTTCCGCCGGGTAGTCACGTCAGCCAGGCCCAGGCGCGTAGCGAATTTTTTGAAGGGGGAGCCGGTATATAAGCCATATCCTGCCGCTCGCTCGGCGCCAAACGGTCTATTCTTTTTCTCAAACAGCGCACATCAAGGCCGAGGCGGCGGAAATTAATTTTTTCTGAATTTGTCTCTAGGCCAGCCCCTGAGCGGCTTTTAGCGTCTTATGCAACTGGCGTGCGATAGATGCCGAATATTACATCGAAAAATATCATATAACTGGTTATAAAAAACAATCGCCGGGTTTTTATTTTATGCAAAATATAAAAAACAATGGTTTATAAATTAATTTCCAAACGGCGCGGCTTCCGCGCATAAAATTATATGATATTTAAAGATAATATTATCTTAAATAGGGATATACAGGGCGATCTCAGAGTTTTCAAGGCATTGACGCAGATTATAGAGAGGGGTACTCTATAAAATAATATGGATTTGTTTTGAAAGATTTGTTTTGAAATAAAAGCGAGGCGAATGCATAGACTATCGTTTTATGAATTGGCCGTGTAACGAGATATGGCTCCTTGCCGTACCGGGATAAAGAACTCGTTATCGAACCGAGCCACGGAAAATTTAATTTCTATAACCAAACTATACAGAGAAAATCACCATGTCAGACATACATCAAGCCCATACCGCCTTAGGCGACGTCGCCGCGCGTACCCTATCGAACGCGACCAAAACCGTGCCCATGATGGGGACGATCACTCCGCGTTGGCTGGTGCACCTGTTGCAATGGGTGCCGGTCGAAGCGGGTATATACCGCGTCAACAAAGTTAAAAGCGAAACCAGTATCACTGTCGATTGCTCCAGCCTGGACGAAAAAGATTTGCCGCAAACCTTTGTCGATTACGAGGAATGGGGCCGCGAATACCGGCTTAACGCCGTCAACACCGTGCTGGATATACATACCCGCGTCGCCGATTTGTACAGCAGCCCGCATAACCAGATACATGAACAGTTGCGCCTGACCATCGAAACCGTTAAGGAGCGCCAGGAAAGCGAGTTGATCAATAACGCCGAATACGGACTGCTGAACAATGTGGCGCAATCGCAAAAGGTTCAAACGCGTAGCGGCGCGCCAACACCCGACGATCTAGACGAACTGATCGCCAGAGTCTGGAAAGAGCCGGGCTTTTTCCTCGCTCATCCCAGCGCGATCGCCGCCTTTGGTCGGGAAGCCACTCGCCGGGGCGTTCCACCGCCGACCGCCTCCCTGTTTGGCTCTCAGTTCCTGACTTGGCGGGGCTTGCCTTTGATCCCGACCGACAAACTGGGCGTCGTTAACGGCAAAACCAATATTATATTGCTGCGCACCGGCGAAAGCCGTCAGGGCGTGGTCGGTCTGTATCAACCGAATCTCACCGACGAACTGAGCATGGGGCTGTCGGTACGCTTCATGGGTATTAACCATAAGGCGATTGCTTCTTATCTGGTTTCGCTGTATTGCTCGCTGGCGGTATTGACCGAGGACGCGCTGGGCGTACTGGAAAATGTCGAAGTAGGCAAATATCATGAGTATAAATAGTCTCGATTTATCAAAATTGGCCCAGCAAGCCCTAAGTGGCGGCAGCCCGGACGCATGGCTGGAATTGCCGGATATTGGCGAATTAAACCGCTTGGCCAACCAATTTTATTCAGCACGGCCGAATGATAACCCCGTTTCCATCATTGACGCCGCGCTGGCTCCCGAGGTTACGCCGGCCCTATCTTCCGTTCCGCTCGAGAGCTTTGATGGCTTGCCCGCCACGGATGAAGCCGCATTATCCGCCTTGGCGAGGAAAAGCTTCGGCTTGCCTGACGAGCTGGAGCTTAACAAGCTGGCGGCGGTACTGGGCTCTAACCCCTTAAATGCGCCAGGAGTCGCTTCGGCCGGACCGTCGTTTTACTTTCTCAACGATTTGTCCGAACTCGGCCGCAACCCGCAATTGGCCGGACTGGGATCAGCGCATCCGCCCTTTGACGTGCATGCCGTTCGCCGCGATTTCCCGATTCTGCAAGAGCGCGTCAACGGTTACCCGTTGGCTTGGCTGGATAACGCCGCCACCACGCAGAAACCGCGGGTGGTGATCGATAGGCTCTCCGAGTTTTACCAGCATGAAAACTCCAATATCCACCGTGCGGCTCATGAATTGGCGGCGCGGGCCACGGACGCCTATGAATGCGCCCGGAATATCGCCGCCCGCTTCATCAACGCCTCGTCGTCCGACGAGGTGGTGTTTGTGCGCGGCTCCACCGAAGCCATTAACCTGGTTGCGAAAAGCTGGGGCAAGCAATACATCGGCGCGGGCGACGAGATCGTCATCAGCTGGCTGGAGCATCACGCGAATATCGTGCCCTGGCAGCAATTGTGCGCCGAAACGGGCGCCGTGTTGCGGGTGATTCCGGTCGACGATCGCGGCCAGATCATGCTGGCGGAGTACCAAAAGCTGCTGAACCACCGCACCAAACTGGTGTCGTTCACTCAGGTTTCCAATGCTTTGGGAACGGTGACCCCGGCGCAAGAAATGATCGCCATGGCGCATGGCGTCGGCGCCAAAGTTTTGCTGGACGCGGCGCAATCGGTGTCGCATTTGCGGGTCGACGTGCAGAGCCTGGACTGTGACTGGCTGGTTTTTTCCGGTCACAAAATCTACGCGCCCACCGGCATAGGGGCATTATACGGCAAGGCTGAACTGCTGGAAGCCATGCCGCCTTGGCAAGGCGGCGGCAACATGATTGACGACGTCACCTTCGAGAAAACCACTTACCAACCGGCCCCGGCTAAGTTCGAAGCCGGCACCGGCAACATCGCCGATGCGGTGGGTATGGGGGCGGCGCTGGAGTATCTGAGCAAAGTCGGCATAGAGAATGTGGCCCGTTACGAGCACGAATTGCTGGTTTATGGCATGCATGCCCTGCAAGCCATCCCCGGACTGCGGCTGATCGGTACGGCGGCCGAGAAAACCAGCGTGATGTCGTTCGTACTGGCCGGCCATAGTACCGAAGAAGTCGGTAACGCCTTGAACAAAGCCGGTATCGCGGTACGCGCCGGTCATCACTGCGCTCAGCCCATCCTGCGCCGTTTCGGTCTGGAAACCACCGTGCGGCCTTCGCTCGCGTTTTACAACACTTATGAGGAAATCGATAGACTGGCGGCCGTAGTGAAACGTTTACAGTGCGGCGCAAAGCTTTATACCGTTTAATACGCTGTCTGTCTTCGCCAGTTTATCGCGGGCGGGGACAGGCAATACTAAAATTAGAAAGTTCTACATTGATTTTTTCAAGGCTTTCTCCTCTTCCTCTTAAGGGGTTTGTCGGACATTCGAGTTATCTCCTGGACGCTATTTTTGATCGAATAGTTATCCTTTTTGAGACGCCGGCAATGCACATTGAAGCAGATTTAGACGAAATTCATAGTCAACGGTTAATGCAACTGCGGCAACGATTGCAAAAGCCGCTACCGGAAGTTCTAGAAACCGTTATCGATTGGGCCTTCATTCGGCAACATGCCGATAATGGCGCGGTTTTTACTGACGAAGAAATTAACAACGAAGCCGAACGTATGACGGCGTTAGCTTATTTAAATACCGTGAGCATTGATTGGGGCGGCAAGCCTATTGCTAATAGAGATGCGTTCTACAACGAGTGCAGCCATGTTTTACGCCGGAAATGTCAATACGCTCCAGAAGATGTAATTAGGGAATTATCCGCTCTCATCAAGGCGGTTACGACTGCGGACGTTGGGATTCAAGAAATACGCCAAGCTTGGCGGATTGCAGTCCGTTACGGATTCGGTCATTATGACAGTCTGATTATCTCAGCAGCACTCAGTTCGAATTGCTCTAGGCTTATTAGTGAAGATTTACAACATGGACAGGTTATAAACGATCGTTTAACAATTATTAATCCGTTTATTCAATAACATTTGCAATAGCAAACGTTTGCTCCTTTTCAAAACTTGCCGAATGAGCCATGATCGTATCGTAGGTTTGTTTTTCCACCTGATAACACCCGCAGGAAACTTTTTCCAAACCGGCGCGGTCCAGAATCGTGATATTGCCCCGCCGGTAGCTGATAAGCTTTTGCCGCTGTAGCGAACTTGCCGCTTTGGTAATGCCGACACGCCGCACGCCCAACATGTAGGCCAGAAAAATATGGGTGATGTGGAAGGAGTTTGCGTGGGCGCGATCCTGAGTCATCAATAACCAACGGGCCAGGCGCTCTTCGACGACATGGATACGGTAGCACGCGGCGGTTTGCGCGAGTTGGCGCATGGAGACATAGAGGTAGCGTTTTAACAACTTCCGCAGCACGGGATTTTCTTCGAGTACCTGTAGAAATGCCGCCGACGTCATGCGCAAAGCGGAGCCGGCTCCCTGAACCACGGCCAGATACGGCGCCGTCTCGACGCCCAGTATCAAGCTTAGCCCCAGCATGCCTTCATTACCGATGAGACCGACTTCCAAACCCGAACCGCCATCAACAGGCGTGACCAAGGAAATAAAACCGCCGGTCGGAAAATAAATATCCGGTATCCGGTCGCCGGTTTTGTATAGCACTTCGGCAAAGTTGAGCTCGACAGTTTCGCTCCGGGCGAGCAATTGTTCTCGAACCTCGGCGGGCAGGCTGGCTAGCAGAAGATTGGCGGCGAAGACGGGTCGCATGGCTGTCAATGAATAAACTCCGTTGATGTATTGCAATTCCAGGGGTTGGAGAAATCTAAACCTTTAGTAATGCAGAGTCCGGGGGTACTTAAAAAATAAGATACTCGTTAAGCATTTGACCGTCTGTCTGCTAGCGCACGTAGAATAGCGTTTTTATGTGTTGTAGCGTACAGACTATTGCCGGAGCGGCGGCTAAGCTGTAACATCAGTGCGGAAACGGGAAAGTTTGCCGGTCGGGCATGCGCTAGTCGCGGCGCCTTTTTTTAGCTTTAAGGAGTCATAATAATGAAACAAATATTTGTAATGCTTATATTGTTGGGCGCCGCGATCAATA
>JBEKBU010000242.1:0-6403 GCA_050015235.1 Methylomonas sp. | reverse complement strand
AGCCGCACCGCCTCTTGCCACAACCGGCCGCAAATTGGGAATATTGGCGGTATGCGTTGCTGTTATTCTCTGCGTTGGCTTTGGCCTCGTCCATCATGCCCGTTCAAACCATGAAGACGATGTCGCTCAATTGACCAAGGAAACAGCAACAGCCCCCGCTCTGGTCGAAGCCGTTACCGTGCAAAAGGCTCCGGCTTCCGTTTCGCTGACGCTGCCGGGCGCGACAGCCGCATGGTATGAAAGCGTCATCTATGCCCGCGTGGACGGCTATGTCCACAAATGGAACGCGGATATCGGCGATCACGTTACCAATAATCAGATACTTGCGACTCTGGAGACGCCGGAACTCGATGCGGAACTTGTCGCGGCGCAAGCCAAGCTCAAATCGTCCCAAGCGCAGGTTGAGTTCACCAAGTCTACCTATGAACGCTGGAAAAATTCGCCTATAGGGGTTGTGTCCCAACAGGAACGGGAGTCCACAAAGGCGGATTATGATCGCGCTGTAGCGCAAGTTGGTCTCGATAAGGCCAATGTTGACCGCTACACTGCTTTCGCGGCTTTCAAGCAAGTTACGTCCCCCTATGACGGCACGATTACTGAACGGCATATCGATATCGGCAATCTTGTGACCGCTGGCAGCACGGCGAACACGACGCCGCTTTATCGCATCGTCCAGGATGACCCGATGCGCGTGTTTGTCGATGTGCCGCAAAGCGCGGCGCAAAATATAACTCTGGGCCTTGTAGCGCATATAACAGCTAGCAATGTTCATGGCCGTACCTTTGACGGCAAGGTGACGCGCACCGCCAGCGCAATCAATAAGCAGACCCGTACCCTTCGGGTGGAGGTGGATATTTCCAACTCAGATCATGCGCTTGTGTCCGGCATGTATATCAATGCCAGCTTCGAAATTCCCAATATAGGCTTACTTCAAGTGCCGGCTGCGGCCCTTGTCTTCCGCAGCAACGGGCCGCAGATTGCAGTGATCGGCAAAGACGGCAAGGTAGATTTCAGGAATGTCTCGATTACCCGCGACAACGGCAACAGCGTCGAAATCGCGTCAGGCGTTGATGTAGGAGACAAGATCGCTCTCAATATCGGCAACCAGATCGCACAAGGCGATAAGGTCAATGTTCAAGACGGTTCCGAAGACGGCAATGCTCATGCCCAAAAGTAAAACAAAATTCATAAGCCTGTC
Source organism: Methylomonas sp. (assembly GCA_050015235.1). GTDB lineage: Bacteria > Pseudomonadota > Gammaproteobacteria > Methylococcales > Methylomonadaceae > Methylomonas. The sequence continues at coordinate 5,205 of JBEKBU010000242.1, read as the reverse complement.
CGGCGCTCTTTTATGTTTCTGCCTTGCCGGTTGCGCAGTCGGGCCGGATTATCATCCTGTTAATATGCCGGCGCCGGATAAATTTACGGCGTCACAAAAGGATGCACAAAAGCCTGATCAGCCCTTAATCGATGCGATGATCTGGTGGAAGTCACTCAAAGATCCTGAACTTAACGCGCTTATCGATCAGGCTATTGCCAACAACCCCGATCTTGAAATCGCGCTCGACCGCGTTCAGGAAGCGCGGACGCAGGAAGAAGTCGTCCTCGGCGGCGCTTTGCCAGAGGTCGAGCTGAGTGCTTCCACCGCTATCGGAACCGGCAGCGATATGACTAAAGGCCGCGCCGCCGGGCCCTTGCGGGCCGGAAACAACGGCGCTGGCTTTAGCAAAATTAACAGTATCGCGGGCTTTGACTCCGCTTATGAGCTGGATCTGTTCGGCAAATATCGTCGCAAGATTGAAGCGGCAGAGTATGATACACAAGCAACTATCGCAGCCCGTAACAATGTGCTGATTACGGTGATCGCCGATGTTGCCCGCGCCTATATCGATATGCGCGCCGGACAAATGCGGGTGGCTGTCCTGCAAAAGAACATTGATAACATCAACGATTACGTCAAACTGACGCAGGAACGCTATGATCGTGGCATCACCAACGGGCTGGATGTGACCTTGGCGGAACGGCAGCTTGCCTCGTTTGAAGCCGAGAAAGCGCCGCTCATTGCCCAAATCCACGCCGCACAATATGTAATTGCGACGCTCTTGGGGAAATTCCCCGAAGATATGGTCAAGGTACTCGACCAGACCCGTATGCTGCCATTCTTGCCGGAAAATATTCAAACCGGACTGCCGCTCGATCTCTTGCGCCGTCGCCCTGATATTCAAGAATCGGAAAGCAAAGCGGCGGCAGCCACGGCGGAAATCGGCGTGGCCGAAGCCGATCTGTTCCCGCACGTATATTTGATCGGCGGTGCTGGCCTGCAGGGCGGACAAGTCATAGGCTCAGGACATCCCGCTAGTTTTATCTGGTCGCTCGGCCCGTCTATCAGCTGGTCAATTCTGGATTTTGGAACACTTGATGCTTTAGTCGATAAGGCTGACCTTCGCGCCAAGGAAACGCTTGTCCAATACAAGAAAACCGTCCTCAACGCGGTGCGCGAGGTCGATACGTTCATTGATGCCTATAAAGCGCAACAGGACAGGCTTTCAAAATTGGGCAACGCTTTGAAGGCAAGCCAGAGCGCCGTCATGCTGGCAACAGAGCGTTTCAATCGCGGTTTGACGGACTCCCTCAATGTCATCGATGCACAGAAGCAGGAATATGATCTGGAAGCGCAATATGTAATGACGCAACAGAGCGCTGCCGAGCAGTTTATCGGACTTTATAAGTCGTTGGGAGGTGGTTGGGAGCAATATCAATCCTTTCCGCCCATTCGTCAGCCAGAACCGACAATTGTCGCAGCCTTTGCCAGGTTATTAAACTCAAGTGATTTGCAGAAGTAGCGGGTGTGAAGTGGCTACCGGCAGACGGAATTGAACCAGATCACAGCCCTCACCAAGGGCGGTGTGAAATCTTCTCTCGATTTGAGTTTCGGCAAGGTGAATCTACAGAAAGCCGAAATTCAACGCCGAAAAACGCGGAACGATGTCCAGGCCGATCTGATTGTCGCCTTGGGGCGCTAGGGAAGGTCAGTAAATCAGTGTAGCGCAAGAAGACATTTCATTTGTCTCGCTGCCGGGCTTGAAGGACGAGATCGAGCAAGCGCTATTGATCCACCCTGTTTTGCGGGCTGTCTGCCTAGAACACTCCACCGCCGTGTGGTATTTACCCTTATTGATTTATACAGTGATTTTTTGCACAATATAATCAAATATCCCGCTAAGCTGAAATCCTATACTCCTAAGTTTTGGCTATGGATTTTTGGAAATGTCATTGCGAATTGAGGCTGACATGAAATCCGAACTATCTTCTCAACAACTACCCGCTAGCCGCTTGATTTACCAAAAAATTCTGATCCGCTTGCTGTTGGGATGGTTATTCTTGTGCACGATGCTAGGCGGGGGCATTTTGTGGCTGGAAATCAACCGGGTCGAACGTGTTGTGCAAAATCTGGCGCTGAAGGAAGCATCCCTGTTAAGCGGGGAACCCGCTGAAAGTCTTGAGCAAATCAACGCGCAATCCTTCGCACATCTCACCCAACTGACGGAAAAATTGATCCGTCAACATTTCTTAATGGTCGAACTTTATGACCGCAATAAAGAACTAAAGTTTGAAGTCCTCCGCAAGAAAGATGAATTTCCCGAGCAACGTCTAGCTGAATACCGACATCAATTTCCAACAGCCGACGGCTTTACACATGAGATGCATATCATTGAAAATCATCTGTGGCTGGTCATTTTTGTGCCCTTGACAAGTAGCGGCGCGGAAATGCCTATCGGTTATTTAGAGGGCGTTTATCAAGTCGATAGGGAAACCTTCGCTTCCATCAAGTCGAATGTTTTGCGTACCCTGATTTTCGCCACGCTGGGGATTTCCTTTACGACGCTGTTAATGTATCCCATCGTCGTCGCCTTGATTCGCGGCGTGGTGAAACTGTCCGACGAACTGTTACAGGGAAATCTGGAATTGATGAATGCGTTGGGTTGCGCTATCGCTGCACGCGATTCGGACACTAATAGCCATAATTATCGGGTGACTTATTACGCGCTTAGGTTAGGCGAAGCGGTGGGACTCGCTCCTGAAAATCTTCGTTGCCTGATCGCTGGCGCTTTTTTACATGATGTCGGAAAAATCGGGATTCGCGATCCGATTTTACTGAAACCGGAAAAACTGACGCCGGCGGAATTCGAGATCATGAAAACCCATGTCACCCTTGGCGTAGACATAGTACGAAAATCCAGTTGGCTAAACGGCGCGCGGGACGTGGTGGAATTTCATCATGAGAAATACGACGGTAGCGGCTATCTTAAAGGCTTGCGGGCGGAAGAGATCCCGGTCAACGCCCGGATATTCGCCATTGTGGATGTTTTCGATGCGTTGACTTCCAAACGCCCCTACAAAGAATCCTGGTCTCAGACAGAGGCTATCGCCAAGCTGGAAACCGGCGGCGGCAATCATTTCGATCCAACACTTTTGCAAGTTTATACAGGGCTCGCTCCACGGCTGTATCGGGAAACCAGCGGCTTGGACGCCAATCAGTTGGAGGCTATGCTGCATGCCATCATTAGTCCATACTTTTTATCCACACTTAAGTGAACGGCGCGTTATTAGAGAATTATTATTTTTTGCATTTATTCTATGTCGGTTAGCTAGCTTCAGTAAGAGATTGAGACTAAACACGGTGTCAAGATCAGTTTTCCGATTAAAGATCAATGCATAATTAAAAGCCAAAGTTGCTATCATTTACAATAATTGCTTGCCTTTGATTAGCCTTGCCGTGCTTACTAAGCCAATCATTAACTGTTCTTTCTCTATATACCAGATTCCTTGCTTATTTATTCCAAGCCTATGATTATGAAACCCACAATGCGTAAGTTGCTGTTTCGGCCAGTCATTTTCGTATCTTTTGTTCTTGGTTTGCTCGTTATCGGCGAATTATTGGCCATAGGCCGCTTAACCTGGGTAAACGATCAACGCATTCATACCCTGGAAAAGGATATAGGACGCGGCCGGCAAATGGAGAAAAACATTTTCGAACTGTTGCAATTACAGTTGAAGCTTGCCTCTAAACGCAAAAGCGGCGGTTCGACCGAACAAGACGGCATAGACGAAATCCACAAACAACTGATCGATATTCTCAACGCGCAAAACAACGCCAGCTCCGTCCCCCTGGACTTGAACTATATTCAGAACGTATTCGCCCAGACCGTTCCCGGCGATCAGGTCAGCGTGCTGCGGGCGCTGGAACTGATTGAACAGGTGTTGGACAAGCAAGCCTCGGAAGAAGAAAAACTGCTGATCAATGTCAAGAACGATAGCCAGCTGGAATTGCAGTTAGCCATCATCCTACCGTTCCTGCTATTTTGGATAGGCCATTACTTTTTTAGAACTAATGTGCTCGAGCCCCTGGATTCTCTGAAAGATCTGCTTTCCGGTTTGGCGGACGGCGAAATGAAACCTATCGAAACCGACACGTCCGATCCGCTATTGCACGCCTTATTCGACCGTTATAATCATTTGGTGTCCAGATTACTGGAGCTGGAGCAGGAGCATCTGCAGTATACGTCCGCGCTGGAAACCAAGGTTAGACAAACCAGCCACGCCCTGCTGGAGCAAAGCCAGCAATTGGCTAAAGCGGAGCGTCTGGCGGCGCTGGCGGAACTGGCGGCCAGCACCGCCCATGAACTGCGTAATCCATTAGCCAGTATTCAGCTGGCTTTAGAGAATATGTTGCGGGAATGCCTCGATAAGGAACTAGGCGATCGTATGCGGATGATCTACAGCGAAGTACAACGCCTGACCCGGAATCTTAATGATTTATTGGCTTCGGCCCGCAACACAGCCGAATCCGCCCAAAAAATCCAAATCAAACAGATTTTGGAAGAATTATTGGTATTATTAAGATACCAGACGCAAGAGAATATAATATTTAGCTCTGAAGTCGCGGACGATATTTATGCGTTTCTACCGGAAAGCGAATTCAGGCAGATGCTGTTGAATCTGTTTCTGAATTCCATACAGGCTATCGGCGCAAATAGCGGCGAAGTCAGAGTAGTCGTTACTCAGGGAAATAATAGGCTGTTTGTGACGGTTACCGATTCCGGCCCAGGCTTTACCGATGATTACCTAAAACAAGGCATCAGGCCTTTCGTCAGCCTTAAAGACGGCGGCACCGGATTAGGTCTGGCCATGGTGCAACGATTTGTCAAGGATCATCATGGCCGTCTGCAATTGCAAAATATTCCGCCCGGTCATGCTTGCGTTACCATTAATTTACCGATTAGCTGATTTCCTAATTTACCCGCATCAAACAAGGGTCCATGGCTGAGATATTGAAACCAAAGTGAACAGACTAAAAATCAGCCGACACTAGCCACAAATGCTATGACAATACGAAAAGAAAATATTGGCGCCGCCTCCCAACCCCGAAAATCGTTGGCTCTATACGGCTGGCTTTCCATTTTTGCGGATATCGCCACCATAGCTCTAAAAAGCTACGCCTATTTACTTACAAATTCAGTCGGTTTATTGTCGGAAGCGCTGG
>JBEKBU010000241.1:0-6430 GCA_050015235.1 Methylomonas sp. | reverse complement strand
CTTTTTCCCAGCCCGACAGATCCGCCGCCGGCACATCCAGCCGCAATTGATCGACGACGATGTCATCCAGCCCCTGCTCGTGAAGCAATAACGGAATCCGGTAAATGGTGTCGGCGTCGATGGCGGAAATGACGGCTTTTTCCGCCACATTGGTAAACAACGATATTTTCCGGCGGTCGCTGGCCGGAATCGGCTGTTCGGCGCGGCAGATCAATATGTCCGGCTGTATGCCGATGCTGCGCAATTCCTTAACCGAATGCTGAGTGGGCTTGGTTTTGATTTCGCCCGCCGATTTGATGTAAGGCACGAGCGTCAGGTGGATAAATACCGCCCGGTCGCGGCCCAGCTCCAGCCCCATTTGCCGGATCGACTCCAGAAACGGCAGCGATTCGATATCGCCGACCGTGCCGCCGACTTCGATCAGCGCCACGTCCATGCCTTCGGCGCTGGCGTAGATCCGGCGTTTGATTTCATCGGTGATATGCGGAATAACCTGTACGGTGGCGCCCAGATAATCGCCTTTACGTTCGTTGCGCAGCACTTGGTCGTAGACCTGGCCGGTGGTGAAATTATTCATTTTGGTCATGGTGGTTTTTAAAAACCGCTCATAATGACCTAAATCCAGATCGGTTTCGGCGCCGTCTTCGGTGACGAACACCTCGCCGTGCTGAAACGGGCTCATGGTGCCGGGATCGACGTTGATGTAAGGGTCCAGCTTGGTCATGGTGACTTTCAGGCCGCGATCCTCCAGTATCGCCGCCAGCGATGAGGCCGCTATCCCCTTGCCCAGGGAAGAAACCACGCCGCCGGTAATAAAAATGAATTTTGTCATGAACTATTGCGTTCTGGTGAGCGGACGACAATAACAGCCGAACCAAAAAAGTGGCTATTCTATCAGTTCTGTCGACTGAGCGCTACGCCAATACGGATGTTTAGGCCGTTACCGGCAGTTGTCCCCTTATTCCGCCCATCCCGCATTAAGTTATGCGGGATTATAAACTGCTCTTACAAATGCTTGCGGTTGGCGATCAAGTCTTCAACCACGCCCGGATCGGCCAGCGTGGAAATATCGCCCAGATTTTCGTAGTCGTCGGCGGCGATTTTACGCAGGATGCGGCGCATGATTTTTCCGGAACGGGTTTTCGGCAAGCCGGGCGCCCATTGGATAATGTCCGGCAGAGCGATGGCGCTGATTTCTTCTTTCACCAGCTCCGCCAGGGCTTTTTTCAAGTCCTCGCTACCCGCAACGCCGACGTTCAGCGTGACGTATGCATAAATGCCCTGCCCTTTAATCGGGTGCGGAAAGCCCACGACCGCCGCTTCGGCGACCTGTTCGTGCAAAACCAGCGCGCTTTCGATTTCGGCGGTGCCCAGGCGGTGGCCGGAGACGTTCAGCACGTCGTCGATACGGCCCGTGATCCAGTAATAGCCGTCCTTGTCGCGTCTGGCGCCGTCTCCGGTAAAAAAATAGCCTGGATAATGTTTAAAATAAGTCTCTACAAAACGTTCATGATCGCCGTAAACGGTTCGCGCCTGTCCCGGCCAGGGCGCGCAGAGCACCAAAGCGCCTTCCGCCTCGCCGCTCAATTCCCGGCCTTCGTTATCCATGATAGCCGGCCGCACGCCGAAAAAAGGCAGGGTTGCGGAGCCGGGTTTTAAATCGATGGCGCCGGGCAACGGCGTGATGAGTATGCCGCCGGTTTCGGTCTGCCACCAGGTATCGACGATCGGGCAACGGCCGTCGCCGACGACGTGGTAATACCATTCCCAGGCTTCCGGATTGATCGGTTCGCCGACGCTGCCCAGGATGCGCAAGGAGCTGCGCCGGGTACGGGTTACGAATTCGTCGCCATGCGCCATTAACGCCCGGATAGCGGTCGGGGCGGTGTAAAAGATGTTGACCTGGTGTTTGTCCACTACTTGCCAGAACCGGTCCGGCCGCGGATAGGTCGGCACGCCTTCGAACATCAGCGTGACGGCGCCGTTGCACAACGGTCCGTACAGCACGTAGGAATGGCCGGTAATCCAGCCTATATCGGCGGTGCACCAGTAAACGTCGCCGTCGTGGTAATCGAATATGTACTTGTGCGTCATGGCGGCGAACAGCAGATAACCGCCGGTGGTGTGCAGCACGCCCTTGGGTTTGCCGGTCGAACCGGAGGTATACAGTATGAATAACGGGTCTTCGGCGTCCATCATTTCCGGCTCGCACGCCGCCTCGGCCCGCCGCATGGCGCTGTGATAGCAGACGTCCCGGCCTTCCTGCCAGGGAATATCATGACCGGTATGTTTAATCACGATCACGGTATGCAGATCCGGGCACTGCCGGGCGGCTTTGTCGGCGTTCAGTTTGGAGTGCACGATTTTGCCGCCGCGGTAGCTTTCGTCGGCGCATATCAAATGCCGGCAATCGGCGTCCAAAATCCGGTCGCGCAAGGCGTCGGCGGAAAAGCCGCCGAAGACGATGGAATGCACGGCGCCGATGCGCGTACAGGCCAAAATCGCCACCGCCGCTTCCGGTATCATCGGCAGATAAATGCAAACCCGGTCGCCTTTGCGGACGCCGCGCTGTTTCAACACATTGGCGAATCGGCAGACCTGGGCGTGCAATTCACGGTAAGTGATGTGTTTGTGCTGGGAGGGATCGTCGCCTTCCCAGATGATGGCGGTCTGATCGCCACGGGCGCCCAAGTGCCGATCCAGGCAATTGACGCTGACATTCAATTGCCCGCCGCTAAACCATTGAATTTCGCCGCGCGGATAATCGTATTGCATCACTTGCCGCCAGGGCCGGCTCCATTCCAGAAATTCGCCGGCCTGCTCCGCCCAAAACCCTTCCGGGTCGGCGATGGAGCGCTGGTACAGGCGCTGATAGCTATCGGCGTCAATATAGGCGGTTGCGGAAATCTCGGATTTAACGGGGTAGATAGGATGTTCTGACACGGCGGGAGTCCTGGTTGTTTTTATTTTAGGTATTTAAATTACGCATCTATTTCCGGTATCGTACTCAATTTTTTTAAATTTTGCGGCCGCCAGTTCGCGACCGCCCATTCGAGTTGTTCCGCAACCGGCGCTGAATGTAGTTGCGGCGGCGGGTTTTGCCGGAGTAAAACGAGCAACTGAAATAAAACCGGGCCGGGCGCACGGTAATCCGCCGCCGCCGCACGCGTCTGTTTACTGAGTTTTTCGCCGTTGGCGTCGACAATGACAGGCACATGCATATATTCCGGATGCGGGTAGTCTAACAGATTTTGCAAATACAGTTGCTTAGGCGTTGAATCCAGTAAATCGCCGCCGCGCACGACGCGGCTGACTTGCTGGGCGTGATCGTCCACCACCACGGCAAGCTGATAGGCGATCACGCCGTCTTTACGTTTAATAATAAAATCGCCGCGCCGCGCCGCCAAGTTTTCGCTGATCGCGCCTTGCAATGCATCCCGGCAGCCGATTTCAAGCGGGCCGGTTTTCACCCGCAACGCATTTCCGAAGGATGCTAGCCGTTTATCCCGGCAATAGCCGGGATAAACGGCGGCGGAGAGCAGGTTTAATTGACCGCGGCTGCACGCGCACGCATAGACTAAATCCGCCGCCCGCAAATAATCCAGCGCTTGCCGGTAAGCTTCCAGGCGCCGGCTTTGATAATAGATTTCGCCATCCCATTGCAATCCGAAAGCTTGCAGACATGACAATATGGCCGAAACCGATCCGGGAATATTGCGCGGCGTATCCAGATCGTCAATGCGCAACAGCCAGCGGCCGTTGTGTTGACGCGCATCCAGATAAGACGCCAGCGCGGTATAGAGGGAGCCTATATGTAAAGGTCCCGTGGGCGACGGCGCAAACCTGCCGATATAAAGCGCATTAGGCGCCGACGGGGTTAGCCCAATTGTTTTTCCCTGATTTCATCCAACGTTTTGCAATCAATGCACAACGTGGCGGTCGGGCGCGCTTCCAGGCGGCGGATGCCGATTTCTATCCCGCAAGTTTCGCAATAACCGTACTCGCCGGATTCGATATCCTTAAGCGATTCATCGATTTTTTTCAGCAGCCGCCGCTCCCGGTCGCGCGTACGCAATTCCAGGCTAAATTCGGACTCCTGCGTGGCGCGGTCATTCGGATCGGGAAAGTTTGCCGCCTCATCCTGCATATGATGGACCGTACGATCCACTTCCTGCATTAATTCGGATTTCCAGTTATTGAGAATATTGGTGAAGTGCTGTAACTGCGCTTCATTCATGTATTCTTCGCCTTCATTTTCAACATAAGGTTGGAAGGTAAACTCTGACGTGGAACTATTCATCCCTTGACTCCTGGTCAACATTAAAAAATCGGGGCTTTTTAACAGAATGCGGAGTAACAGGCAAGAACTTTGTTATCATGCTTAAGCTTTTTCTTTCCCGGACACATTATGACCCCACCGGTTTCGCATAGAATGCAAGGTATTTCTACCTTTTATGTCATGGAGTTACTGCAACGTGCTCAACAATTGGAACAGCAAGGCCGCGATATCATTCATATGGAAATCGGCGAGCCGGATTTTAACACACCGCCCTTGGTATTGGCAGCAGGCAGCGAATATTTAAAGTCCGGGGAAATAAAATATACCGCCGCCGCCGGCTTACCGGCGCTCCGCTCCGCCATCGCCGGCTATTATCGTCAGCATTACGGCGTCAGCATCGACCCTGGCCGGATATTTATTACTCCCGGCGCTTCCGGGGCGTTTTTACTGGCGTTCGGAATCAGTCTAAATCCGGGTGAAAGCATCATCATGGCCGATCCCTGCTATCCTTGCAACGATAATTTTGTCAGATTGTTCGACGCTGAAACTCAATTCGTCAATGTTGGCGCGGCCACCGCTTATCAGCTCAACGCGGAACTGATTGACCGGCATTGGCGGAAATCGACCAAAGGCGTGTTGGCGGCGTCGCCATCCAATCCCACCGGCACTTTAATCGCGAATGCGGATTTGCAAGCCTGCATAGCAACCACCGAGGCGTTGGGCGGTTGTTTTTACGCGGATGAAATCTATCACGGCTTGGTATACGCCGATCAAGCCGTTACTGCCTTAAGCTATAGCGAAGACGTGTTTATTATCAACAGCTTTTCCAAGTTTTTCGGCATGACCGGCTGGCGGGTGGGCTGGTTGATAGTACCGGAAGCGTTTATCGGCGCCGCGGAAAAATTGGCGCAAAATATTTTTATCGCCACGCCTACCCATTCGCAACATGCGGCCTTAGCCGCGTTTAGCCCTGAAAATATGCAGGAATTGCTCCGGCGGCGTAATGAGTTTAAACTTCGCCGGGATTTTTTATATGAAAATTTATTGCGATTAGGGTTTATGATAGCCTGTAAACCGGAAGGCGCTTTTTATATCTATGCGGATTGCAGCGCTTTTACCGATGACAGCTTCCGGTTTGCCAAGGATTTGCTGGAAGACGAAGGGGTGGCCGTGACGCCGGGCAAGGATTTCGGCTACAATCGGCCGGAAAAGCATATCCGGTTTGCATATACCGCTTCAATCGCTAAAATGACCACCGCTTTAACCAGACTGGAACATTTTTTATGCCGATAAACCAATGGACGCCAAAAAAATTACAGCAAAGCCTATTGGACAATCAGCCTCTGCTGCTGTTGGATGTGCGGGCGCCGCATGAATTCGATTACGCCCGTATTGCCGGCAGCCAGCTTATGCCGTTGCCGCAGTTGCCGGATCGCTTTCACGAATTACCTCAGCATCAGGATATAGTCGTGATCTGCCACCACGGCGTCCGCAGTCAGCAGGCTTGTTTGTTTCTTGAACACGCCGGTTTTCAGCGGCTGTATAATTTAATAGGTGGAATCGACGCATGGTCGGTCAGTTGCGATCCAAGCGTTCCCCGTTACTAAAAATAATAAATAATAAAAAGTATGTTTTTAAGTGAATATTACAATGTCCAAGAGGGCGGCGTCAGTATAGCCGCCGAACAAGCCAGTATGTTCGCAAAAGAAGTTGCGCATGACTTTAATCCTTTGCACGACGCCGACGCCAAACGATTTTGCGTACCCGGCGATTTGCTGTTTTCGCTGGTGCTGGAAAAATACGGCCTGAGCCAGCATATGCATTTTATTTTTTCCGGGATGGTCGGACACGGCGTGTTATTGAATTTTCCGGATACCGACGCCGGGCATATCGACGTCACCGACAATCAGGGTAAAACTTATTTACAGATAGACCGTTCCGGTCAGACTACCCGTAATCAGGTTTTAATCGAAACCTTGATCCTCGATTACGTGGCGTTTTCCGGGCAAAATTTTCCTTATGTGCTGGTGCCGTTATTAGCCAGGGAAAATGTCATGTTCAATATCGACCGGCCCTTGGTCATATACGAAAGCATGACTTTGACGCTTCAGCATCTTAACTTTCAACACCCCAGCGTGGAAATGCTGGAGC
>JBEKBU010000240.1:0-6441 GCA_050015235.1 Methylomonas sp. | reverse complement strand
CTACGGTAATCATTTAGGAATTCATACTAGTTTAAATATTAAACTAGATTAACACATAGCCCTGATTTTGTCAGTCCTTGTATTCATAACAATAGCCCATCTTATTCTAAGCATTGCGGACTGGACTTTGCACGCACCGTAATGCATGATAGAATCGAAACAGTTTAAAGGTTCCCGCTACGTAGCGGGTGAAACTGGAAGCCGGTTAAACTCCGGCGCTGCCCCCGCAACGGTACGTGGCCTTAGCCGCAAGCCCGGAGACAGGCCTTTTGACAATGTACTACAGCATTGCGGCGGGCGATCTGTCAAACCTTGGCTTTTCAGGCTTGTCGTTCCGCGCAGTTATTTTAACCGGACTCGGGGATCGGCAGCCATGAATACTATCGTAGCAAGCGTCGCAACATTTGCTCCAAAACTACTGCCTGGATTAAGCGCGATTTTCCTAGGCTTAGCCGTTATTTTAGGCGTCGGCTTTCTCCAGGACGCCAACAGTTATCTGCATAACGCCGCCCATGACAGCAGACATAGCGCTGCGTTCCCTTGCCATTAATATGGCTGATTCTCGAAAATTAGCGGCCGTGGCCTTGCTGTCCGGACTGAACGCGGCATTCTTCCCATGAGCGGTCAGCAGGCGGCGAAAGTTTGGTTTGTGGGCGCGGGGCCGGGCGATCCGGATTTGATGACCGTCAAAGGCCGGGATTTAATAGCCCGCGCCGACGCCATTTTATTTGCCGGCTCCCTGGTGCAGCAGGCGGCGACTCAGTGGGCGCCTGCTCATTGCCAGATAAGCGACTCGAAAGATATGACGCTGGAACAGATTTGCGCCTGGCTGATCGGGCAGGCGCAACCCGGAAAAGTCGTCATCCGCTTACAGACTGGCGATCCGGGTTTGTTCGGGGCGTTAATCGAAATGGTGCAGCCTTTGGACAAGGCCGGCATAGCCGTAGAAGTGGTGCCGGGCGTATCGTCGGCGTTCGCCGCCATGGCTTGCGCGGTCGAAAGCCTGACATTGCCGGAAGTCACGCAGACCGTGATTTTAACGCGCGTCGAAGGCCGTACGCCTATGCCGGCGGGCGAATCCTTGCAAGAACTGGCCAAACATCACGCCACGCTTTGCCTGTTTTTATCGATAACTTTGCTGCCGGTTATCGAGCGCGAACTGAAAGCCGCCGGTTGGGCGGACGACGCGCAAGTGTTGGTGGTGCATAAGGCCAGCTGGCCGGGGGAGCAACGGATAGTGCGCGGTACGCTGGCCGATATCCGCGAAAAATGCCGCATAGCCAAAATCAATAGCCAGGCGATGATAGTGGTCAGCCCCACCTTAGGCGCCCGCCACTGGCCGGATTTAAAGAAATCTAAACTTTACGACGCCGAATTCTCGCATCGCTTTCGGCGCGCTATTCAATTAAAAACGGAGACGAATTCATGACGGTGTGTATTCTGCTGGTGGGACACGGATCGCGTAATCAGGCCGGTAACGATGAAATTTTGTTATTTAAGCAGCAATGGCAAGCCGGCCACCCGGACTGGCGCATAGAGTTGTGTTATATCGAGCTAGCCGATGTGTTATTGCCGGAAGGTTTGCAACGCGCCGCCCATGGCGCCGAAAAAGTCGTCGTGGCGCCTTTAATCCTGAGCGCCGCCGGCCATGTGAAAGCGGAAATTCCCGAACATATCGTCGAAGCGCGCGCCCGCTTTCCGCACGTGGAATTTATATATGCGCCGCATCTCGGCGCTAATCCGGATATTTTGCAGGTATTGAAAAACAACCTGAAAACCTGTTTGCGTAAACTGGCCATGCCCGACCCGAAAACCACCGGCGTAATTTTACTGGGGCGCGGCTCTTCCGACCGGGTGGCGAACGGCGAACTCGCCAAATTATCGCGCTGGCTGTACGAAGATACCGAGCATGAACTGGTGGACATCGCCTTTACCGGCATTACCCATCCGCGTCTGGAAACCGTGGCTCAGCGCCAGGTAAGGCTCGGCATGACCCAACTTGTAATCTTGCCTTATTATTTATTTACCGGTTCCCTGATAGAACGCATCCAGCTTCAGGTTGTGCGTTTACAATCCCAGTATCCGCAAGTAGCGATAACATGCGCTAACTATTTTGGTTTCGATCCGGCCATCTTCAGACTACTGGATCAACGCATCGCCGAAGCCTTGGATAAAGTTGCGCCTATTATGCTGGAATGTGACGGCTGCCAGTTCCGCGAACTGGCCATGCGCCATGAACATCATCACCAATAAAAAATTAAATGACAACAAATTTGCAAACCGAACAATTAACTCAGGCCGGCCGGCAAATCGAACAGGATTCTTTTGCGATTGTAGACCGGGAAGCTGGCGCTCATGCGTACACCGATGAACAGTGGCAAATCGTCCGCCGCATGATACACGCGACCGCGGATTTCGATTTCAACGGCTTGACCGAATTTTCGCCCACGGCAACCTCGGCGGGCATCGCCGCTATTTTGGACGGCGCGTCAATAATTGCCGATGTGGAAATGATTAGCGTCGGTTTATCTCGGCCGCGCCTGAGTCATTTTGGCGTAAATGCTTATCAGTTCATAGCCGACGCCGACGTCATCGAGGAAGCCCGCCGGGTGAATAGCACCCGCGCCGTGCAGGCCATGCGAAAAGCGCAACGGCTTGGCTTGCTGAACGGCGCTATTATTGCCGTCGGAAATGCCCCGACCGCGCTACTGGAAGTGGTGCGCCTGATCAGGGAAGAGCAATTACGGCCGGCTTTAATCGTCGGCATGCCGGTGGGCTTTGTGTCGGCGGCGGAGTCAAAACAGGCGCTCGGCGAATTGGAGCATACGCCCTGGATAATTACGCGCGGACGCAAAGGCGGCTCGACTTTGGTGGTGGCGGCGATACATGCTTTGCTAAGCCTGGCGGAAATGCGGCAAAAAACCGCTTAAGCCCATGGAATTCCCTGAAAAAAAACCGAAAGGCACCCGAACCGGATTCACAACCGGCGCCTGTTCGGCCGCCGCGGCCCGCGCCGCCGTGCAAGGCTTGTTGACCGGCCGGGCGCCGGACAGCATAGAATGCCTGCTGCCGAACAGGCAATGGGCGACATTCAAGGTTGAAGAGGGCTATTGCGATGAGGGTTTGGCGCATGCCGTGGTTGAAAAAGACGCCGGCGACGATCCCGATTGCACCAATCATGCCCGGCTGACCGTGGATGTCAGCTGGATAGACCAGCCGGATACCGTACAAATTTGCGGCGGCGCCGGCGTCGGCTTGATTACCCGGCCTGGTTTGGGTTTGGAAGTCGGCGGGCCGGCCATTAATCCGGTTCCCCGCAAAAATATAGAAGAGAATATCCGCCAGATTGCCGCCGAGCCCCTGCGCCGGCGCGGAATCAAGGTGATCATTTCCGTGCCGTCCGGTGAGGAAATGGCGAAAAAAACGCTGAATTACCGTTTGGGCATACAGGGAGGCATTTCCATTTTGGGAACCACCGGCATAGTCCATCCCTATTCCACGGCCGCTTTTCGCGCCAGTGTCGTTCAAGGCGTGGAAGTGGCCGCCAATCAGGGGCAAAATACCGTGGTGCTGACGACCGGCGGGCGGACCGAAAAATTTGTCATGCGCGAATTGCCGGAACTGGACGAAAGCTGTTTCGTGCAAATGGGCGATTTTTTGACGCCGGCCCTGGATGCCGCCAAGAACTGCGGAATAGAACGTATTATAATCGGCGGCATGGTAGGCAAGCTGACAAAAATGGCGCAAGGGGAAACTATTACCCATGCCAGCCGTAATCCGGTCGATGTCGAACTGGTCGCCGATATCGCCCGGACTATCGGCGCTCCGGAACATATTTGCCAGGCCATCGCCGAACAAGAGACCGCCCGTTACGCCGGCGAATGCATGGCGGAGCTAGGCCTGGAATACGAATTTCATACCGAATTGGCGAAGCGGGTCATTAAAACGCTGGAAAACCGTTATCCGGGCTGTTTCCTGATCGCGGTGCTGGTTTGCGATTTTGACGGTAACAAACTGGCCGAAGCTTCGGGGGTGCTAACATGAAAACATTTTATTTGGTGGCAGGTTAAATAAGCGCCATTCCCCTATGACATTGACTTTGAAAATCTGCTGACGTCGACTTTGAAAAGCGATGCAGGCAGCCCGCGCCACGATTAATCTTGACAAACAGAATTAACGCATCTACATTTATCGGCATGGGCGCGAAATACACTTGGCGAGAAGTTAAACGAAAAGCCAACCTTGAAAAGCATCGGCTTGATTTTAAGGATGCGGATTTGGTTATTGATAGCCCCTATCGTATGGACATTGAAACCGTGCGTAACGGCGAACTACGGCAACAAGCCTTTGCCTATGTGTTCGATCAACTCACGGTTTTAACCGTGGTGTACCTACCGGATGAAACACCGCATATCATCAGCTTTCGTCCGGCAAAACACAGCGAAAGAGAGGTTTACTATGATTGGCTCGAAAATGACTACGATGACAACGGATGAAATGCGGACAGCTCGTGAACATGGCGAGTCTAAAAGCGACTGGGCATTTATACGCCAAAATAATCTTGATGGCATCGAACCCGAAGATGACGAAGATTCACCAGACGCGACGTTGCTTATGCGTGAAGCTGTCGAAAAACGTCGAGCAGGACGACCCGTAGGGAGCGGCAATAAAGAACAAGTCGCCCTTCGCATAGACAGGGATGTGCTGTCATCCTTCCGCGCGGGCGGAGCCGGATGGCAAACACGCATTAATAATGCGCTGAGAGAGTGGCTTGAAACACACTCCCACGTATGAATTGCTAGAGAAACAGGCCTTTCACGCGAAAGCCTGTACCGGTCTCTGGACGGTGAGCACATTCCAAGTTTTGATACGATCCTCAAGGTTACAAAAGCTTTAGGCATTAATTTGCATACCAAACCGTAATAAGGTAAATTTTTAGAAAAGCGATTCTTGTACGGGATTGTTTTTTTTAAAATAAAGAATTAATTTTGCTTTGTTCTGTATTTTCTCTATTTGTGCTGTAATCATTTCATAATCAACTTCGTCTGAGTTTTCTAATTCAGTTAACTGTTCATAAATCTGTTCTGCAAGAGAAAGTATTTCATCCCAATCTTTCCTCTCTATATAATATAGCTTGTTTGCATGTGGTGACGCGTTAGCTATTGGAATAAACGACAATTCCTGATTGGTTAGTCGCCCAGTGGTAATAAATAAACCGGTAGCTATTTTTGCCACCATAACACCAAAAAAATCACGAATATCTGTGACAGGAACATATCCTCTATATAGTTTGCACTGTATTACTGTTCTTAAGCACGCACCATAATGTTTATCGAAAATTTCTTCTATATATAAATCAATACCACCATCATTTGTGATAGCTGTTGTATTGTAAAGTTTATCTTCAATCAAATACAAAGCCGCTTGAACTAATTGTTCAAAATCAAGTGGAGTAAATAGTTCAATATCTGGAAGATTCGAAGCTACATACGCTTCAGTTTCAGCATTATCAAACCAAAAAAATCGATATTTTAAAGCTAGCCAATTGAAGTTCAGTAAAATTAAATCTGTTTCTTCTAACAATCCTTCGAGTTTTGCAATTGACTCGGCTTCCTTTGCAATTTCTTTTAAAGAATGAATGTATTTTGCACTTGCGAGTAATAAAGAGGCTTTATCAGATTTCATGTTTATAACACTTTATATTCAAGCGTGAATCCAGGGTGAATTAATGTATTCGTGTCAACTGCGAACGAAATGTCCGATAGATCGCCCACTTCTAAGAAGTGATAATCTAAATAAATAGGCATATCGTTTCTGGAGTCAATCAGTGCTAGTCGCCATTCTTTCTGAAAATCGTATTCCTTAGACTTCCGAAATGGTCCTATCGGACCACTATGCGTATCAAAATCAATGTATTCCACTAGACCTGAACACCGACCATCCGTACCTGGATACGCTAGTAGAAATGGTTCGGCTTGGATTGCGATTTTAATTCGGCGCACAAATTCGTACGGATCCTTAATTAAGATGGCTTTATCTCCCAGCTTTTGAACTCGATTATCAAAACACCATGTATTGTTTTTAATAAATAAACAATTCGTGATAGCTGACATGGAAAATATATAACTTCGTTGATCAAAATTTAATCGGTTTTTAATTTCTGAAGCTTCTCCAACTTGGTGACCTTTATACTGGATGATAATATCAATATTCTGATCAGCAACAAAACTATGATCACAAAACTCATTATTGTCATGCCTCAATCCAGCTTCTTCCTTATATTCTTCCCGATATTTTTTTACAGACCCCATTTTGAGATTCCCGCCCAATACTTTTTTTACATCCTTAGCATCAAGAAACTTGATAAGTATTTTTGGTGAATAAATATTATTCATAAGCAATTTGTTTTCAATCATAAAAGGAAAACAAGTGTCAGGTGAT
>JBEKBU010000239.1:0-6499 GCA_050015235.1 Methylomonas sp. | reverse complement strand
TGGTGTGAGGGGACAGATATATCGACCAGAAGCTATTCCTGAATGTATCAGGTTCTTATCCCTCAATGGATCAGTAAACGGAAAAAATTCATTGTTATTATTCTGTATCCAAGGCCAGCACGGGGCATCACTACATATAAGAAGATTTGAACCTACTACCCGATGAAATCTGAAAAAAAAAGGTATTACACCACAGAAAATTTGAATAATCATTGTGAGACGTAATGTCTCTTTATCATAAATTTGCCTTTCTACCTTATCAAAAGTTAATAAAATTTCCTCAGCAATTGGCTCAAAGGCAGTTGATCTACACCATAGAGACATACAGAACATTGCTAGAATATTTAGTTGTTCATGCGTAGGCTCAATACCTAACAAAAATGTATTAGACATTATGTTCGCATATTTTGCCTCTATCTTATGAGCTAAAATATTATCTTCCAATAATGATGGCGTTTTTGAAAATAAAGGATTTTTGGAAAGATCGTTATACCCAGCATACTTTGCAATAGATGTCGGAGAAACTCTTCTAATTTTTTTATGTTTCGTATTCGCGCGCAGAAATTCGACAACTATATCCCCTTTTTTATCATGAGGATTCTCTTGCCATGAACGAAGATAGCATACAGGTATTGTATGATGTTTACGATTATCTGCTTTCACGAATATTTTATTAAAACTTAATTCTGTTAGTCTAACATATTTATTGAATAATTCGATATCTATCATACCCGAATAGCCATCCACAGGAGAAACCCTCAGTGGTTACGATAGCAAAACCCTAAAGCGGGAGGTCCCTATGGATGGCTATACGGGCTTCCACTGGCTGGTGGAGGTGTTAAAGCAAAACGATAAATTTTTTTATAAATATGTACGTATTGATTTTAATGTGGTTTTATTCTGATTATAAGTTTCAGATGTTTTTAAATTTAGAACAGAGTCTAAACAGAGCTGCTGTCTAAGTTATTAATCCATACATAATGAATTTAATAGCTGGTGCTGCTTTTATCACCCGTGCGGATAATTCCCACCCCTCAGTATAACCTGTCCCCATGGACAGCGAACAAACCGAAATATTAACCGAGCCGCATCAAGCGGCGCTACAAACGCGGCAGATTTTAGCATCTTCCGACTTTAAAGAGGTGGTCGCCAGCGCCGCCGGCCGGCGATTTGTACGGCGGCTGCTGGCGGAATGCGGGTTGATGCAGTCTTCGGTTTATTTTCATGCGGACAGGCCGCTGGACGCGTTGGAAATGGCTTACAACGAAGGGCGGCGCAGCATAGGCCGGCGTTTGGTCGGGTTATTCAGCGATTTGCCGGAGCAGTATCTGCAATTAATGCGCGAGCAAATGCACGAAGGCGACGCTTAAACGGGCCAAGCTTGGTCGGCTGTTCCGGCGAGTTAGCAGTATTCATTGAACGGAATTGGGAGGCGTATGAGTGAAGTAGAAGAACCAGCGGCTGCAAACCAGCCGGAGGGCACGATTTTAGGCGCAGGCTTAAACCCGGCGCCGACGGACGGCGAGCCGGCGGCAAGCGCGGAACGGATAGAGGCCGGCGCGGAAGGCGCCGCCGAGGCGGGTGCGGAAAACCAGTCGGCGGACGCCGAACAACAGGCCGGCCGGAATGACGACTATGCCGATTTTAATCTGCCGGCGGGCGTCAATTTAAACCGGGAACTGCTCGGCGAGTTTAAGCAAGTCGCAAAAAACATGGGCTTAAACCAGGAACAAGCGCAGGCGCTGGCCGATTTGGGCGTTAAACAGGCGCAATCGATTTTCTCCAAACTGGAAACGGAGCGGCAGGCAGAGGTGGCCGGCTGGCTGCAAGCGGCCAAGGCGGACAAGGAGTTCGGCGGCGAAAAGCTGGCCGAGAATCTGGCGGTGGCGAAAAAAGCCTACGACGCGTTCGCCAGCCAGGAGTTGAAAGCGGTGCTGGATAAAACAGGGCTGGGCAACCATCCGGAGTTGATCCGGGCGTTTTATAAAGCCGGCCAATTGATAGCGGAAGACCAGCTGGTGCCGGGCGGGGCCAAGCCGCCGGGGGCGAATAAAACCGCCGCGCAAGTGTTGTACGGAAATTAACGGGAATTAGGATTTTTAGGGGGAAGGCGAAATGACTACAGTGGCGTTGGCGAATAATTTTCTGACGTTGGCGGATTGGGCGAAGATGCAGGACCCGGACGGGCGCGTCGCGGTGATCGCCAATTTGCTGTCGCAGACGAACGAAGTTTTGGAAGATGCGATTTTTATGGAAGGCAATCTGCCGACCGGGCATCGGGTGACGGTGGCGACGGGCTTGCCGCCGGTGTATTGGCGGTCGTACAACAAAGGCATTCCGCCCAGCAAGGCCGCCACGGCGCAGATCGACGAACAGATCGGCATGCTGGAGGCGTATGCGGTGGTGGATAAGGACTTGGCGCTGTTGGCCAACGATTTGGGCGCGTTCCGGTTGCAGGAAGATCAGATGTTCCTGGAATCCATGAACCAGATTCAGGCGCAAACGCTGTTCTACGGCAATCCGGCCAACGATCCGCGCCAGTTCATGGGTTTCCGCACCCGCTATAACAATACCGCCGCCGGCAATGCGCAGAATATTCTGGACGCTGGCGGCACCGGTACGGGTTTAACGTCCGTATGGCTGGTGGTGTGGGGCGAGAATACAGTGTTTTGTCCGTTTCCGAAAGGCTCGCAGGCCGGCCTGATTCATGAAGACATGGGCGAGGTGACGACCTGGGACGATAACAACAACCGTTATCAGGCTTACCAGACCCATTACCAATGGAAAAACGGCCTGGTCGTGAAGGACTGGCGCTATGTGGTGCGCATCGCCAATCTTGTGCCGGCCGACTTGGTGAGCTTGACCAATACGCAGGCGACGACGGCGGCCACGCAGTTGTTGTGGCTGATGTCGCGTGCTCTTGATCGTATTCCGAATCTGAACGCCGGCCGGGCGTGTTTCTACATGAACCGTACCGTGTTCTCGGCCTTGCGTCTGGCGGCGTTGCAGAAATCCAACTATGCGTTATCCATCGAAGAGGCGATGAGCCAGTTCGGTTATCCGCAGCGCTGGACGAAGTTCATGGGCGTGCCGTTGCGTAAGGTGGATCAGATCGTCAATACCGAGTCGCAAGTGACGACAACGTCTTAAGGGGTGATGTATGCAAGATAGCAAGTTATTGGTGGCCGGCACTATTTCCGGCCAGAACAACGCCATTACCGGTTTTAACCTGGCGACCGCCGGCGTGACGACCACGGGCGTTACGCAAGCGCCGTATTCGGTGGACTTGAATCCCGGCCATCAATCCGGGGTGGATTTCGGCGAGGGTACGCCGCTGTATCTCAAGTATTTGATTACGGCGACGATTACCGGCGCCAGCGGCTTGACGGTGTCGATCATCGCCGATTCGGCGGCGGCCATGAACAGCGGTTCGGGCGGCGCGCCGCTGGCGACGCTGGCCAGCCAGAACGTTTCGGCGTTGACGGCGGGCACGTTCGGCTATTTCCAGTTGCCGCCGCAAATCGGCCTGACCGGTTACGAATTTCTAAGCGCCGGTTTCGAGGCGTTAGGGTCGGCGGTGACGGCGGGGTCTATCGTGGCGGAGTTTACCAACGTGATCGACGATCCGAAGAAGTTTTACGCTTCGGGCTTTACGGTCGTTTAACGGTTTATGCAACGCGTCAACGCGGGTTTACCGCGCCGGCTAGGCTTTTAATCGGTCTGAGAATGCTTAGACGCTGAACGCCTATCGATAAGAGTTTGGATGCTGGGGTAATAGCCAGCCGTTGCGTATTTTTTTTAAGAGGTGAGGTATGGCGGATTTGCCTAAATATAAATATCGGGTGTTGCAGGATTCGGTGATCGGCAGCGGCTTAGTCAAGGCCGGCGAGATTATCGAGTATGACGGGGTTAGCGAGGGTAAGCCGGGGGCTAATCTGGAGTTGTTGCCGGGGCAAAAGCTGGCGGCGACCAAGCGGGCGGCCAAAGCCACCAATGGGTTGGCGGCGGCGGATGAGACGGGCGGCGCGGAAATCGCGGGTGGCGAGGTTACGGCGGCTTAACTGGGTAAACCCGTAGGATGCGCCAACGAAGGCGGCGCATCGGTCGCGATTGATGCGCCGCACCGCGTTTAGCACATCCTACATTTTTTGAGTTCATGGGCAACAGGGATGTGAAGCGGTTCAGCCGGTTCCGTAAGTGCAAAATACCGGCCTCGAATTTATTAATGGAGCGGGACGGGGTTTGTAACCCCGTCCTAAACGATTCGGACGGGATGAATATCCCGTCCAGCGTGGTGTGATCGATTACGAATAATTTTTTAAGGGGGTTTGAATGAAACCAGCAAAGATCAACGTTACGTCCACGGTGGACGTGCAATCCGCGAAGATTACCGCGTTAAGCGCGACATTGGAGGACGGGCAAGTGATCGCCGTTTCCGGGCCGGTGTCGATAGGCGACGAGGCGGTGAAGCATCCGAACGGCGAAGTGACCGTCATGGCGGCGCACGATTTTTTATCGGCAAAGGTAGGTTAAAGATGAGTAATGCAAGCACAGGTACAGCAACGGGCGCGGCGCCAACGGCTACGGCCCCAACGACCGGGACGGCCACGCCGCCGGTTAATCACACGGCGTTTCCGGACGCGGATTTGGTCAGCTATGAGCTGATTACCGCCATCAATGCGCCGGCCACGGTGACGGCGACGCTGGCCGGCGGGGCGACGGTGGTGGTTCCGGCGACGGCGGCGGTTAACGACGTGGTGATATTGAACGCGGACGGGTCGGTTCCGGCGAGTCCGGCGGCCGGAACCAACTATTTCACGGCGGCGCAGTTTGCGGCCGGGTTTAGCGTTCAAAGTTGATGGCTATCCTGGTCACTATCGAAAATCCGCATAAAGACAAGGACGTCCAAATCGCGGCTTACGACCCGGCGGCGCGCAAAACGCGCGGAACCTGGCGCTATGGCGAGGGCAGGCATTTGATGTACGTGCATGCCGGGCAATCGTTGCAGATCGCGGAAGTTGCGCCGGTGGTCATTGATGAAATTCAGCATTGAGGTGATTTATGAGCGTTCTAAATCAGTTAACGCAACAAGTCCGGGACGCGAACGGCAACCTTTACACACTGGCGCCCATTCAATCGCCGCCGGCGGCCAATGCGCCGGCGGCGGTTAAACAGGCGTCGGCTATCGGCCAGCTGGCGAGCGCTACCGCCGATTATGTGGCGGCCCGCGCGCAAGAGCAGACCACGCAGATAGGCGCGCTCGCCGCGCCGGTGGTGGCGCAGCCGATTATGGCGAGCGCCACGAATGCCGTGGTAGCAGGGTTGGCGGGCGATTATCTGGGGGCGGTGACGAACGGCGTGCCGGCGTTGCTGGGGATTATAGGCGGTTTGGCGGCTATTTTGCTGCCGGAAAAATCAAGCGGGAGTTTAACCGATGCGCAAATTCAAAACGTGGTTAGTAGTCTTACTCGGCAGCAGCTTATCAGCTTGCTCGACGGCTCCGCTAACGCCGGAGCAACAAGTCCGGCAACTGGAGCAGGCGCAAGCGCCGGCGGTTCCGCCGGCCCAGTGCCAACAGCCGGCGCAGCGGTACACACAGGCGCAGCTTAGCGCCATGACGCCGGCGCAGTTGCAGGCGGCGGCCGCGGCGCGGCTCGAGCATTACCGCGATTGCGGCGATTAAGCGCGGGCGCGGCATGGATATACAGCAAATGGCTAATGACGGCTGGCGGGCGGCCGCCAGCGCGGCGGCGTATGTGCTCAGCGCCTGCCTGGTGGCCGGGGATTGGCTGCACTGGTTGAACAGTAACGCGGCGGCCTGCGGGGTGGTGTTGGGCTTGCTGACTTACTGCACGAATTTATTTTTTCAGATCCGCAATAGCCGGATTATTTCCAAACAGCATATCGAAAGGCGCAAGGGTGGTGAGTGATGTCTAAGATTGGGGGGACGCCGCAATTTATTTATTCTGACGATGGCGGTACTTTACTGGCTATGCAGGATGGGGCGGGGAATACTTGGCCTGTGGGTTTGCTGAATTCTTCGATTTCCGGCAGTATCGAGGTTACACAGGGTCAGAACGGAACGCATTTTGTTTACGCCGGCTCGGCTAATATCACCATTTCTATTCCGGCAGGCATGCCGAATAATTTTAGTTTCTCGGCTTTGCAGGCTGGTACTGGTACGATTACTATTCAGTCTATTTCCGGGGCTGGGGTGTCTGTGAATGGCTCGACGGCTACCAGCGGACAAAATCAGGTTATCGCCTGCTTGGCCGAAGCCGCGACTAATAGTTATGTTTGTACGGCTTCGGGTTCAGGCGGTAATAGTTCAAGCTCAAGCTCATCAAATTCCATTGCGTTGACCGGCAATATCACGCTGACAACACCTCCAGCGGCCGGCACTGTTTATCAAAACAGCACTAACAACAATTATACTATTACCCTTGGAGCCGCTGGACTAGGTAGTTTTAAAATCCAACAGTTAAGCACGGGTATAGTA
>JBEKBU010000238.1:0-6540 GCA_050015235.1 Methylomonas sp. | reverse complement strand
CCGAATCATAGAGTCTAGTTCTTGCCGGAGAATTGAGAAGGCGGGACTCAGCACACCATGTGGAGCCTCGAAGCAGTGCATAGCTCGACGATTTTCATCGGAACGATTGCGAATCATTGTGCGGAAAGTGTGTGTATCAGTATCCATATGATGATATACCCCTATTGCTAATCAGAGAGAAAGGTCGATTAAACGAAAATATGAAGAAGTACCCAAATGCTTGGCATTAACCACTTTTTCCATAGTGAAGGGCCGTAGGCTGGGTTGAACAACGTGAAACCCAGCAGATGCTTTGAGATAACCGAGTTTCTTTGCATTTACACTGCCTTGTGGTTTACAAAACTTATCAGCTTCGAAGCTGGGTTTCATTTTCATTCAACCCAGCCTACTTTTGCAACCCCCACCATCTGCTTAGCGTCATTTTGCAGACATTGGGAAAATTACAGCGATTGTCGCTTTAGGGACGAACTCAGGCTTTCACGCTCCGATTTGTTTAATGCTCAACAGTCGCTATCCGTTCAAGTTTGAGCGGGTGCGGTTTAGGTATCGACCGGCGAGGCCGTTGCTATTGACCTTGATATAAGCGGAAAAATTCAATGAAAAATTTGCTCAAGATTCTCCGCGTCCAACACTCTATCCAGCCAGATTTCGATTTGTCCGGCCGATGCGGAACCGATTTTAGCGACCACATCAAGTGCTGCTTGCTGTGACGCAGCAGCACCGCCCGTATCCAGATTGCAAAATACGCTTAAGTTCCGGCTGATTGTCCAGCCAGTCGTTCAAAGAGTCGATCAACAATTCCAGGGACTGAGGATCGACCGCATGTTCGAAACGGATTACCGCCGCCATCAGGTTCTGCACGAGCGAACAAATATCAATCCAACAACCGAACAATATAAAATCCGCTTCTATTGACAACCAGTTACCAATAACGTAAACTGGTTACCAACTTTTAAAAAGGCCCCCGTATGCCGGAATCTATCGCGGAAGCCGATATCCTGACCGAAATCATACTCGCGGTGTTCCGCGTGAATGGCCGCTTATTGCAAAAAGGCGACGAGCTGGTCGAGCCGCTTAAGCTGACCAGCGCCCGCTGGCAGGTGTTAGGCGCGGTTTCGCTGGCCGGAAAACCGCTTTCCACGCCGCAAATCGGCGAAGCGATGGGTATTAGCCGCCAGGGCGCGCAGAAGCAGATCAACAAACTGCGGGACGAAGGTTTTTTAGAACAACTTCCTAACCCCAAGCATGAACGCTCGCCGCTTTACGCGTTAACCGCACTGGGCGCGCGCGCCATGGCCGAGGCCATGGCGTTACAAAAACAATGGGCCATGGATCTGGCCGCCGGCCTACCCAGGCAAGCGCTTGAAAATACGTTAACTTTATTGAACTCCCTTTACGCGCGGCTGGAATTTCCGGTTCCGAAGCAGGCGCCATCGACACTCGACGGAGCATACCATGATGACATACACGCTTCTTAAGTTTGCCCATATACTCGGCGCCATACTCATCGGCGGCGGCTTGATCAGCGTCTGGCTCTCCGATTTGCGCTCCCGGCAATTACATGAATTACCGCAATTTTCCGAGGCGGTCAGAAACATTGCCGTATTTTATGACGGCGTGGTGGTTCCCGGCGCGGTGCTGCTGTTGATATCGGGCGTCTGGCTGGTGAATGACGAATACGGCGGCTGGAATTTTATCCATACCCCCTGGCTGGCCGGGATGATTATGCTGTTTGCGTTTGAATTTATCGAAGGCAATACGGTGACCAGGATTTATTTCCTGCGCTTGCGGCGTTTAACCCGCCAAGCCGTCCAGGCCGGCGGCGGCTTTACTAAGGAACTGGAAGCGGCGCGCGCCGAAAGCCTGCCGACCTTTACGCATTTTCTGGATCTGCCGATGCTGTTTCTGATTATCGCGTTAGGGGCGGTCAGGCCGGATACCTGGACGCTGTTTTTTGCCGGTTCCGCCGCCGCCATCCTGATCGCGGCGGCTCTGACGATATATATCCCCAGATTATATCCTTGGCGATAAGATTTTAAAAACGAAATAAACCGGCCGGCAATGGCTTTGCATAATGATAACCCTGGGCGTAATCGCAATGGATATTCCGTACTAGCTCGTGTTGTTGCTCGGTTTCCACGCCTTCGGCGATAACTTTGAGATCCAGCCTGTGCGCCATCATGACGATGGCTTCCGATAGCGCCCTATCATCGGAATCCGGCCTCAGGTTGCCGATGAAGGATGGATCGATTTTCAGGTAATCGATGTTGAATTTTTTCAGGTTGGACAAGGCCGAATAGCCGGAGCCGAAGTCGTCTATCGCCACTTGGACGCCGTTCCTGGAATAGTTCAGCAATTTTTCGTAAACGGTATTTTGAGCGTCCGATAACAAGTCCTCCGTCACCTCGATGACGATGCTATCGCCCGGCAAGCCCAGGTTATGCAAATGAGTCAGCCAGTCGTTCATCGGTTTCGCCAGGCTTAAAAATTGGGCCGGCGATTTGTTTATGCTGATTTGAAAATCCGCCCGATAGGTTTTGCGCCAGATTTTTACCTGCCGCGCGACCTGATAAAACACCCATTCGCCTATTTCTTGGATTAAACCGCTTTCCTCGGCGACGTGAAGAAACTCGGCCGGGCCGATCAGGCCGCGCTCCGGGTGATGCCAGCGCAGCAAGGCTTCGGCTTTATAAATTTCGCCGTTGCGCAAATCGACTATGGGTTGGTAATAGACTTCAAATTCATGCTGTTCTAGCGCCCTATGCAAATCGCTAACCAAGTTCATGCGCAATTTCGCGGCCGACTGCATCTCCTGGGTGAAATATCTGAAACAATTGCGCCCTTTATTCTTCGCGGCGTACATGGCCTGATCCGCGTAGCGCACCAACTCGTCGGCGTTACGGGTGTCGTTAGGGAAAATAGCGATGCCTAGGCTCGCCGTCACGCAAGCCTGCCCGTTTTCAAAAATAAACGGCAGGTTAAGGGCCGCGACGATACTTTGCGCGATACAATTCAGGTTGGTTACATCGGTTAATTCGGTGACTATGACGGTAAATTCGTCGCCGCCCAATCTCGCCACGGTGTCGGTCTCACGCACGCATGCGCAGATGCGGCGGGCGGCTTCTATCAATAAAGCATCGCCGATGCGGTGGCCGAGCGTATCGTTGACCTCCTTAAACCGGTCCAAATCGATAAACAACACCCCCAGAAATTGTTTATCCCGCGACGTTTTGCGGATTTCCTGTTGCAAACGGTCTCCGAACAGGCGGCGGTTGGGTAAATGCGTGAGCGGGTCGTAATTGGCTTGCAGCCAGATCAATTCCTCGGTTTTTTTCTTTTCGGTAATATCGGAAAAAATCGCGGCGCGCATGACGACCTTGCCGTCGTCGTCATAAATATTGTTGATTAACAGCCATTCGATATAGACTTCGCCGTTTTTGCGGCGGTCTTGGATTTCGCCTTCCCAGTAGCCATTGCTATTCAGTTGCCGCCACATTTGTTCATAGAATGCGGGAGCTTCCCTACCGGAAGACAACATTTTGGGGTTTTCGCCCAATGCCTCTTCCCGGCTGTAGCCGGTGAGTTTGGAGAAGGCCGGATTGACTGAAATAATGCGGTTCTCGGCATCCACGATGAGCATGGCTTCACTGCTGTTTTGATAAAGCGAATCGGCCAAACGCAAGCGCTCGTTAGCCTCTTTGAGTTCGGTAATGTCGGTAGCCACGCCGCCTAGCCCTTTTATTTTCCCTTGGGCGTCGCGTAACGGAAATTCGGAGGTCATCATGGTCCGGGGCCGATTTTCCAGCTTACTGGACACAGGCTCTTCAAAAGATTGCGCTTCGCCGCTGACGATGATTTGATTATTGATCGCCGTCAGCTTATCCGCGACGGCGCTTGGATAAAAATCGTAAAGCGATTTGCCGAATATCGTTTCCTTGGGTATGCCGTTAAATTTAGCCATCGCTTCGTTTAGTAAGGTGAAGCGCTGCTCAAGATCGAGGGCAAAAATATGGGCGGGCGAACAGTCTATGATGCTGGTTAATAAATCCCGGTTTTCCCGCACCTCGATTTCTATCATCTTCAAGTCGTGGATATTGGTCATCGTTCCAAACCACCGCCGAATACGGCCTTGTTTATCGAATATCGGCACGCCGCGGATTAACCACCATTGGTAATCGCCATCGGCGCGGCGTATCCTGCATTCAAGCGCATAAACGGTTTGCGCGCCGAGCGCGGCTTGCCAATCCTCCCAGGCCCGCGGTTGGTCATCCGGATGCAGTTGTTCGCTCCAGCCGCTCCCTATGCTTGCTTCGGCCGTTAACCCCGTGTAATCCGACCACTGGCGGTTTATATAGCTGCAGCCGCCGTCCGCGCCGGCGATCCAGACGATTTGCGGCATGGACTCCGCTAATAGGCGGAATTCGTTTTCACTCTTATCCAGCTGAATTTCCAAAGTCTTGCGCGCGGTTACATCCAGACAAATGCCGGTCATGTGCAATTCCATCCCATGCTCATCGGAAATAACGTTACCGATAGAGTCTATCCACCGCACTTCCCCAGAGGGGCGGACAATCCGGTATTGATTGACGAGCGCGCTACGGTCGTTCACGCCCTGGAGCAACCGCTGTTCGGCGCCATCGGCGTCTTCGGGATGCACCACCTTCCGCCAAGTTTCCAAGCCGGGTTCAACGGCTGCCGGCTCCAGACCGTATAACTCGAATAATTCATCCGTCCAAGTCATCTTCCCCGTGGTCATATCCCAATCCCAAATGCCGGCCAATGCGGATTTCTGCGCTAACCCCAATAATTCATTAAAACGGGTTAATTTTTCCTCCGCCCGTTTGCGCTTCGTGATGTCTACAAATGAAGAAATATAGCAAGGCTCGGCGTTGAAGGATATGCGTTGCATCGAGACCAACAGCAAGCCGGCGGCGCCGGAGCGGTTGCGGAAATAAAGCTCTAATTCCTTGACACAGCCATTGTTAAGGAACATTTCAATGATGCGCTCATGATCGGCCGGATTAACCCAAAAACCGAGTTCAGTTGTCGACTTGCCAAGCAGCTCCTCGGGCAGATAACCGGCGATATCGGAAAACGCCTGATTGACTTTAACGATATGACCGTCGGCTACCCTGGAAATCACCAAGCCGACCGGACTGAAATGAAACGCCGTGTAAAAAAATTCATTGCATTCGTCAGGCTGAGCGTGATGAGTCATGTCTCGTTTCTTTATTTAGGAATGGTGGAATGACCGAACAATGGCATTCAGAACATTACAATAAGCTTGGATATAATGACGCCCTATTTTGTTCCTATTTTGAATTGATAACAGGAAAATAACATATGCGGGCGCCCCGACATGGTCGGACAAGCTAAACGGCAGGCTTTTTTAAAGGGCGCGGCTTTTCAGGACATGTCTGCCGACGCCGTGCATATCGCCACGGCTACTCTGGTTTGACATAATCTCCTCTAGCCCCTCTTTATGCCAAGAGGGGAGCGGATGATCATTGGTAAGTTTAGGCGGGAACGGCCGGATTAGGCGTGGATTTTTTTTCCGCGCGCCAGGCCTAAACCCAGTAAGCCGATGGCGAACAGCGTAAAAGTTTCAGGCTCCGGAACCGAGGCCGCCGCGCTAACGGTTTCAGCGTTGGCGTAAGCTAACACGTCATTGACGCTACTGTAGGTAGCGCCGCTCGCATCGTAGATCCAAAAAGACAATTGATAGGCGTCGCCTATATTCGTAGCCACTTGCTGGTCGACGCCATCATAACTCCCTGAAACGCCGTCGTATAAGACGTTGCTTAGACCATCGCCGGAATAAGAGGCGAAGTTTACATATTCACCGGGGAAGGCTCCGTTGTCCGGATTGGCGTAAGTCCAGTTTGGGTCTACCGAAGTGAATAAGGTTGCGGCGGCAAAATTTCCATCCGTAATCAGATTGGCGGCAGAACTTGAGGTCGTGTCTATCAGACTAATATCGCTCAGGAAGGTAAAGCTTGGATCGTTACGTATGGCGAATGCGATGTCCGTTTCCGTGGCGGCGGCCGTGAAAGACACTGAGTACTCGGTTACGGCGTTTTCGACGGTTTGGCCGCTT
The DNA here is from genome assembly GCA_050015235.1 of Methylomonas sp. GTDB lineage: Bacteria > Pseudomonadota > Gammaproteobacteria > Methylococcales > Methylomonadaceae > Methylomonas. The sequence continues at coordinate 443 of JBEKBU010000238.1, read as the reverse complement.
AAATCCAGGATTGCGCCCGGCGGCGGGTTGCCCGCATTTGCATGGCTTACAGCTAAAAGCGATAAAGCGGCTATCGTAAACTTAATTTTTCGCATATATTTATCCCAAATTAACACAATAATATTTTCAGAGAATCCGGCGGTTCATGCTACCTATACTCTAAGATATTCCTCGGCGCATCATGAAGCCAAACAGCTTTTTCTCCTGCGCCAATATTAATGGATAATAAAGAATATTCTATTGTACCAATGTCGTATAAAAAATATAGTATATAAATAATTGCAAGCGCTTAAACTAATGACCGTATAAAATAAAAAAAATTAATTATATGACAATCAATATATTAAGAAACGACTTACCCACATGCACACAACCTGTTTACTGTAAAAATAGCGTATAAATAACGCCAAAACTAACTATTTTTTACTCTACACGGCTTTCTT
>JBEKBU010000237.1:0-6547 GCA_050015235.1 Methylomonas sp. | reverse complement strand
GGAGTTCTGCCGTATTGCAGCGCAAACGGCTAAACAAGTCATAATTCAGAAAGTGCGTGAAGCGGAGCGCAAAAAAATTGTCGATGCTTATAAAGACCGTGTCGGTGAATTAATAACAGGCGTTGTAAAGCGCTTGGAAAAAGGCAGCGTTTATCTGGATCTGGGTGGTCATGTGGAAGCTTATATAGCGCGGGAAGATATGATACCGAAAGAACCGGTGCGTATGGGCGACCGGGTGCGCGGTTATTTAAAAGCGGTGCGTTCGGAACAGCGCGGCCCGCAGTTATTTGTTAGCCGCACGGCCCCGGATTTATTAATTGCCCTGTTTAGGCTGGAAGTTCCGGAAGTGGGCGAAGGCATGATCGAGATTATGGCCGCCGCCAGGGATCCCGGCTCCAGAGCAAAAATCGCCGTTAAAGCCAACGATCCGCGTCTGGATCCGGTCGGCGCCTGTGTGGGAATGCGCGGCTCAAGAGTGCAAGCGATTTCCAATGAACTGGCGGGTGAGCGGGTAGACATCATTTTATGGAATCCGAATGAGGCGCAATTCGTCATCAACGCCATGTCGCCGGCTGAAATACAATCCATAGTAGTCGATGAAGATAAACATAGCATGGATTTGGCGGTTTCAACCGATAGCTTGTCCCAGGCGATAGGCCGTGGCGGTCAAAATGTGCGTCTCGCCACGGAATTAACCGGCTGGGAGCTGAATATCTTCGATTCTGCGCAAGTTGATAAAAATCATAACGCCGTTAATGCGAAAGCCTATAAAGAATTTATTGAACTTCTGGATGTGGATGAGGAAATCGCCGCCATGCTGGTGGATGTTGGGTTAAGCAAAATTGAAGAAATAGCTTATATTCCGGTCGAAGAAATGCTCGAAATTGAAGGTTTTGATGAAGAGCTGGTAGACGCCTTACGTAGCCGCGCCAAAGACGCCCTATTGATTAAAGCCATTGCCTCCGAAGAAAAAATTGAAACGTCTTTACCAAGCCAGGACTTATTGGCGCTTGAAGGCATGGATAAGGAATTAGCTCATGAAATGGCCGCTAAAGGTATAGTGACCATGGATGATCTTGCCGAACAATCGATTGACGATATCATCGAGTTTTCCGGTATGAATGAAGAGCGCGCCGGCAAGCTGATCATGAAAGCCCGCGAATCCTGGTTTGCAGAGGATAAAGCGTAAGGAGGACACAGTATGAGTGATAAAACAGTACAGGAATTAGCGGAGGTCGTCGGCATACCTCTTGAGCGGTTTTTAGAGCAGCTCCACGAAGCCGGCTTATCGGCCGACTCGCCCGATGATATTATTAGCGAAGAGGAAAAAGTTAAACTCTTGGCGCACTTGCGGCAACGCCACGGTAAAACGGCGAAAGAACAGGAAGCGACCACGCCTAGCCGCATCACTTTAAAGCGGAGCATCAAAACCGAATTGAAGCAGTCTACCTCGCCCGGAACGGCTGCAAAAACGGTCAGCGTGGAAGTACGCAAACAAAAAACCTATATTAAACGAAGTGAAATTCAGACGAAGGAAGAGCCGAAACCGGAAGAAATAATTCAGCCGGCACCCGCGCCGGAAAAAAGCGAACCTCAGGTAGTTGAAGTTCAGGCGCAAGTTCTGGAAACGCAACAGGCTGCCGTTACGGCCGTGGCGCTGGAAATACCTGAGGCCCCGGTCAAGGAAACGGCGCCGCCTGTCGTGACGGCGCCCTTGGAGCAGGAAGTCAAGGTTAAAGCCGCGGATATCGTTGTCACGGAAAAAACTCCGGAAGCAGCGGCCCCCGCCGTTAAAGCGGATGCCGACAGTGAAGATATTCTGGAATTGGAAAAGAAACGCCGTCTGGAAGAAGCTGTTCAGCGCACTGCCGAGAAAGTTAAAAAACAGGCTGAAGCCAAACAGCAACAGACATTGCATAAAAAAAAGCAGGATTTCAAACCGGTTCGGCCTACGGCTTCCACGGTTGACGCCGATCAGGACAGGAGCGAAATGCTGCGGCGCGGCAAAAATAAAAAGAACAAAGCTCGCCGCGAAAAACCTGAGTTTGAGAATGTAAATAGTTTAGCATCCAAGCATAAATTCGAAAAACCCATTGTCCCGGCCATTAAGGAAGTCACGATTCCAGAATCGATTATCGTTTCGGATTTGGCGGCCAAGATGAGCGTTAAGGCGGCCGAAGTCATTAAGCATTTAATGAAGCTAGGCATTATGAGCACCATCAATCAGCCTATCGATCAGGAAACCGCGGTCATTCTGGTTGAAGAGATGGGGCATATCGCTAAAATGCAAAGCGAGGATGATTTCGAACAGGAAATGCTGGCTGAAGTTAAAAGCGAAGCCGATAACCGGAAGTCATTACCGAGAGCGCCTATCGTCACTATCATGGGGCATGTAGACCACGGTAAAACTTCGCTTTTGGATTATATACGTAAAACCCGTGTCGCCGCCGGTGAAGCGGGGGGTATTACCCAGCATATCGGCGCTTATCAGGTGAAAACCGATCATGGCGCGGTTACCTTTCTGGATACGCCTGGCCACGCCGCGTTTACCGCCATGCGCGCCCGTGGCGCCGAGGTGACCGATATCGTGATTGTAGTGGTGGCGGCCGACGATGGCGTTATGCCGCAAACGCGCGAGGCGATCGATCATGCGCGCGCCGCAAACGTGCCTATTATTGTCGCCCTGAACAAAATCGATAAAAATGAAGCCAATCCGGATAAGGTCATGCAGGAACTGGCGACTTTGAACGTGGTGCCTGAAGAGTGGGGCGGCGAGGTTCAATTCCTGAAAGTTTCCGCGAAAACCGGAGCTGGGATCGATGAATTGATTGAAGCGTTGATCGTTCAGGCCGAAGTTTTGGAATTAAACGCACCCACCGAAGGGATAGCTTCCGGAGTTTGTATCGAATCGCGGCTTGACAAAGGCCGGGGCGCGGTGGCGACGGTTTTGATCCAGAAAGGTACTTTGAATAAGGGCGAGTTCGTATTGTGCGGCCACGAATATGGGCGTATACGCGCCATGTTCGACGAAAACTCGCATCCGATAAAATCCGCCAGTCCCAGTACTCCGGTGGAAATATTAGGATTATCGGGTACGCCGGACGCCGGTGATGAATTTTTGGTTGTGCAAAACGAACGTATCGCCAGAGAGCTGGCCGCGCATAGGGAAGACCGAAAACGCACTTCCCGTCAGGCTGCGCAAAGCGCTTCGAAACTTGATGACGTATTCTCCAGAATGTCGGCCGGCGAATCTTTGACTTTGAACGTTGTGATCAAGACCGACGTGCAGGGTAGTCTTGAAGCTTTGCGAGAGTCTTTGGTCAGTTTGTCCACTGATGAAGTGCAAGTCAAATGTATATACGGCGGCGTAGGCGGTATTAATGAAGGCGACGCCAATCTGGCGCTGGCTTCCGGCGCGATTCTGATCGGTTTTAATGTCCGCGCCGACGCTGTCGCCCGCAAACTGATAGAAGAGAAAGATATCGACCTGCATTATTACAGCATCATTTATGAAGCAATCGATGAAGTAAAGCGTGCGATTAGCGGCATGTTGGCGCCTGAAATCCAGGAAAAAATCGTCGGTCTGGCCGAGGTGCGCGATGTATTCCGCTCGCCAAAATTCGGCGCGATTGCCGGTTGTATGGTGGTGGATGGTTTTGTCAAGCGCAATCTTCCGATTAGGGTATTGCGCAATAATGTCGTTATTTATGAAGGGCAGTTGGAATCGCTACGCCGTTTTAAAGACGATGTCAATGAAGTGAAAATGGGCATGGAATGCGGTATCGGCGTTAAAAACTACAATGACGTACAACCCGGCGATCAAATCGAAGTTTTCGAACGTATTGAAGTTAAACGGGAAATCTAATCATGCCTAAAGAGTTTGGCCGTAGCCAACGCGTAGCTTCGCAAATGCAGAAAGAATTAGCGGCTATCATGCAAAGGGAGGTGCATGATCCGCGGTTAGGGTTTGTTACCGTGAATGAAGTGGTGTTGTCCAAGGATTTGGCGGTCGCCAAAGTCTACATTACGGTCTTGAATTGCGATGAAGCGGGCAAGCAAAATAATGTGGAAATACTCAATGAAATGTCTTCTTTTATCCGCCATGAACTGGCTAAGCGCATGCGTTTACGGCATATCTCGGAATTGCACTTTTATTATGATCATTCCTTTGATACCGGTATGAGAATATCGGAGTTATTACAAGATCCGCATTTGCCCGAACAGGAAGTCTAATGGTGAAACGCAAGAACGGACAGGACTTGCATGGTATTTTGCTGCTCGACAAGCGCTGTGGCGTTTCTTCCAATCAAGCTTTGCAGGAAGTCAAACGCTTGTTTAACGCTAATAAGGCGGGTCACACCGGCAGCCTGGATCCACTAGCCAGCGGTTTGTTGCCTTTGTGTTTCGGAGAAGCCACGAAAGTTTCAACCGTTATGCTGGCGCATAATAAACGTTATCAGGTCACGATTAAGCTGGGCGTGATGACTGATACCGGTGATGCGGAGGGCCGGATTATTTACGAGGCGCCGGTTCCCGCATTTTCCGAACAATCTTTGCAAAGCTGCTTGCAGTATTTCCTCGGCGAAACCGAGCAAGCGCCGCCGATGTATTCCGCGCTTAAGCAACAAGGAAAAAAATTGTATGAACTAGCGCGCGCCGGCGTAACCGTGGACCGTCCGCTCCGCCGCATTACTATTTACGAACTTAATCTTCTGAGTTTCACCCCCCATGAATTGACGCTGGATGTGGTTTGTTCCAAGGGTACTTATATTCGTGCTTTAGCTGAAGATATTGGCAATCGATTGGGCAGTTGCGGCTCCGTTATAGCGCTACGCCGCACGGAATCAGGGCCGTTCAAAATTGACGGCGCCTTTACTTTCGAACAGTTACAGGCAATGGATAGCGCCCGGTTGCCGGGTTTACTGCTTGGCGTTGATGAGCCTTTAGCCGATATTCCGGCAATTAATTTGTCTGTCGAGCAATCTTTGCATATCCGCCAAGGCCGACAGATAAGTTTGTCCGCCCCTCTAACCGGACTGGTGAGAATTTACTGCCAGAAAGCCTTTTTGGGTTTGGGAGAATCGTTATTAAATGGTAAACTAATACCAAAGAGATTGTTTAACTTGGATAATCAGCTAACTTGATTATCCGAAATTCTTCATCGGTTTCTGCACCCTATTGTTGAAGCCATGATTTGATTGCCGTCCCAAGGGCGGTTTTATTTTTTAATTTTATTTTTGATAGGGATTAACATATGTCGTTAACCGCAGAACAGAAAAAGTCCATAGTAGATGAATACCGTTTATCCGAATCGGATACCGGCTCTACCGAAGTGCAAGTAGCCTTATTAACCGCCAATATAAATCAGTTAACACCTCATTTTGCCGAACATAAAAAAGATAATCATTCGCGCCGCGGCCTGTTGCGCATGGTTAACCAGCGCCGTAAGCTGCTGGATTACTTGAAAAACTCTGATATTACACGTTATCGTACCCTGATTGAGCGCCTGGGTATCCGTAAGTGATTATATCTGCGATCTATTCAATACAACTTAATTCAGGAAGCTTATAGTGACTCCTATCAGGAAACAATTTCAATACGGCGATCGTCTCGTCACATTAGAAACCGGTGAAATTGCCCGTCAAGCCAATGGCGCGGTAATGATCGATGTTGATGGCACTTCGTTGCTGGTGACGGTAGTCAGCAAAAAAGAGGCCAGCGGCGGTGATTTTTTCCCGCTTACGGTAAATTATCAAGAAAAAGCCTTTGCCGCCGGCAAAATTCCAGGCGGTTTTTTTAAACGCGAAGGCCGCCCTAGCGAAAATGAAACATTGATTTCCCGTCTGATTGACAGACCTATTCGTCCGCTGTTTCCGGAAAGTTACACTAATGAAGTGCAGATTATCGCTACCGTTGTATCTCTGAATCCGGAGGTGGATACCGAAATACCCGCATTATTAGGGGCGTCCGCCGCCTTGGCGATATCCGGCTTACCCTTTAACGGCCCGTTAGGCGCCGCCTGCGTCGGTTATAAAGACGATGAGTATATTCTGAATCCTTCCTTGCCGACGCTAAAAGAGTCGCGTCTGCGATTGGTAGTCGCGGGTACTCAGAAAGCTGTATTAATGGTTGAATCGGAAGCGGATTTACTCTCCGAAGAAATCATGCTGGGCGCCGTTTTATTCGGTCATGAGCAAATGCAGGCGGCTATCCATGCGATTAATGAATTTGCCGCGGAAGTCGCCGCGCCGGTGCTTAATTGGACGCCTGACGCTGATAACGCCGCGTTGAAGGCGGCGGTGGCGTCTGAAGCCGAACAAAGCATTAAGGCCGCTTATCAAACTCCCGAAAAACTGGCGAGACAAGATCAACTGAGCGGAATCAGAGCCGCGGTAGTCGAAAAATTGTCGGCGGGAGAAGTTTATGCCGAAAAAGAAATTCGTACCGCGATCGAACATTTGGAATATGAAGTGGTGCGCAGAGCCATTTTGCAGGATCGCAAACTTATAGATGGCCGTGATTTAAACACTGTCCGCCCTATATACAT
>JBEKBU010000236.1:0-6646 GCA_050015235.1 Methylomonas sp. | reverse complement strand
CAGCGTTAACGGCTCAAAGTATAACCGATCCGAGGTATCGAAATCGGTAGAGACGGTTTCCGGATTACAGTTAATCATGATGGTTTCGTAACCGTCGTCCCGCAAAGCCAAGGCCGCATGTACGCAACAATAATCGAATTCTATACCCTGGCCGATCCGGTTAGGCCCGCCGCCTAAAATGACGATTTTATCCCGCTCGGTAGGTAAGGCTTCGCACTCCTCGTCATAGGTTGAATACATATAAGCGGTAGCGGAAGCAAATTCGGCGGCGCAAGAATCGATGCGCTTAAAGACCGGGCGGATGCCGTGTTTATGGCGGATATTTCGTACCTCCGCCTGTTTGGCGCCCATTAATTTTGCTATTCTGGCGTCGGAAAAACCTTTACGCTTCAACTGCAAAAGTTCGTCGCCACTTAAGGTCGCCAGGACTTTGCCGGTTAAGTTTTTTTCCGTCTCGACTAAATCTTCAACCTGCGCTAAAAACCACGGATCGATTTTGCATGCCTGATAAATCTCGGCAAACGTCAAATGGCTGCGGAAGGCGTCAGCCAGATACCATAAGCGTTGTGAACCGGGATAGCGCAATTCCCTTAAAATCCTGTCCTGACTGTTGGCGTCGTTTAAATCCACGATTTCATCAAGACCGTCCACGCCGACTTCCAGACCGCGCAAAGCCTTTTGCAAGGATTCCTGAAAAGTGCGGCCTATAGCCATGACTTCGCCTACCGACTTCATTTGCGTGGTTAGCCTGTCATTCGCCTGCGGGAATTTTTCAAAAGCAAAACGCGGCACCTTGGTAACCACATAATCGATGCTCGGCTCAAAGGAAGCCGGCGTGGCGCCGCCGGTAATTTCGTTGCTTAATTCATCCAGCGTATAACCGACAGCCAGTTTCGCCGCAACCTTGGCTATCGGAAACCCGGTCGCTTTCGAAGCCAGCGCCGAGGAGCGCGATACCCGCGGATTCATCTCGATAACGATTAAAGCGCCGTTATCCGGATTAATTGCGAATTGCACGTTCGAACCGCCGGTATCAACGCCGATTTCGCGTAATACGGCCAAGGAGGCGTTGCGCAGCAGTTGATATTCCTTGTCGGTCAACGTTTGCGCTGGCGCTACGGTAATGGAGTCGCCGGTATGTACGCCCATGGGATCGAAATTTTCAATGGCGCAAACGATAATGCAGTTGTCTTTAGAGTCGCGCACCACTTCCATTTCAAATTCTTTCCAGCCGAGCACTGATTCTTCGATCAGCAATTCGCGGGTAGGGGACAAGGATAAGCCGCGCTCGCAGATTTCGATAAACTCCTCCCGGTTATAGGCAATGCCGCCGCCGCTGCCGCCCATGGTAAAAGAAGGGCGGATGACGGTCGGATAACCGACGTCCCCCTGAGCGGCGAACGCTTCTTCCAGACTATGCGCAACTTTGGAGCGGGCGACCTTCAAGCCGATTTTACGCATGGCTTGATTGAACAGATCGCGGTCCTCCGCTTTGTTAATCGCCTCCTTGCTGGCGCCTATCATCTCAACGCCATATTTTTCCAACACCCCATGCTTATCCAGCGCCAAAGCGCAGTTTAACGCCGTCTGGCCGCCCATCGTCGGCAGTATCGCATCGGGACGTTCTTTTTCTATTATTTTTTCCACGGTTTGCCAATCTATCGGCTCGATATAAATAGCGTCGGCCATATTCGGATCGGTCATGATAGTCGCCGGGTTCGAATTGACCAGAATTACTCTATATCCCTCTTCACGTAATGCTTTGCAAGCTTGGGTGCCGGAATAATCGAATTCACAGGCTTGACCAATGACAATCGGCCCGGCGCCCAGTAGTAATATTGATTTTATGTCAGTTCTTTTTGGCATGGGACTCTTAATAGAAAAACTAGGCGGAATGCGTTTGGTTCATCAAATCGATAAATTCGTCGAACAACTCTTCCACGTCATGGGGGCCGGGGCTAGCCTCCGGATGCCCCTGAAAACTGAAAGCGGGTTTGTCGGTACGGGCGATACCCTGCAAACTACCGTCAAACAGCGAACGGTGGGTTGCGCGCAGATTAGCCGGCAATGAAGCGGCGTTAACCGCAAAACCATGATTCTGACTGCTTATCATGACGCGTCCGGAATCTAAATGCTGTACCGGATGGTTGGCGCCGTGATGGCCGAATTTCATCTTCTCGGTTTTAGCTCCGCTGGCCAACGCCAACAACTGATGGCCTAAACAAATACCGAATACAGGCACGTTTTTATCCAGAATGCCTTTGATGGCGTCAATCGCGTAACTACACGGCTCCGGATCGCCGGGTCCGTTGGATAAAAACACGCCGTCCGGCCGCATGGCTAAAACTTCGGCGGCGGGCGTAGTCGCCGGCACCACGGTCACCTTGCAACCGCGATTGACCAGCAAACGTAAAATATTACGCTTGACGCCGAAATCATAGGCGACCACATGTTTGGACAGCTTATCGGCCTGGCTATACCCGCCGTCCAAGCTCCAGACATTCTCCGTCCATTCGTAAGGCGTCGCGGTGGTGACTTCTTTAGCCAAATCCATACCCTGCAAACCTGGAAAGCCGGCTATCGCCTGCTGGGCCGCCGCCTCGTTCGCGGTTTCGCCCGCCATTATACAACCGCGTTGGGCGCCTTTGTTGCGTAACAGCCTGGTCAGCTTCCGGGTATCGATTTCGGCAATCGCCACCACTTGATGCATGCGCAAATAGTCCTGTAAAGTTTGCCGGCTGCGCCAATTGCTGGTTAAGACCGGCAAACTGCGGATAACCAAGCCGCTGGCGAAAACCTGGCCGGCTTCGTTGTCTTCGCTATTGGTGCCGACATTGCCGATGTGCGGATAAGTCAGCGTGACAATTTGCCGGGCGTAAGACGGATCGCTGAGGATTTCCTGATAGCCGGTCAGAGCGGTATTAAAAACCACTTCGCCGGCCGAACAGCCGTCGGCGCCTATGGAAACGCCGCGAAACACAGTCCCGTCTTCCAATACCAGTAATGCAGGTTTATTCAAGATTGGCCACCTATAGATGTAGAAAACGGGATAAGCCTGGCGACTCACCCCGTTCGGAAATAAAATAAATGCAATTTTACGAAATTATGGCAAGCAGGTCATTAATAATTTTTTTCGCTAAACATCCGTTTCCGGTTTTTTACTAAAAAGGATACCATTGATATTTATTTTAACACGTCTAAGGTTAACGTCATGACCAAACCTGTTACCCCGTTATTGGCCGCCGACGCCATTATAGAATTGCTGGATCATCCCTACCGGCCGTTCGTGCTGATCGAACGCGCCTATCCGCCCTATGGCTGGGCCATACCCGGCGGTTTCGTGGATGTCGGAGAAACGCTGGAACGCGCCGCTATCCGCGAAGCGCGCGAGGAGACCGGACTGGATGTGACGTTAACGGCCTTACTGGGCGTTTATTCAAACCCGCAACGCGATCCCAGAAATCATACCGTCACCGCCGTCTATCTGGCCGAAGCGCACGGCCTGCCTTTGGCCGCCGACGACGCCAAAAACTGCGGTTTGTTCACATTCAAAGACTTGCCGTCATTATTGGCTTTCGACCATGCCATGGTTTTAGAGGATTACCGCCGGTTCCGGGAAAGCGGCGCTGTTGCGCCGTTACGGCCATGAACAATCCGGCGCCGGCGGAACTACGGTTTTTTATACACGCCGGAACGTATTTTGTCTTCGTATTCCTGTATGATGGACTCCATCTCCACGCTATTGAATTGTAAGGCCGGCTCGTCCTGCAACAGCGCCGAAAAAGTCCCTTTATTCTGATATCGATCCAACAATTCCTTGCCGGCCTGATAGAGTTTCACGTTATGCTCTTCACAGCTGGTCAGTTGCTGCTCGGTGGCTTGCTGTTTATTATTTAACGCTGCAAAATCGTTGCTTAATTCATTTTTTGATTGGCTAAGCGCCTTATATTTTTCAATCACTTCCAATAAGCGGCTATTGGTTTGATCCAGCCGTTGGCTGACTTGGGTGTTGCTGTTTTTTTGCGCCGCCAATTCGCTATCCGTTTGCTGTTTGGCCGCTTCGGCCGACTTTATGGCCGCCGCGCTTTCTTGTTTTTCCTTTTTTAACTGCTCCAGCTCCGCCTGCATTTTCGCGACTTCGGTTTTGGCGGCGTCGCGCTCCATGGTGATGCTTTTCACCATCGCCTGCAGTTTTTGGACGGCGCCGCCGTCGGCTTTGCCGGCGTCGCGGGGGGCGGACTGGGCCGGGGCCGGCAAGAAATAGCATAACAAGGCCAGAAGCGGCGGCAGAACTTTAATCATAATCGGCATGGACGGCTTACCCATTTAAAAACGCGTATTGATATCGAGCTGCATGACGTCCATACTGTAATTCGGCCCGGTTATGATATCGGCGCTCAACCAGCGGCCGCTCAGCCAGACATTTTTCATGATGCCGTAATTTCCGGCCAAAACCCAACCCTTGGTATTTGTGAAGCCCAAATGAAAGTCCGAATCGGTATAGGATGATAAGACCGCGTCGCTTTCCAGATACCGATAGAGGGCATAGACATTCCAGTTGCCGGGAACGTCGATTCTCGACCAGCCCAGATCGAATTTAACCTGCCAGCCGACGGAACCCGACCCCAGACCCGTCGCCGTGCCGGGCCCGGATATATAGCCATTGGCGTAAGACAAAATCTTATTCGGGTTATAACCCATGTTTTTGGCGTAATCGGCGCTGATTTTTAAATGCACCGGCGAAAATAAAGCGAAGTCATACAAGGCGTTCAAATTTAAAATTTGAAAATCGGACGCAAATCCGTATCTGCCCGCTGTTTGAGAATAGGTGCCGGCGGCGCCGCTTCCGCACAAGCCCACCATGGTATTACCGCCTTGAACAAACAGCGGCGCCGTTTGCGTAACATTCTGCGAGCTATCCACGCAGGAATTATCGATCGCGCTTTTATTGATATTGCCTCTGATGCCTTGGTAATCATAGTAAGCGGCGGCTATTTTCAATGAGTCCTGATTATCGAAACCCCAATCCAGACCGCCTTGCCCGCCGAACAACCATTGCTGCAATCCCGACAGCCCGGTCCACGGGTTTTGCGACTGCAACGGATACACGCCCAAGGCGCCGAATACGGACGGGCCCATGCCGCCGATTTCATCGGCCAGCTGGGAATAGCCCAGCCTCTGGCGCACCGTGGCTGACGCGCCTTCAAACGACAAATCCTCGTCCCATACCATTTCGCTGCCGGCGGTGAAGAAGGGGTTAGGGGTGCGGCCACCCATCAAGGTCAGCCAGTTGTAATGATAACTATCGAAAGCATTGTATCTGAGAAAGGCTCTATCCACGGCAAGCTGGTAAGCAAGGCCGTAATTACCCAAGGTTTGGTTGGTCGATATCGGATTCTGCGTATTACCGATGGACAGGCGTATCCCGGCGTCCACCCCTTCGGTTACGTTGGCGTCTATGCCTAAACGGAACCGCTCCCGGCCTATATTCTGATTTATGTTGGTATTTAACAATGCATTCGGAGTCCCGGTTTGAGCTTGCGAAACCGTGCCGGTATTAATGCCATTATAATTGGGATAGGCGTTTACGCTTAAATCGTTGATCGGCGAAATATTATCGCTCGGCAGCATACTTGATTGCTCGCGCAAGCGTATGTCGCCGGACAATTTAAAACGCTTAACCCAGTCCGGCAAAGCGCCAGGCAAGCCCCATTGCTCATCTTTCGCTTTTTGCATGACATCGCCAACCACTTCATCGCGCAATTCGCTACGTACTTGCTGGCGTATTTCGTCCTTTATGAAATCAGGCACATAGGTTACCCGCACTTCATCCTTGCCTATGGGCTCCTTGCCGGCTTGAGCGGCGGCCGGTTCCGCTCCCTCGGCGCCGGAACCGGCCGCTTTCTTAGCCTCCGCCACCTGTTTTTCGGCGTCGGCTTCCGCTTGCTTGATCATCTCATTCGCCATTTTTTCAGTCAGAACCCCTTGCTTGACTAATTGCTTAATCAAATTAACCGTAGTATTACGCAGTTTGAGTAATTCCTCCTTTTCATCGGCATGAGCCAAGCCGAGCAGTCCTGATAGGGCGATAGCCGCTATCAGCTGTTTGTAAATCGTCATTGTTGTTCCCAGTTATTCTCAAATTTTTCAGACGCGGTCAGAAATTCTATATTTCAAGGGTTGCTGCATGCCGGGCGGCGGCGGCTCGGCAACCTTTTTTAACTTGTCAAGCAAACGGTTTAAAATATCGTCGATTTCAGCATCGTTGCTACCCTTCGCAATTTCCACCCTTTCCACGGTTCCATCCGATTTAAGCCATATTTTGATGTTAGCGGTATAGCCTTTCCGGCGCAGTTCTTCATGGCTGGTCAGCAAGGATAAAATTTCATTTTTTACCATATTGCCGTAATGCGCATACGGATCTCCGCCGCCAAACAAGCCGGTTCCGCCTTTGTGCGCCGCCAGACCGAAAGCGTCCGAGCCGGCGGTTCCTTCCGCGTCCAGACCTAAGTCCCGGGCCGGCGCTTCGTCAGGCGGCGTGTCGGGCAAGGGTTCGGGCTCCTCCTCCGGCTCCTCGATTTTTTGTTTGACGTCCGGCGGCGGCGGTTGCTCCACCTTAGGCTGAGGCGGCGGAGGCGGCGGCGGT
>JBEKBU010000235.1:0-6650 GCA_050015235.1 Methylomonas sp. | reverse complement strand
ACCGATCTTTCCGCCGTTTTTAAGATAATGATACCAAACTATATAGAAAAAATACTCCGCGCCAAAGTTTACGATGTCGCCGACGAAACGCCGCTGGATTTTGCCCGGCTGCTGTCGGAGCGCTTGAATAACCGGGTGTTTTTGAAACGGGAGGATTTGCAGCCGGTATTTTCTTTCAAACTACGCGGCGCGTATAACAAAATGTCGGCGCTTGGCCCGGAACAAACCGCCAGAGGCGTGATCGCCGCGTCGGCCGGCAATCATGCGCAAGGCGTGGCTCTGGCGGCGAAAAAAATGGGCGTTAAAGCATTGATCGTCATGCCTAAAACCACGCCGGAAATCAAAATTAAATCGGTGCGGGCGCAAGGCGCTAAAATCGTATTACATGGCGATTCCTACGATGACGCCTATACATACGCATGCGAGCTCGCCGCCGAAAAAGCCTTGACTTTTATTCATCCTTACGACGATCCGGATGTCATCGCCGGGCAAGGCACCGTCGGCATGGAAATTCTGCGTCAGCACAATGCCTTTATCGATGCGATATTCGTACCGGTGGGCGGCGGCGGGTTAGTGGCGGGCGTAGCCGCCTATGTTAAATTCGTGCGGCCTGAAACTAAAATAATCGCCGTGGAGCCGGACGACGCGGATTGTTTAAATCAGGCGCTGAAAGCCGGCAAACGCGTGCGATTGGAGCAAGTCGGCCTGTTTGCCGACGGCGTCGCCGTCAAACAGATAGGGGAAGAACCGTTCCGGCTGGCCAAACAATATGTCGATCAGGTCATTACCGTCAGCACCGATGAAATATGCGCGGCCATTAAGGATATATTCGACGATACCCGCTCGGTAGCCGAACCGGCCGGCGCATTGGCGGTGGCCGGGTTGAAGAAATTCGTCGAACGCGGCGAGATAGCGCACGCCACGCTCATCGCCATAGATAGCGGCGCGAATATGAATTTCGACCGCTTGCGCTATGTGGCGGAACGCACCCAGGTAGGCGAGCATCGGGAAATTCTGCTGGCTGTAACGATAGCGGAAACGCCCGGCAGTTTTTTGCGGTTTTGCAAACTTCTCGGCAAGCGCAGTATTACCGAATTTAATTACCGGTATTTCGACAGGCTATCGGCGCAAGTGTTTGTCGGTATTTCCAGCAGCGGTCTGGAAACCGACCGCCCGCAATTGATTGCGCTGTTGACGGCGGAGGGTTTTACCGTCACCGACATGACCGGCAGCGAGCTGGCCAAGGATCATATCCGTTACATGGTCGGCGGCCATGCGCCTTGCGAGTTGCAGGAGAGCATTTACAGCCTGCAATTTCCGGAACGGCCCGGCGCTTTGCTGAAGTTTTTAAGCGCGCTAGGCTATCAATGGAACATCAGCTTATTCCATTACCGTAACCACGGCGCCGCCTTCGGTAAAGTGTTAATCGGTTTACAGATTGCCGCCGCCGAACGCCAGGCGTTTCAGCATTGTTTGGATGTGCTGGGATTAGCCTATCATGATGATACCGCTAATCCGGCTTACCGTCTGTTTGCCGGCGGTAGCGAAACGCCTCCGGGCGCTGCATCCGGCCGGGAGTAGATAAGTTCATGCGCCGACTTTATACACTGCTGTTTTATGCGTTGTTGCCCGTGGTATTGCTGCGTCTGTACTGGCGCGGATTTAAAGCGCCGGCCTATCGGCAACGCTGGCGCGAGCGGCTGGGATATTACCGGCAAGCGCCGGCGCGCGGCGTGGTGTGGCTGCACGCCGTGTCGGTAGGCGAAGCGGAAGCGGCTTTTCCGTTGGTCAGGCTGTTAAAGGAGCGCCATCCGGAACAGCCGTTTTTAGTGACCACGACGACGCCCACCGGTTCGGCGCGGGTGAGTCAGGTTTTAGGGGGGATTGTGGAGCATGTTTATCTGCCTTATGACGTCCCGACGGTCATCGGGCGTTTTTTAAACCACTTCCGACCGGTCGCCGCCGTCATCCTGGAAAAGGAAGTCTGGCCCAATCTCTATGCCGCCTGCGCCGAACGGCGGATTCCGGTTTTTATCATTAATGCGCGGTTATCGGCGCGTTCCGCGCGCAATTACCGGAAAATTCCGTCCCTGGTCAAACCGGCGTTAGCCGCCGTTACCAAGATCGCCGCCCAGACCGACGCCGATAAACGGCATTTTATGCAAATCGGCGCCCGAGCCGGGCAAGTCGAGGTGGCGGGCAATATTAAATTCGACGTCGCTATCGCCGCGGACGTAATAGCCGCGGGCCGCGCTTTGCGGCAAAAACTGTTCGCCGGACGCTTTGTCTGGATCATAGCCAGCAGCCATCAAGGCGAAGAAGTGGCGATCTGCGGCTTATACCCGCGTTTAAAAGCCCGCATTCCCAATCTGTTATTACTGATAGCGCCCAGACATCCGGAGCGTTTTCAAACCGTACAAAAACTTTGCGCCGAACGGGGGCTCGCGGCGGCGATGCGTAGCGGGCAGGGCGAAACGGCGTTGAGCGCCGCCACGGACGTCTATATCGCCGATAGCATGGGCGAATTAAAAATGCTGTACGCGGCTGCGGATATTGCTTTTGTCGCCGGCAGCCTAGCGCCGGTCGGCGGCCACAACGTCCTGGAGCCGGCGGCGGCGGGCATACCGGTTTTATTCGGGCCTTTTATGTTTAATTTTCAGGATATCGCCCAAGGCATGCTGGCGGCGGACGCCGCCCGGCAATGCCAGGATGTGGATGCGATTGCCGAGGCGGTGCTGGACTTGTACGAAGACGCCGGCGTCCGGCTGGCCATGGCGGCGAACGCTCAAACGTTTGTCCGGCAAAATCAAGGCGTGACGGCGCGCATTGCCGGCATGCTGGAAGATAGCTTCAGATCGGGCTAATGAGCAATATATAGTGGAAACCATGACGCGGTCGCGTGTTAATTTCCGATTGGCTTTAGTATAATGCCTGTTTATTTTTCTTTAATTTAGGTGCAAAGCGCAACATGGCGGAAATCAAAAAAGTGGTATTGGCGTATTCGGGCGGACTGGACACATCGGTAATTCTGAGGTGGTTACAGGAAGTTTACAATTGCGAAGTCGTCACCTTTACGGCGGATATCGGCCAGGGCGAGGAATTGGAGCCCGCGCGGGCCAAAGCTCAAGCCGCCGGCATTAAAGAAATTTACATCGAAGATTTACGCGAAGAATTCGCCCGCGATTTTGTGTTTCCGATGTTTCGCGCCAATACCGTTTACGAAGGCGAATATTTGCTGGGCACATCCATCGCCCGGCCTTTGATCGCCAAGCGGCTGATCGAAATAGCCAACGAAACCGGCGCCGACGCGGTTTCGCACGGAGCAACCGGAAAAGGCAACGATCAGGTGCGTTTTGAGCTGGGCGCCTACGCTTTACGGCCGGATATCAAAATCATCGCCCCTTGGCGGGAATGGGATTTGAATTCCAGGCAAAAATTGCTCGACTACGCCGATAGGTATAATATCGCCATAGAAATGAAAAAAGGCAAAACCTCGCCTTATTCGATGGACGCCAACTCCCTGCATATCTCTTACGAAGGCCGGGTATTGGAAGATCCGTGGACAGAGCCCGAAGAAGACATGTGGCGCTGGACTCTGTCCCCGGAAAACGCGCCCGATCATCCGACTTATCTAGAACTGACTTTCCGGAAAGGCGACATCGTCGCCATTAACGACGAACCGCAAACGCCGGCGCAAGTCATGGACAATCTGAATAAAATCGCCGGCGCCAATGGCGTGGGCCGTCTGGATATCGTCGAAAACCGCTATGTGGGCATGAAATCCCGCGGCTGCTATGAAACGCCGGCCGGCACGGTCATGTTAAAAGCGCATCGGGCGATAGAATCTATAACGCTGGATCGGGAAGTCGCGCATTTAAAAGACGACTTAATGCCGCGCTACGCCACCCTGATCTATAACGGTTACTGGTGGAGCCCGGAACGGGCGATGCTGCAAACCATGATAGACGCGTCGCAACAAAACGTTAACGGCAAGGTCAAAATAAAATTGTACAAAGGTAATGTCGTGGTCGTGGGCCGCTCTTCGGAAACCGATAGCCTGTTCGATGCGAACATCGCCACGTTTGAAGCGGATGGCGGCGCCTACAACCAGAAAGACGCCGAAGGTTTTATAAAATTGAACGCCTTGCGGATGCGCATCGCCGCCAAAAAGAAGCGGCCGGTTTAATACAGGACTTTTTCGTTCAAGTCTGTATAATATATACTAGCCCGGAAAGTTTTTTAATTTACGTGTCCGGGCCTTTATGTATTAATCGGTAACAATTACAATAATAATTAAGCACATGGCCGAGTTTAATCCGGATGATATAGAAACGCCAAACCGCGATGTTGTCGTCTTGCAGACTATTCAACCGCATCATGCATTGGTCAAAACCAATCGTGTGCTGTTGACGCTGGTGTTTATTCTGATGACTTTGGTTTTTGTCATGGGCTTGATTCTGCTGCCCAGGCATCCCATGCTCGAGCAAATCGGCCGCCAGCGGGCCGCCAACGCCGATGTAGCGCAAAACAGCGCCATATCCGCTGAAATCACGACTCTAAAAAGCCAGATGTTCAGTTTGGTCAGCGGCTCCGTTGAAAGCAAGCTTAAGTCCCTGGAGGATAATCTACGGCGCGGCAATATAGCGGCTTCCATGGATGCTTTGCAAGACTTGAAAGGCGATGTAAAACTTCTTACCGCTTTACCGCAAGACTCGGCCGTACGCGCCGAGCAAACCGCTGTCGAACAGACTGTCATAAAAGAACTCTCCGAACTGAAAAGCCTTATTTATTTAACCTTTGTATCCTGCGGCCTGATGATAGCCGCCTTGGCCGGCGTCTGGCTACGCCGCCGCCACCGGCTGACGCATCAGCATAAACCCGCTTTTTTGAGCCGGGAAAAATAAAAGTCGAAGTATTAATACCATCAGTATTGGTGCTGGACTGTTTTAATTAAGAGTTAAATAAACACGTGATTACGCATCCATTACGGGCCTGGATACCGCATCTACTTCCACAAACTAGGCGATACGATTATCGTTTTACTGTGCGGCGGCGATATGACGTGCGTGTCGCCACTCGTGCCTTGCGCGAAACAATTGCTCCAAGGATTCGCGTTTTTCATCAGACGGCAGCCTAAATGGTTGTGCCGCAAATTTTTCAGGAATCGAAAAGCCGAATTTCCGCCGGACAGAATTGGGTGCGTTTAAACAAAATCTGACGGAAGCTAATAGATATAGGATTCCATTTTGTGTGCTCCGGGCGCTCTGAATATTGGAATACTAATCAAGTGAAGCTTACAATGTCGTCGATTACAGATTCCCGAGCTGCGTTTTTTTGACGCCAAAAACAAAAATGTCTGAAAAAATATCCAAGTTAAAGAAAATTAGTTCCTATCAACCTGAACCTGAAGAACTAATCCGGGCGTGTTTGCTCAAACAATCGGCGGAATATCTGGTTGAACAGCTAATGAACCAGATACAACGGGATGACATACTGTTCCGAAGCTTATATCTGAAAGCGGAACGGGCCAGCGGTCTTTTGGAAGACGCGGCGTCTTTCCGCGTGGCTATTGATCGGGCTGTCCGGATAGATGATTTCATCGGGTGGAGAGAAGCCGGCGATTTCGCGTCCGGTCTGCATGACATCGTCAATTCTCTGGAAGAGCTCATGTCGCCGGCGTTTGCCGGGGACTTGGTCGGCCTTGCCGAATACTTCATTATCCGGTTGGATAAGTCATTGGAGAGCGTTGATGATTCCAACGGTGAAGTGGGCGAAGTCCTGAGGAGATTGGAGGATCTGCACATTAAGGCCTGCATGTTGGCTAAACCCGAGCCTTTGGAGCTGGCGGAACGCTTGTTTCATTACGAGATGACGCTGTCTTTTGATTCGTTCCATGACAGCCTGAACAAATACCGGGATGTGCTGGGTGAAAACGGGTGCGCCCATTTTCGCGTTCTGGCGGAAAAACAGTGGGAGGCGATAAAGCCAGTCAATGCGGACAATAAAAACCGCATTCACGATGAATGCAGCCGGTTTCGTATTACGCATATCATGGAAACACTGGCTAGAATGTCCGGCGACATCGATGCCCTGGTTGCCGTAAAGTCTCGCGATTTGTCTATGCCTTACAGCTATTTGGCTATCGCCGAGATTTTCCAGAAAGCGGGCCAAACCGAATTGGCCCTGGAATGGGCGGAGAATGGGCTTAAGGATTTTCCCGGCTTCCAAGATGATCGGCTGCGGGATTTTCTGGCCGCTGGGTATATCAATCGCGGACGCATGGCTGAGGCTGAACAACTGGTCTGGGTACAGTTCGAGGAAAAACCGGGACTGGCTCAATTTTGCAAGTTACACGACCTGGGCAAAAAACTTGGCAATTGGGCTGCATTGCGCGAACGGGCGCTTGCAAGCCTTGAAAGCGCGGTTGTCATGAAAGCCGCTACTATTAATCGCTGGCATCCTCAACCTACGCCGCCGGACTGGTCGGAACGGATAGAGATTGCGCTCTGGGAAAATGATCTTGAAACAGCCTGGCAATATAGCCAGAAAGGTGGTTGCAACAAAATAATTCTGCTGACCCTAGCTGGAAAATTGGAAATACACCACCCCGATAACGCCGCTACGCTCTATTGCAAAATTATTCCAATTAT
>JBEKBU010000234.1:0-6688 GCA_050015235.1 Methylomonas sp. | reverse complement strand
GAATGCTGAGCGCGGTCGCCAACCCATCTTGCTCCGGTAGCTTCCAATCCAGCAATATTACATCGTATGGAAAGCCATTTTCCTTTTCAACGGCGCACTTTAATAGAGCCGCGTCTCCGCTATCAACCGCATCCGCCGACCAATTCAAGCTTTGCGCCATGTTGATCAATGCGTTCCGCGCCGTAACGCTGTGGTCCGCAATCAGCAGATTTAGTTTTTCCAACGACGGCGGCGGTAGAGCGGGCATATGTTTTCTACCCATTTCAAGCGGTAAAACAAAGCTGAATGTACTGCCTTGAGCCGGTTGGCTTTCGACATTCAGACGGCCGCCCATCAGTTGCACCAGTTTCTGGCTGATGGACAAGCCTAAACCGGCGCCGCCGAAACGCCGGCCGATTGTTGTGTCGGCCTGCGCGAATGCGGAGAAAATTTCCGCCAGTTTTTCAGGCGATATGCCTATCCCGGTATCTTTGACGGCGAAGCGCAGATTGCATTTCGATTCTGTTATTGAATCCACGTTAATGGTTAGGGCGACTTCACCCCGCTCGGTAAATTTAATGGCGTTGCTCAGCAAATTGACCAACACCTGCTGTAGGCGCAGATCATCGCCGATTAAGGCGTTGACGTCGACCGGCGGAGTGATGACCAATTCCAGGTGTTTATGTTTTGCCGAAGCCTCCATGAGGGCGGCAAGATTGTCCAGAATATCGCATAAATGAAACGGGACGTGCTCAATTTCCAAACGCCCGGCCTCGATTTTTGAAAAATCCAGTATATCGTTGATGATGGCTAACAGCGATCGTCCGGCGGCATGAATTTTGTTGATCAACTGCAAGGCGTTTTTATTTAAAGGTTGTTGTTCCAATAGATAACAAAATCCTAATACGGCGTTCATAGGCGTGCGTATTTCATGGCTCATGTTAGCTAAAAATGCGCTTTTCACTTGGGATAACCTTTCAGCTTCGCTACGGGCTTCTTTCAGTTCATGCGTACGCTCTTCCACCAACTGTTCCAGATGATGCCGGTAATGTTCAAGTTCGATTTCGGTTTCCTTGCGCTTGGTAATGTCCTGCTTAATGGCGATGTAATGGCGAATTACACCCTGTGAATCCATCAACGGCGTGATGGTTTGTTCTTCGGTATAGTGCGAACCATCCTTACGGCGATTAACGATTTCGCCATGCCAGATGTTACCGCTGAGTACGCTAGACCATAATTCATAGTAGATGTCCGGTTTTTGTAGACCGGATTTTGAAAGCTCCCGAGGAGTTTTGCCGATGGCTTCCTCGGCCGGATAACCGGTTAAGGCGCCGAAGGCGGGGTTCACCCATTCGATAACCCCGTCGGGCGAGGTGATCATAATCGCATTCGCCACCGCTTGCAAGGCTGAGCTTTGCAGGCTTAGGCGTTCTTCGTTGACCTTACGCTCATTCTCGGCGCGTATGCGTTCGCTAATGTCCCGCACAAAGGTGATATAAAAGCGTTGACCGTCGAATTCAAGTAAGCCGAAGCTGACTTCCACCGGAAAGCGGCTGCCGTCTTTTCGGCGATGGTGGCCGAATAAAGTCTTGTTCATGCCGGGTTTGAGACTGCTCCATTCCGATTGCGCCGAGGCCAGATCGAAATCCTGCTCCAGATCCATAACATTCATGGCTAGCAATTCGGATTTCAAATAACCCAGGTTATCGCAAGCCTTTTGATTGACTTCGATGAAATTACCCTGATGATCATGGATAAATATGCCTTCGGGCGCGGCTTGATCGACAAGCGCATGATAACGCATTTCGTTATACCGCCGGTCAATTTCGGCCTGTTTCCGTGCGCTGATGTCCTGCACTATGCCGGCTATGAACAGCGGCTGCCCTTGCTTATCGTATTTAGTCCGGCTTTTGGCGTGTATCCAGCGAATCTGCCCATCCGCGCGGCGGATTCGGCATTCGAAATCGCTGTCGCACTGCGTTTGATTAACGATACTGAACAACCGATCGACCATTTCCCGGTCTTCCGGCAGCACATGCTGGAGAAATGTTGCATACGTCCACTCGGGTAGCGGTTCCTGATAACCAAATATCCGATCATGAAGCGGTGTGCGTTTGGCGATATGGTTTTGCAGATTCAATTCCCAGGCGCCGGCTTCCAGGGTAGACAATGCAAAATCCAATCGCTGTTCGTGATCTTGCAAATCGTGCTCTATCTTTTTTCTGTGCGTAATATCGAGCACGACGCCGCGATAGAGGCTAGGCCGTCCAATTGCGTCCAGCGCCGGCTTGCCGCGCAACATCAGCCACCGCTCCCGGCCCGGTGCGGTATTGGCGATCCGCCATTCCAAATCGATCTCACTGGCGGTTTGTATGGCTTTATTCAACTGGCGCGCCGTTTCCGTACGGTCGTCAACGTTCACGGTCGTCAGCCAGGTTTCGTGGCAAGGTTGTTGGCTATGCGGCGTCAGCCCATACAATTCCCACAAGCTATCCGACCATGTTTGTAGCCGGGCATTAAGATCCCATTCCCATAATCCTATATTGGCGGTTTCGAGCGCCAAACCTAACCGCGCTTGGCTGGCGTCCAGTTTTAATGCATTGATGCGTTGGAGTTCCGAGGAGGCGCGATGTAATCGCTCATGCACCAGACTGAATAAAAAACCCATGCAGCCAAAAATCACGGCCGAATAAATGTATCTGAAATCTTGAGATTGCTCGACGGGAACAAAAAACTGCAAGCCTAAAACTATCGCTAAGCAGGTAGCCAGGATGCCGCCGATCAATCCGCCGATCCAGGCGCTGAAAAAAACCGCGGGATAGAACAGTAACCAGGTTAAAGGCGGGATATAGGGCCATAGCAGCGCTTGTAATCCGGCAATGGCCACCGGCAGCAATGTGGCGGCCGTCAGGCGTAAATAAATGTTTCCGCCTTTAGGTTTTGTAGGCATGTATGAATCAAAATATTATAAAAACCTTATTTTATTTGCGAAGTATAGTTCTAAATCCGTAAAAAATCATTAGGAATATCGATTTTTATGGGGATTAGAAATAGCTTACGTTTTAGCGAGTGAAGATTTGGGTGGCCAAATTAGTCAGCTAAGGAATTAGTTGACTAACGTCTACCTAAGGTCATATCATATACAATATGAAAATGAATCGAGTCGTGCTCGACACTAATTTATTGGTGGCCGCCTCACGTAGCATGAATGGGGCATCATTTGCGCTGTTGCAAGCGCTCAGGAACCGAAGTTTTGTGGCGTTAGCTTCCGTGCCGTTAATGCTTGAATATGAAGATGTGTTAAAACGGCCGGAACAATTGGCGGTTAGTGGCCGGACTTCGGCGATGGCCGATGCCTTTCTTGACGCCTTAAGCTTATTCATAGAGCCGGTGCATCTGCATTACCTATGGCGGCCTCGATTGCGTGACCCCGCCGATGAAATGGTGCTGGAAACCGCTTTGAATGGCAGGGCCGATGCACTGGTGACTTTGAACGTCGCGGATTTTACCGCCGCAAGCCATTTCCGGCTTCGGGTGCTAACACCCGGCGCTTTTTTGCGCCACTTAAAACAGGAGCAGAAAACTAATGGCTAATTATGCGCTGCGCGTTCCCGAATCGCTGTATGCCTATGCCCGCAAAGTGGCCGAGGAGGAGCAAGTATCGATGAACCAATTTTTTGTCACCGCAATTGCGGAAAAAATCTCGGCGCTCAAGACCGAAACCTATTTCCGCGAACGTCAGGCGCGTGGCGAACCGGCGGATCTTGACGCATGGCTGTCCATAAGTCCGGATGTTATGCCGATAGCGGGAGATGAATTGCCCGATTAAAAATCACTTGGGTTAGAGCGCGCGGATTTGGTCGGCTACCCTGTATTGAGGCGGGAATGGCCGGCATAAATCCCGGTAAAAAGGCTGGATATGGCCTATAAAAAAAATTGATTACCGCTACGCGGCAAACAGTGATCAGTGTTCAAATGGGAGTAGCCCGACACAACCGAAAACCTAAATCGTTGCAACGGATGCCTGGTGTGTAGATGCCGCGGAAAGATGCGCGCGCTAAGTCTTGAAAGCTGCCCCGGGAACCACCGTGTACCACACGGCAGCCCTCGACGGTTCCGAGATATTCTCTACCGTCTTGGGCGTCATGGGAATAAGGCTGGTAAAGACTGGCGGTCCATTCCCAGACATTGCCGGTCATATCCTGCAAACCTTGCGCATTGTCGCCGGCAAACACGCCTATCGGCGTGGTCGCCCGGACATGGCTTTCAAGCGTATTGGCCATAAGGCTGTCGAATTCGTCGCCATATGCGTAACGGCGCCCGGCCGGTCCACGCGCCGCCGCTTCCCATTCGGCTTCGCCGGGAAGGCGAAAGGTTAATTTGTCTCCGGTTTGGGCGCTCAGCCAGGCGCAATAGGCTTGCGCCTCGCGCCAGCAGACGCCGACCACCGGTTGCGCGGCTTTATTAAAGACGTCGTCAGTTTTGCCGTCGCGGGGTAAAAACTGGCGGCTCGCCAGCCAAGCATGGCGCTCCCAGCCGCAGGGCGATAAAATGACCGGAAATAAATGTTTAGCGCCAGCCGGTAAATTTTTGATTTCCACGTTTTGGCAATAATCGGAATCGAGAAATGCCTGGCTGACTAAAACCAGGGCGATATCGCAGCATTGAATTTGCGCTTTAATCGCCTGATCCCAAGCTTCGCCCGGTTTTATTTGCCTATCCGTCCAGAATTCGATATTTCCTGCTCCAGACCTTTAAGAAAACCCAGCAATGAATCTTTTTCCAGATATTTTTTATCCTGATGGCTGTAACTGATGAATATTTTAATGGGGGATTGCATGGATATAACTGTTAGAAGTTATAAGTCTTATTGAATAGGGCGGCTGTTAGTCCGGAATCACGGATTCTATATTATTTTGTGCTCTACAGCCAATGTACGGTAAGTTTTTTCAGTGCAAACGCTTAAAATTTACGGATAATTAGCACGTTAGGAGGTAAATCTGTTAATTTAAGCTGACGCTAATTTAAAATTCGCGTGACGCATCTCTTATCTCGCTTCCAAGCTGCGAAGGTAGCGAAATTAATAGGCAATAACGTTTTTTTTATTTAAAATTAACAAATTTTTTCATATGCTCAACGGATACCCATGGATTTAAAGTTTTTAGATTTTGAACAGCCTATCGCCGAACTACAAGCCAAAATTGAAGAACTGCGTAAGGTCGAACTGGGCAATCATTTCGATATTTCTGAAACGCTGAAACTACTTGAACAAAAATGCGAAAGCCTGACGGAAAGCATATTCAGTGATTTGTCCGATTGGCAAATTTCGCAACTGTCCAGACATCCTGGGCGTCCGTATACATTAGATTATATTTCTTTGATTTTTAATGACTTTTATGAGCTGCATGGCGACCGGCTCTATGCCGACGACCCGGCGATAGTCTGCGGTTTAGCCCGATTGGAGGGCAAACCGGTGGTTGTCATCGGCCATCAGAAAGGCCGCGACACCAAGGAAAAAATCTATCGCAATTTCGGCATGCCGCGTCCGGAAGGTTACCGTAAAGCGTTGCGGGTTATGAAATTGGCCGAGCGTTTCCGGATGCCTGTCATTTGCCTGATCGACACCCCCGGCGCTTATCCGGGGATAGGCGCCGAAGAACGCGGTCAAAGCGAAGCTATCGCCAGGAATTTGTTCGAAATGGCGAAACTTAGAACGCCGATTATTTGAACCGTGATCGGTGAGGGCGGTTCCGGCGGCGCGCTGGCGATTGGGGTAGGCGACCGGTTGTTAATGCTGGAATATAGCACTTATGCGGTTATCTCGCCTGAAGGTTGCGCCTCCATACTCTGGAAGAGCGCCGAAAAAGCGCAATTGGCGGCTGAGGCGATGGGCATTACTTCCGACCGGGTGCGCGAGCAAGGTTTTCTGGATGAAGTGGTACGCGAACCTATCGGCGGCGGCCATCGGAACTATCAAAAAGTAGCGCTGAATCTACGCGAAGCCTTGCTAAGGCATCTGGATGAATTAGCCGAGGAATCTAAAAATATGGGGCGATTGCTGGAAAAGCGTTATTACCGGATCATGCGCTTCGGCTCCTATCTTGAATAAGCCGTCCGGGTCGAGCCGGCCTTACGGTTATTTAGCCGCTGACGCCGCCCGAGCTAAAATGCATGACTGGATTATCTTATCAAGCAATCGCTCAAGCGTTACCCGCCGCTAACCGGAAAATCTATATCGCCTACAGCGGCGGTATGGATTCGCATGTGCTTTTGCATTTGTATGCGACGCAGCAGCACATCAAGGATAAAATCACGGCGGTTTATGTGCATCACGGTTTGCAAGCGGCCGCGGATGATTGGGAGCGGCATTGTCTGGAGCAAAGCCGGCAACTGGGCGTCGATTTTAAGGCGCTGAAAACCGACGCCGCGCCGGCGGCGGGCGAAAGCCCCGAAGCCGCGGCGCGGAACGCCCGTTATGCGGCATTGCAGAAACTCGTACAAACTGATGATGTGGTTTTGGCGGCGCAGCATCGGGAAGATCAGCTGGAAACGGTTTTGCTGCAATTGTTTAGAGGCTGCGGCGTCGATGGTTTGGCGGCCATGCCTGTTTCCATGCCGTTTGGCGCCGGCTTGCTGCTGCGCCCCTTGCTAAACGTTGCTAAACAAACGATAGAAGATTATGCGCGCCGCCATGGATTACAATGGGTGG
>JBEKBU010000233.1:0-6710 GCA_050015235.1 Methylomonas sp. | reverse complement strand
TAATCCGGACAAAACTCTTTGGCCTGGCTCATACGCCACGGTTCATCTCACGGTACCGCTCGATACGCATGTTTTGACGATACCTTCCAGCGCCATGGTGTTTGAGGAGAACGGCACGGAAGTAGCGACAGTGACGGATGACAACCGCGTTCACCTAAAGAAAATTACCGTGGGCAAAATCTTGGACGCCAAGGTAGAGGTGACGGAGGGCGTCACCGACGCCGACCGCATAATCGACAACCCCAGCGCCGCTTTACTTGAGGGCGATCAGGTACGTATCGTCGAACCGGCAAAGGGTTATGACGTCTCGGATCGTAAGGATATTATGTAACCCATGGCGCAATCTTTCATCACAGCCCCACTCCGAACGATGGGCAAGCTATTACCGACACGGCCGGGTATGTCGCCCATGATACGCGCCCGCGCGCGTCGTAGCGGCTGTTTACTCATGACGCTCTATTTGCCGGCCTGCAACATGTTTTCACTGCCGGCCGTTGATCTGGCCCCCGGCTATAAACCGGCCGCATTTGTAGTTCCAGACTCATGGCGCGGCTCCAGCCCATTTGTTGAGGCGCAGCCGTCGGATGGCGAATTACGTCAGGATTGGTGGACGCTTTTTAACGATCCTAATCTGAACAAGCTAGAAGAACAGGCCTTGGCGGCCAATCCCGATTTGCAGGCCGCCGCTGAGCGCTTCATCCAGGTTCGCGACATGATGATGAAGGCCCGCTCGCGCCTCGTCCCGCAACTCGGCTTCGAATTCGGCGCCTCTGGCAATAAGGATTCCGTCAATAGTCTGTTTCGGGCGCCCGACGATCAGATCTACGGCACAAACGTACATTATGGCGGCATCGCCTCCTGGGAGCCCGATTTCTGGTCGGCGATCCGGAATGAGACCCGCGTTCAGATCTATCGCGCCGAACAACGCGCCGCCGATTTCGCCCTGGCGCGCCTCAGCCTGCAGGCGGAAATTGCCGAGGATTATTTCACCTTGCGCGGCTACGATGCGCAGAATGCAATCTATCGGCAATCCATCGAATATTACCAAAAATCGCTGAATATCATTAATGACCAGTTCATCGGTAAAATCGCTTCGGATCTGGATGTCGCCCGCGCCGAATATCTGCTGCACAGTACGGAAGCTAAACAAATCGAAATTCAAACCAACCGGCAAATAACGGAACACGCCATCGCCATCCTTGTCAATATGTCGCCGTCCAGTTTCGAGATCGCCCCGGTCGATGAATTGCAAATTGCGAAATTTCAGGTTCCACAAAAAATTCCGGCTAGCTTGCTTGAGCGCCGCCCGGACATCGCCTCCATGGAGCGTGAGATGGCGCAAGCCAACCGCGAAATCGGCATCGCCCGCGCCGCCTTTTATCCCAATGTAGTATTTCATGCCGGCGGCGGTTTTGCGGATCAGGGTTTCAATCTGGCGCAACTCGCCAATAGTTTGTGGTCATATGGCTCCACGGTTTCAGTACCGATTTTCGATGGCGGTTATCGCCGCGCTCAATTGCAACAATCCTGGTCCGCCTACCGGGAAACGGAAGACAAATACCGTTCCACGGTGCTTAATGCCTTTCGTGAAGTCGAAAATAGTTTGAGCCGGACCAAGCTGATAACTACCCAGGTCGAACGCCAGGACGCCGCGGTCGACGCCGCGGTCAAAACGCAATATTTGTCCATGGAGCTGTATAAGGGCGGCCTGAATTCCAGCCTCGATCTCATTTACGCGCAAGTCAACACGCTAACGGCGCGCATCGACGCCGTGGCGATCAAGAACGAATTACAGAAAGCCTCGGTTGCCCTGATCCGCTCCCTGGGCGGCGGCTGGGACCGCAAGCAATTGCCCGCCGAAGAGCAGATCCAGCCTTTCGATTCTTTACAATTTACCAATCTCGCCAAACCAGAGCCCGCGGGGGGAATCGACGTCAAGGCGGGCTTTGGCAATACTGGCGTCAATAATAATCTGACTACGCCCGCAGTTCCTTGAATATTGTTCGAAAACTTGCCGATTGCTGACCATCTTGGCTTTTGACGCCGGGTAGCTGACGCTATCTTGAAATTCGCTGAATAGTTACGCCAATTTTTCATATTTGCTATTTCCAAACTTATCCTAAGAATGCCTATATAAAGAATACGCCGCGGCCACCTTGTTGCTGCAGCCAAAAACCTGTAATCGCCGCCACTTACATGCTTTTGGTATAATTAAAAACATGAATAAAGTTAAGCCTTCCCCCAAACCCGCAGCAAAACCGGCGAATCGCTCGGCTCCGCCAACCGGCAAACGCCGCGCGAAATCTCAAACACGGCGGTGGCGGCTAGGGTTTGCGGAGTTTAAATCCGGCATGCCATGGCTGGCGCTGGAAGGTTTTAGTTTGTTAACCACGGCGACGCTGACGAGCATGCTGGCGCTGGGTATTGGGGCGAGTTATTTTACCGGTACGGATTTTCTAGCCAATCTGCTGCCTTTTAGCCTCGGCGTGGTGGTCTGGATCATTTTCGCGGCTTGCTGCCTGTTGCTGTGGGGTAAATTACGCCGGCGGCTGTCGCTCTGGGCGCTGCCGGCTCCGGCGGTTTTTGCGCTGAGTTTAGCTTGCGGAACGGTCTGGTATATAGCCAACGCCGGCTACCGGCCGGTATTTACCCATTTCCGGGCGTTGATCGGCGGTAAGGCGCAAGCGGCGCGCAACACGCTGGCGCATCAGGTGTTTGCGGCGTACAGGCGTTACAATCAGGCCGATTTACAGAAAATGATAGAACGCTCGGCCGCTTACCAAGCCGATATTACCGCCGCCGCCGCCAGTTTCGATCTGGATCTGGACATTCTAATGGGGGTAGCCGCCGCCGAATCTTCGTTTCTGCCGCGCGATAGCCATGACGGCGGCAAAGGCTTGTTCCAGATTACCGCGGCGCCTAAATTTTTGCTGGAGCAAGCACGCCGGGAACTGGATGTGGAGAACTTACAATTGCAGGATCAGCGGCATAATGCTTTCGTAGCCGCCACGATGCTGAAATATTATTTGCGGCAGATGAACGGCGATTTATTTCTGGGCTTGCTGGCTTATAATATAGGCCCGCAAAACGGCGGCTTAAAGTTTATCATGCAGCAATATGGAGCGGATGATTTCATCAGCATGCAGCCCTATTTGCAACAATTGCCGCGCGATTATCCTATAAGGGTATTGTCCTACTCGCTTGCTTTCCGGCTTTGGCGTCAGGAAGGCAGGCTATTGGCGTATCAGGATGGCGATAACGCCGTACATATTCAGCGCATCGGGATACCGGGGCTGGTGAATGTGTTTTAATACAATTTGGAATATAAAACTAAAACAGATTCAGGATACCCCTGTATCGGTTTTAAGATCTCATTACCCTTTCTTTGGGTAAATTCTTTAAGCACCTCCATTTTATTTGTACCACAATATTGCATATAAACAATGAATGGAGGTTTTAATTCATTTAATTTATTACATCTAAGAGCCTTAGGAAGATCTGCCGCCAATATTCCATCTTTTAACAAATAGAAAACAGCTTCATTAAAGCGAAATGGCAAATCCTGCTCTGGCGTGAGATCCTCAACTGCAAAGTAAGTCGAACAAGAAGGGCATTCGTGTATAAGTTTTAAAAAAATATCCGATGCGACAATATTGTTTTGAGCAGGCGCTATTTTAGTTTTAACCATACGATAAGCTAAAATGCTGTTTGCGGTTGCATACGCATAACATAAAACTAATAACAGCACTGGAGTTTTAATGTATTTTAATAAAAATGTCGCCGCTAAAATGGCGGTAATCGGTAAAATAACAATATAATTTCTGGCGGTCGAGATCGGAGAAAACTTATCAACAATCATTAACAATATTATAAAGGCCGTTAAAACCAATATTAGAGAAAAGGAAATATTTTGGCTGCCCTTATACTGCTGCCCATATTTTGATTTATCAAAAAGCAATTTTATATTAACAATTAAAATAAAAGTTACGATAATCACCGCCAAAACTATTTCAACAGCTTCATGATTCTCAATCTTTAATAGCATCCTGTTCAATATTGGCAGAACAGCATCAAAAAAATACCATATTGTTGATTGCGGCCCATTTGAAGTTATCCAAAAACTGCCTCCAGCTTTAGAAAATAAAGTTCCGTAAACAAAATGAAAAATAGGCCATATTAATAATGAAATGCCCGATGATATTATAATAAAAGATCTTGTTAAATTGCCTCTCGATTGCACTAGGGAAAATATTAATATTATTCCGGAATAAATTAATCCAAAATAATGCGTTAATGATAAAATAATGGCGGTAAAACAAAGCAAAACAGTGTTTTTTATGGAAAAATCTTGGTTTATTATGTTTATATATTGCAAAGTCAAGCTTGATGACAAAAACATCATCATTGCATACGACCTGGTTTCTTGAGCATATACCGCAAAAAAATAATTTGTACTGATAATTGTAATGGCTAAATATACAACGTTATCTGAAAGTACCTTTTTTCCTTTAACAAAAATAACGATAATTGTTAAAAAAGCAAATAACATGCTTAAAGATCTTGTTGATATTTCACTGTCGCCAAAAACATGAATCCATGCGTTTAATAACAGTTGATATAATGGAGGATGCACGTCATGAAGTATCATCTCCATAAACATTTTATTTACTGTATAGCCTGCCCAGGACACGGAATAAATTTCATCGATCCAGTACGAATAGCCTTTGATTACACCGAAAATTACAAGTAGCGAATTGAATGAAACAAAAATGACTGATGTTATAAATAATATTCTGGTTAAATTTTTGTAAAAGAAATAATCAAATTTCCACTTTAGTAAATGTTGCATATTATTGGTCTTTTTTGAAGTATTAATTCGTATCCGAATAACTTAGCTTATGCGGAGTAAATAAGTTTCCAAATACATTGTTGGAATTTTATCTTATAGTTTGTATAGTAACTATTCACCGAGGGATTGACTTTTTAAAAACCGCCGATAGCTGACTACGTCGGCTGTTGTCGCCGAAGCGCCTAGCAGAGGTTTGACCGGCACGGACGGACGCCGGGCGAAAGCTGCAGGGATGTATTCACAGCGCCCTCCGCTAGGCGCTTCGGCGACAACAGCCGGGTAGCTGACGCTATCTAAAAATTCGTTGAGACTAACCGCTGACCCCGGATAAAAACGGAACAAAAGTCACCGGCTCGATAATTTCATATTCAAAACTGTCGGCTTTACGTATCACCCGGTACAGATCCTGCCTGCCTTCCCGGCCAACCGGAATCAGCATGACGCCGCCGATCGCCAGCTGATCCAATAAGGGTTTGGGAATGTCCTCGGGCGCGGCGGCGGCCAGTATGCCGTCGTATGGGGCATGGGCATGCCAGCCCTGGCCGCCGTCTCCATGTAAAAAGCCGACGGTTTTCAAATTCAGCTCCCAGAGCGTGTCCCGCGCTTTTTTCAGCAATGGGGCAATACGCTCCACGGTATAAACCTGCGGAACCAGTCTAGCCAGAACCGCGGTCTGGTAGCCGCAACCGGCGCCGATTTCCAGAACTTTGCCGAGCGGACCGTTTTCCAGCAACAATTCGGTCATTTTGGCGACGATGTAAGGCTGAGAAATGGTTTGATTATGCCCGATAGGCAAGGCCGTATCTTCATAAGCCCGGCTTTCCAGCGCCTCATCTACAAAAATATGGCGAGGCAGTTCGGCCATAACCGCCAATACTTGCGAGTTGGTTATGCCTTGCTCCCTGAGACGGTTAATCATCCTTTCCCGGGTCCGGCGCGACGTCATGCCGATGCCTTGTATGCGCTGGCTCATCATAAAGCCTCCGCGCCCAGCCAATCGCGCAAGTCATTCAAATGCTCGTAACGGGTCAAATCCAGTTGCAAGGGCGTAACCGAAACATAACCGTTTCTGATAGCGTCGAAATCGGTGCCCGGGCCCGCATCCTGTTCGGCGCCGGGCGGCCCTACCCAATAAATGGTATTGCCGCGCGGATCGCTTGCGCGGATCACGGTTTCCGCCTTATGCCGCTGGCCGAGACGGGTTGACAAATAGCCTTTTAATTCGGTAAGCGGTACATCCGGAACGTTGACATTTAACAGCGTCTCTTTCGGCAGTGGTTGGCGCAGGATTTTTTTAAACAGCGCCACCGCCACGTGGGCGGCCGTTTCAAAATGTTTAGCGTTGTGGGCGGCCAGGGAAATGGCGATGGCCGGCAAACCCAGGAAGCGGCCTTCGGTAGCCGCCGCCACCGTGCCGGAATAGATGACGTCATCGCCAAGATTGGCGCCGTGGTTAATTCCGGCGAACACCATATTCGGCACGGGCTCCAATAAACCGGTTATGGCCAGATGCACGCAATCGGTCGGCGTTCCGTCAACCCTTATAAAACCATTTTCGCACACGGTTGCGCGGAGCGGCATTTCGATGGTTAGCGAATTACTGGCGGCGCTGCGATTTTTATCGGGCGCAACCACCGATACGCGCGCATGGGGGCGTAAAGCTTCCGCCAGAGTATTGATGCCCTGAGACAAATAACCATCGTCGTTGCTAATCAAAATGTGCATACTGCCGTAAAACGCTTTAAAATCCATCCATTCTAACAAAAAAACTCTGAAACCAGCAGCTTACGTGACAAAAAAAACCGATAATACGACGGATGCCGGGGATTTGTTTAGAGACGCGGTAGGTAAAGTCAGAAGG
>JBEKBU010000232.1:0-6805 GCA_050015235.1 Methylomonas sp. | reverse complement strand
AAAGACTTCTATCTACGCCCCTTGGAGAATAATTTTCTGGTTTCGGTAACCCTGGGTTTTTAGTTGGTAACACTCGCCGAAAGCCGACAGCCTTGGCTTTTGGATTTTAAAATATTTTTTACCTGCATTTGAACCTTACCGCCCAACGCCGGAATAAACCTATAATTCAAAATACATCAGCCGGAAATTACATTCGAACCATGCTGCGCTTAATCGTCAACCCCAACCGGACGGAACCGCCGGATCAACCCAACGCCGCCATGGACGAGCATATCTGGCTGGGCCGCATAGCCCAAGGCGATCAAGCGGCGTTCGAACAATTGTACAAGAACTATTATCCGCGCCTGTTCCGCTTTATTCTGCGCATGACGCGGCAACCGGAACTGGTCGAGGAACTGATCCAGGAAACCCTGATGGTGGTCTGGCTTAAACCCGGCGAGTTCAATCGGCAAAGCAAACTGTCCACCTGGATATTCGGCATCGCCTATCATAAAGCGCTTAAAGCGCTGGCCAAGCATGCGCGGCGCGGCCAGGATATCGATGTAACCGAACTCTGCGACAGCCTGGGCGACTCGTCCGGCAATCCCGCCCAAAAACGCGAAAACGAAGATTGGCTGAACCGCGCGCTCGCCATCCTGCCGGCCGAGCAGCGGGCCGTGATCGAACTGACCTTCTACCATGATATGGCCTATCAGGAAATAGCCAAAATCCTCGATTGCCCTGAAAACACCGTTAAAACCCGCATGTATCATGCCCGGAAAAAACTGCAAGATTTCGCGGAAACCCGCCCGAGTAAACAGCCATGAACCGAACCCCCACGCCCTTAGCCGATCAACATCAATCCGTCCGGCTGTTGCTGCCCTGGTATCTGAATCAAAGCCTCACCGAGCCCGAACGCCGGCAAGTCGCCGAGCATCTGCGGCATTGTTTGCCGTGCCGGCGCGAAGCCCAGGATTTGCGCGCATTGGCCGGCGCCGTCCGCGGCGGCGGCGATCTGCAAGTAGCCGCCGAAGCCTCGCTGGCCGCATGCAAAGCCAAGTTAGGCCATGACCGGAAAACGGCCGGCCGCCTAAAATCCTACGCTATCGCCGCATCGCTGCTGCTGGCGTTAGTTCCGTTGGCCTTGAAAATCGGCGTGGCGCCGGCCGGCAAAAGCTATGCCACGCTGGCCGCCGGCAGCCCGGCCATAGCCGCCGGCCCCCATTTACGCGTGGTTTTCGCCAAATCCTTGCCGGAAACGCAGATCGACCGGTTACTGGCCGGCGTCCGCGCCAAACGCGTGGACGCGCCCAATAGCGTCGGCGCCTATACGGTGGCGTTGGCCGCTGACGGCGGACAAGCGGCTCTGGCCGATGCGCTGGAATTTCTGCGCCGCCAGCCCGAAGTGTTGTTAGCCGAACCGCTGTTGGAGCGTTAAACGCATGAAAAGACTAGGGCGGCTGGTTTCGGCTTTTTTTCTGGCGGCGGGTTTGGCCGCCTGCGCGCATAATCCCGCCCCGGATGCGGCCGACAATCCCGCCGCCGAACAAAACCGCTTATTGGTCACTTTTGCCGATCGCGGCATCGCGCGTAGCGTCGCCGGCTACGCGCTGGACAATTACCCGCTCAATCCGCGTTACCGAAATTCCGGCTGGAGCGAGCGCCTAGCCGGCGAGCTGGCCGAACGGCATCAATTACAACTGATCAGCCAATGGCCGATCACCGAATTAGGCGTCAGTTGCGTGGTGTATCAAATAGCCGAACAAAGCCGGCTGCAACAGGCGATAAGGGAATTACAAGCGGAGCCGGACGTGGCGGCCGTACAAAGCATGCACGGTTTTCAAGTGCTGGCCGGTCAAGCCGCGGCGGCCTCGCCGGCCGGCGACCCCTATTTACAGCTCCAATCCGGCTACCAGTCGCTGGGCATCGGCGACTTGCACCAAACCAGCACCGGCCGGGGCGTGAGCATCGCTATCGTCGACACCGGCGTCGACCTCGGCCATCCGGATCTGCAAGGCCAAATCAAATACGCGGAAAACCTGGGGCCGGAGCCGGCCGATCATAATCTGGCCGACGCGCACGGCACCGCCGTGGCCGGCATAATCGCGGCGCGCCCCGGCAACGGCATAGGCATCGCCGGTATCGCCCCGGAAGCCGATATACTGGCGTTCCGCGCCTGTTGGCCGCTCGCGCCCGGCGCGCTGGCGGCGCGCTGCAACAGCCTGACGCTGGCGCTGGCGCTGAACCAGGCGCTACGCATGGACAGCCGCATCATCAATCTCAGCCTCGGCGGCCCGGAAGACCAACTGCTGCGGCAATTAATCGAAAAAGCCTTGAGCAAAGGCGTCATCGTCATCGCCGCCGTAGCCGGCGAAGTAACAATCGGCGGCTTTCCAGCCAATATTCCCGGCGTCATCGCCGTCGGCCGGGACGGCCAAAACCCGGCCGCCGATATGACAGCCCCCGGCCAAGACATCCTCACCACCGTTCCCCATCAAGCTTACGAATTCATGACCGGCAGCTCGTTCGCCGCCCCGCACGTCGCCGGCGTCGCGGCGCTGCTGCTGCAACTCCATCCCGACTGGCGCACGCAGGACGTACTGCGGTTGTTGGGCAACCATCTCAATCGCCTGACCGCCGGCCAGTTGCAAAACGGTACGCCGCTGGCCGCGCGGGAAAGCGATAGGCAAGCGAATCGGAAAAGTGTGGATGACCGCTGATTTACCAAGGACTTGACATTGTTTTTTGGTAGAATAAGTTGCATAATTCAAATTTAGGTCATATCAAAATATTGATTCTGTATAATTTAATAAAGGCGCCAGCGTCTTAAAGACGTGAAGCGGATGGCATTTTCCTTGAGTGTGAAAAACTGTGAAACTGTGTAAATTGAATCCATATGACAAAAAAACTACCAATCAAGCTTCAGGCTGAACCATTGATTGATGCGGTATTCGAAGTGCGTTTCACCTGCGCATTTCCTGCTAGCAATATTTTACCCGGTTTATTGTTTGCTAAACTTGAAGGTAACAAAAAGTTTGAAAGTTTGCCTGTCGCACAGTTGCCAAAACAAGTTAGAGATGTAGATCCAAATTTACAATTTTCGCCTCTGAGCAGACTTGATTGGGATCAGTTTTATATAAATATAGGTGATCAAAGTTTGTCCATTGGTATTAAGCACCCATATCCTGGATGGAGTAATTTTCGACCTGCAATTGTCAGGATTTTAAAGATAATAAAGGATTCGCAAATCATCGGCTCTATTGAGAGATACTCATTAAAATATATTGATTTAATTCCATCGGCTAATATTAAGGATCAAGTTTTATTTATAAACGCCGACGTAACCTTAGCGGGTCATAAACTT
This sequence comes from Methylomonas sp., assembly GCA_050015235.1. Taxonomy (GTDB): domain Bacteria; phylum Pseudomonadota; class Gammaproteobacteria; order Methylococcales; family Methylomonadaceae; genus Methylomonas. Next base: position 3,462 of record JBEKBU010000232.1, on the reverse strand, counting down.
GAAAAAGAAGCTTTTCAATTGAGGATAGAAATAACAAAAAATAACTTTATAAATGCTGTTCATGTAATTTCATCAGCTAAAGCAATAATTCAAACTGGCGAATACCGTGAAGGACTTATAATAGATATAGATACGATTTCAAATCAAAAATTTTCGTCTATTGAAGAATTTTTAGTTGATTTGGAAGAGAAATTGTCGGCAATTCATGATATTAATAAAGAAATATTTTTTGATTGCCTGACAGCTGATACAATTAAATTATTGGGGCCAGTTTATGAGTAATATTCTATATAACCAAGAGCAAAGTACTTTTACTAATGTTGCGATTGTGGTTGGAGTTGTTGCCCAACTATGTTCCCAGCCGCTCGAAAATAAAGGCATAGATGTTGATAAATATAGACCATTATTTAATCCGGCATATTATTCAATTTCGAATTCGGCAACATATACTCGTATAACTAATGCTATGACTGGTGAATATGTTTCAATTCCTGAAAGTTTTGAAAAGGTCATTGGTCACTTTTATGCTAATCTACTTTCAAAACAAGAATCTCTCGGTTCAGATTTTGAGGCTGTGCTTAATGATAATTTGTGGGAATTGTACGAGAGCTAGTAATTATCCATGCAGATTACCACTGAATCAATTAAAGATCAGATTCCATATTATCTTACACAAGAAGCAAAAGAGAATCTCGTCAAGGAATTAAATAATTTCTCAAATAAGACTAATTATTATACAAATCTTTATCAGCAAGACATTCTTCAAGGAGATGGTTGGCTAAGCCTTCCGGTAATTGACTTTCAAAGCGGTCAAAGAAAATTAATTAAAGGTATACTTATTTCTAATAGCTGCGATCTTGATCCGAATAATAAACGAGAATTGCCTACAAAAATAACATTTGCCCCAATTATACGACTTAATCAATATGAGCAGCTTTTAAAAACAAAAATTTCTGATCCAAAGAGAATAACCGACAAAATTACTGCTATTAAAGCACAACATATTACAAGCCTCTTTTATCTGCCTAAAGGTAATGCGTTGGAAGATGAATATGTAGCATTACTCAGTGATGTTCATACGATACCTTATAGAACCTTTGAACAGCAAGAAGGCCGGATTAAGTTATTTACATTGAGTCAAATTGGTTTTTATCTCTTTTTATTAAAGCTTTCTGTACACTTTTGCCGTTTTCACGAAAATATTGATCGGACTTAGTCGTTAATTGTGAGATGTTGTAAAAGCGGGATATAATGTTCGAAGAAGAACGACCAGCCAAGCAAAAAGGCTCGGTCAGAATAGCATGAGACGCCGCCCACTGGAGGGTGCAAGTAGTCCGGCATAAGCGATAGTCTGGCGTAATAAAGATTTCGTCAGTAAAATTGAATTGAATCGCACTATCCATTGTCTATTGCATTTGAAGTTTCGCGGGCAATTAATCCGCTTTGGCCTGTTTCTAATTTAATGCAGCAAGGAGTACGGAAATGAAAAATATCTATTTAATACTTTTCAGTCTATTGGTTTTTTACGGTACCGCTCAAGCGCTCGAAAATCCGCCGCCCGCGCAAAACAGCGAACTGCTGCGGCGCATGCAAAAAGAAACGCCTTACTCGCTGGAGCAAACCGCGCAAACTTTTACTAAAACCGTCCACGGCGGCGTTGAACACGTCGTCGTTAAAACGCCCGGCAACACGGCGCAAATCAAATTGATCCAGTCGCATCTGCAAAAACTGGCCGATCAATACAGAAAAGGCGATTTTTCGGTATCGGAACGCATCCACGGGCCGAAGATGCCCGGTCTGGTCGTGTTAAAAACGGCTAAAGAGGACGATATCAGATTCGAATATAGAGCCCTGGAAAACGGCGGCCAAATCCATTACGCCAGCGAATATCCGCAGTTTGTCGAGGCGCTGCATGAATGGTTCGCCGCGCAAACCAGCGATCCCACCAGCACGGAAATACCCGGCCATGCTCAACACCATGCAACGCCCGCGGAATAACGGCATTGGGTGAATATCCCCAGCAGAAAGCTGACATTTATAGGCGCCGACGAAGGAGGCGCATCGATCGCGATTGATGCGCTTCACTGCGTTCAGCACATCCTATTTTTAGGTATCTATTTTACATTAAGTTGTGTGGATACCTAGGCCCTCCGGCAGAGTGGCTTTCCCTATTTCCGTAACGGATAGCGCGGCCGGGCTTAATGAATCACATAAGTCAAAGCAAGCCTCTTTTCCGTAATCGGCGGTCGACTTGCCGGTGATAAAGTTTCGCCAATAGCGGCCGGATCAACGGCAGGCCGATCAGCCAGGCGACGGGTTTTAATAAAGGCGCTTGTTTCATTAACAGGATATAGGCGTCCAGCTCCGAAACGACCCGGCCGTCGCTGGCGCGGACGTGCAGCTCGCTTAACGCCTTGTTAGGATCGATGCCCAAATCGCGCAACTGCTGCTCCCGGCCGGTAATATCGAACCACCGGATTTGCTCGCCGGCCGGGCCGGATAGCTTTTCATAATTCTTTCTATCCCGCCTGCATTTCGGGCAGGCGCCATCGTAATACACCACCAGTTGCTCAGGCTCGGGATTGTCGTCCGCTGGTTTTTCGTCGTTGGTAGCCATGGCGGTTTTACCCCTATTTCGGCTTAAGCATCAGTTCCGGCCTGACAAGCGCGTCATAGCTTTCCGCGCCGATCAAGCCGCTGGCCAGCGCTTCCTCGCGCAGCGTCGTGCCGTTTTGCAGCGCCTGCTTGGCGATGCGGGCGGCCTGGTCGTAGCCGATATGCGGAACCAGCGCGGTGACCAGCATCAGCGATTGCGCCATCAATTCGGCGATGCGGCCGCTATTCGGCGTGATGCCGACTATACAATGCCCGGTGAAACTGGCCGCCGCCTCGCCGAGCAGCCGTATCGATTGCAGCACGTTAAAAATAATCACCGGTTTAAAGGCGTTAAGCTCCAGATGACCCTGCGCGCCGGCGAAAGTCACGGTGGTGTGGTTACCCATCACCTGCGCGCAAACCATGGTCAAGGCTTCGCATTGGGTGGGGTTGACCTTGCCAGGCATAATCGACGAGCCGGGTTCGTTTTCCGGCAACCGCAATTCGCCCAGCCCGCAGCGCGGCCCGGAACTCAGCAGCCGGATGTCGTTGGCGATTTTATGCAAACCGGCGGCCGCGCAGTTTAGCACGCCGGAGATTTCCACCAGCGCGTCGTGCGCCGCCATCGCCTCGAATTTATTGGCGGCGGAATAAAACGGCAGTCCGGTATAGGCCGCGACGGATGCGGCGAACATGTCCGCGAAACCGGGCTTGCAGTTCAGGCCGGTGCCGACCGCCGTCCCGCCTTGCGCCAGCGCATATAAACGCGGCAGGCTGGCGGCTATCCGCTCCACGGCCAGCTCCACTTGCCGGGCGTAACCGGAAAACTCCTGGCCCAGCGTCAGCGGCGTCGCGTCCTGTAAATGC
>JBEKBU010000231.1:0-6836 GCA_050015235.1 Methylomonas sp. | reverse complement strand
TGACGGATGGATGCAGGTTGTGCGAGCGCAACAGAATTTGCACGGCGTAGGCCTGCCGGAGCGCGGCGGCCGGTAAAATCACTTTCGCCGTCACCGGTTCCGGCTTATCGCTTCCGGCGGCGATTTGCTCCAACTCGTCAACAAATTCGTCAGCCAACTGCCGGCCCGATTGCGAACGCATGATGCTGACCGCCAAGCGGCGCAGATTTTCGACCAACATTACCCGTAGGGTTATCGGTATCGCCCATAACTCGCCGAGTTTAAGCGGCGTTGTTTTCTGATAAGCCTTGACGAACAACGTCAGCAACTCCTCGGTGAAACGGCTATCGGTATGCGCCACCAAGGCCCATACGATCCCATAAACGCGAGGGTATCCGGCGAGAAAGCCTTCGGACAGCTTGGGCAACTCTTGGTAATAACTTTCGGGTAGGTCGGCATGAATATTGCCGATCTGTTCTTCGATGATATGAAAATTATCCAGCAGCCATTCGGCGGCCGGCGTAATGGCCTGTTGCTCACGGACCCTGGCGTTGACGGACTTATAAGCTTCGAATAAGAGATGGGCGTTCTCCCGCACCCTTGGCATCAAATGCCGCCCGGTGTTAAGAAGGCTTACTTTTTGGGCTTTCGCCAAACTATGGGCATGCTGTTCCAGCCGTTCCGTGCTGAACAACTCAAAACGTATCGGCGTTTCCTCGCCGCCCGGATGGTTGACTCTGACCCTTTTTCTTCGCTGCCGCTGCTGCGCCATTCTTTCATCTCCAAATTCCAATACTGACCGCCCGACTCATAACTCCAGGCGCGGCCCCGCGGCCGGAAGCGGAAAGCGCCGCTTCAGATAACGCCATGATGCATAATGCCTAACACGCCGGTGACGATCAGATACACGGCCACGAAATAATTCAAAAACCTTGGAACCAGCAAAATTAATATGCCAACCACTATTGCTAAAACCGGCTCTACAGCCAGATTCATAAGATTCATAACAACCCCCTCTCAGGCCGGACTTCAGCATAACGTTTAAAAAGCATCCGGTCTGTACGCTATCATACATTAAACAAAACCAGGAAACGCCGCTATCGGCGGCGTCCCGTGCGCCTACTTGATATAAGCCCGCTTTTTTAGCTTACTTGAAATGCGATCCCACATTCGCCATGCCTGTTCTCAGGTCATGCCAGACATGTTCGGCGGTTTCTTTAACCGAATCCCAAGCATCGCCGCTAGCCGCCTGTAATTCCTTGATTTTCTCGGCGGCGGCGAGTTCTTTGGCCCTTAACGACTCAACCTCAGCATTGCATTTGCTCTTCACGTCGGCCGCGGCCGTTTCGGCCTTGGCGTTTAAGGCGTCAATTTCAGCGCTCCACTCTTTCAGTTCGGCAGACAGGCTTTCGATATATTGTTCTTTGGTTTTCATAGGATGTTCTCCGTTATTGATTAATACAATTTGCTGGGTTTATTCAGTTTTACAGCGTTTGCGGCAATGCCGGAACCCGTTGGCCATGCGGCCGGATTCGCCATTCGCCCGTTATAAAACCAGGGTTCATCATTTAACGCGCCCCGTCCCTAGCGTTGCGATATCTTGCCGGTATTATCGGAAAGCACGATTTCAACCCGCCGATTCAATTGCCGATTCGAGGCCGTGCTATTGCTGGCGACCGGATATTCCTCCGCATAACCGCGGGTCAGGACGCGATCCATGTTAATTCCCATGTCGACTAAAGCCGTGCGCACGGAATAAGCGCGGCGTTCCGAGAGATCCTGATTGTAGTTGTGGCCGCCGGTGCTATCGGTATAGCCTTCAACCAACACCTTATAATCCGGATATTGATTGAGAAAATCGCCTAATTTGTCCACGTTGCGGACACCGCCCGGCTGCAACTGCGCTTTGTTGGTTCCGAATAAGACATCGCCTAGGGTGATCATCAAGCCGCGCTCGGTTTTCTTGGCGTTTAATTCGTTAATCAGTATTTCCTGTTGCTCAATGACGGACTTGTCGCCCGCCACCTGCCGTTCGGCCGAATCGGCTTCGGCGGTTCTCGCCTCCAGGCGAACCTGGTCGCGTTTGGCTTGTGCGTTGCTTATTGCCGTTTCGGCCGTTTTCCGCTCGGCGGTTTGCCGGGCGATCATAACTTCCTGATTGGCTATATAAGCTAGATGATTGACGGTGCGCTCATTTTCATCGTCTTTAAAAGCCGCCTCGGCCTTCTGCAAGGAATCGCCCGCGTCTTTCAATTCCAACGGCGCTTGATTGCCGACCTCCGGGCTATTCCGGGCGTTGATATAGTTATCGTGCGCTTCGGTAAGCGCGGGATTATTTGGTGTGGCGCAACCGGCGGCAACCGCAACCGCGATCAGCGTCATAGCTAGATAGTGAGTAGTTTTCATGATGAACTCCATTAATTATTGCGTTTTACGGTCGATTTCTTGGCGCAGGACAGAATTATCCTGCTGCAATTGGCTGACGGATTTCCGGGCCTTGACCGTACGCGCCGTGACGGCGGATAGTTGCGCATCGACTTCCGCCTCTTCGGCTAATTGCCGCGCCAGCGGATAATCTTGAGCCGCCATCGCCTGCTCGGCGCCTTCCATCTTCACTTCGGCGGTTCTAAACGGTAACGGCGCAAATTCATTGGCGCCGGCGGCGTCGGCATTTTTAACCGCGGCCTTGGCGACCGCGACCTGAGCGGTAGGCGGGGCGCCGGCGCAAGCCGTTAGTAAAAGGGCGGCTGACAAACTAATGGTAATAGCTTGTAGCCATGGGATCGATACTGATCGGTACAATAATTTCATGAGGTTTTATCCAATAAGTTAAACGTGGAATACCGTTTAATTAGACGCCTTTCCGCCAGCTAAGACAGTGCGCCAGCGAACATAGATGCGTTATAAGGAAAGAAGCCGCCGGTTACGGTAGGCGGCCAACGCCCAAAGCGGGAAAATTTTGTGGTAACCGTGATATTTCAGATAAAAAAACTTCGGGAAACCGGGCGCATTAAAGTATTCATTTTTCCAGAAGCCATCGGCCAACTGATTTTTCAGCAAATAATCCACCCCGTTATTGACTTCGGGGCAGCCGGCTTCGCCTACCGCCAGCAACGCCAGCAACGCCAGCGAGGTATGGAACGGAGTGCCGGTTTCGAACTCGCCGCGCCTATGCGGATCATGATAACTGTCATTGCCCTCGCCCCAGCTTCCATCGCGCCGTTGTTTGGACTTCAGCCAGACGATCGCTTTACGGACGCAGGGATCGTCAACCGCCATACCGGCGCTTGCAAAACCCGTCAGCACCGACCAAGTTCCGTAGATGTAATTGGCGCCCCAACGGCCGTACCAGCAACCGTCCGCTTCCTGCTGTCGCCGCAAATAGGCGATGCAGCGGTCTATGTTAGGCCGGTATTCCGGCCGCCGGCTCACACGATTAGCCAGAAACATCAGGCAACGGCCACTGACGTCGGCGGTCGGCGGATCGAGCAGCGCGCCATGGTCGGCGAACGGAATTTGGTTGAGATAATAATGGGTATTGTCGGCGTCAAAAGCGCCGTATCCGCCATTTTTGGATTGCATGCCGGCGATCCAGGCGCCGGCGCTGTCAATATTCGCGGCAAACTCCGCATCGCCGGACTGTAGCATGGCTTGCGCCACGACCGCGCTATCGTCCAGATCCGGGTAATAGCTGTTGCCGAATTGAAAAGCCCAGCCGCCGCCGGCCAGCTTGGGGCGTTGAACCCGCCAGTCGCCTGGTTCGTCATGTAATTGCTTAGCCGCTAACCAGCGCAAAGCCGATTTAAGCGCCGTTTGGAGCGCGGGATCCGCTTTACGCGGATCGATTTCCTGCAAGGCCAGCGTTATCAGACCGGTATCCCACACCGGCGAAACGCAGGGCTGACAGTAAGCCTGGCCGTCCTTAACGACCAACAAACGATCTATGGCCGCTCTGGCGGTAAGCCGTTGTGCGTTATCCGCCGGAATACCCAAATAATCCATGGCTTCATAGGCGTTGACCATGGCGGTAAAAATCGCTCCCAGACCATCGCCGCCATTCAATCTCGCCATAAACCAATCGCGCGCTCTGGCGGTAGCCTTGCGGCGGACGAATCCCGGAATCAACGGCTCCAACCGCCGTCCGGCCCGATCGAGCAACAAAATTGCTTTGCCCAACGGCGTTTTGACATGAGAAAAATAGTTTTTTTCCTGATCCGGCGGCGTAACGAACAATTCTTGGACGCCGGTTCGAGCCGGATTACGGGCTTTAACGCGGTAAGTACAAAGTATCAGCAAGGGAACCGTCACGGTCCGCGACCAATAGGATATTTTGTCCAGGTGAAACGGGAACCAGCCGGGCAGCAGCATGATTTCCACCGGCATGAAAGGCGCCGCCCGCCACGGCAATTGCTCGAACATGGCCAGCATTATCCGGGTAAACACATTGGCTTGCGCCGCGCCGCCCGAGGCCAGTATCCACCGCCGCGCCTTGACGAGATGCGCGTCGTCCATGTCGTCTCCGGCCATTTTCAAGGCGTAATAAGCCTTAACGGTGCAGCTAAGATCGCCTTCGCCGCCCGTATAAAGGGCGTAACTGCCGTCCGGCTGTTGCTGTTTTCTCAGATAAGCGGCGATTTTTGCCTGCAGCGAGGCGTCGATTTCGTCCATGAAATGCATCATCATGATGTATTCGGCGGAAATTGTGCAATCGGCTTCCAGTTCAAAAACCCAATAACCCTGGCGGTTTTGCAGGCCGAGCAGCTGCGATCCGGCTAATTCAAGCGCGGCGTCCAAGACGCTCCGGGAATTTTGCGAGCCGGTAGACGCAGAATCCCGTCCGGAAAGTGAAGAGGTCTCTGTTAGCATGATTTGTCGTTCTCTGATTTGATTTTTAGGCTGTCCGGATAACTGCACAATAGGACTGCCGGCGGCGGGGAATCAAAAAAAACGCCCCATCGGATTGCTGCTACGAATGCGGCGAGTGACCATGGGGCCAGATTTACTTTTGGAGCACGGTCGAAGTTATGCGGCAATCCGCCACACGCCTTCTTAGGCATCGGGATAAAGCATAACCGCAACAATAACTATATTCTGTTCGTTATCGCACATACCAGTTTTGGGCGGCGCCCAAAAGCGGGGGAACATAACGGATTGTTATTTCTACTGCGCTTCGGTTCCCGCCATCACCAATTCCCGCCAGGCCGCTTTCTGCGGTATCAATGGCGGCACGGCGGCAAATTCGGGTTCGGGAGTCGGCATGGCGATCAGTTGATCGCGGTCACGCGTCACCACGCCGCCTTTACGGAAAAAAGCGTTATAAATAGCCCAGTTTGCCGGGTTGCGGGAGCCATCCCAGGGAAAGCGGCGCAACATCGAAGCCGCCGAATAAAATCCGTCGTAAGTATCCAAATAACCGCGGTAAAACTGCTCCGCCGTTAAACCGCCCGGTTTGAAAACAATGTGCGATTGATCGTATTTATCCCAATCGAAGGAGACTATCTGCTTGCGCTGCATCATCTCGAACCAATTAATGGTACCGGGATATGGCGTTAATAAGGAATAACCGCACATATCGAATTTAGCCTCGATATTGAACCTTAAGGTTTCTTCGAACACGGAGGGTTCGTCGCCTTCAAAGCCGAACATAAACAAACCGAGCACCATGATGCCGTAGCGGTGTAGTTTTTCGACCAGACCGCCGTAGGTATCGGGATCGTTCTGGCATTTGTGGACATTGCGCAACGTTTGTTTGGAGACGGACTCGAAGCCTATGGACAGCATGAAGCAGCCGCTTTCCGCCGCCAATTCCAGCAAGCGCTCATCGTGCGCGTCGCGGCTGTTAACCGCCGCCTGCCATTTCAGGCCGCGCCCCTTAAGGGCTTGCATGACCTCCATGGCGCGTTTCGGCGTCCCGAAAAAATCCGCGTCGTTCAGCAGGATGGTGCGCTCTTCGATGTGTTCGATCTCGGCGATAATATCTTCAATGGGCCGGTAGCGGAACCGCAAACCGTACATGGTGGGTTCGGCGCAAAAGGTGCAACCGTGATGGCAACCGCGCGAGGTTTGCACAAAACCTTTATTAATGTAACGGTTACTCTTCAACAAACCTTGCCTAGGTAAAGGCATGCCAATCATGGAATGCAGGTTTTCGGCTTTATAGACGCCTTTTAAGCGGCCATGCTTCAAGTCGTCAAGCACTTTAGCCATGATCAGTTCGGATTCTCCGACCACTACCGCATCGGCGTGTTTTAACGCCTCCCGCGGCAAATAACTGACATGCACGCCGCCCATTATGACCGGAACGCCGCGCGCCCGGAAAGCATCGGCGATCTCATAACCGCGCTGCACGTAAGAAGTCATGGCCGATATGCCGACCATATCGACTTTCAGGTCGAAATCGATGGGCTCTATGTTTTCGTCGGTGAGTATGATTTCATACTCATCCTCCGGAATCTGCGCCGCCACGGCGAGCAGCCCGGCAACCGGCGAATACAAAGCCTTGCCGAAGAATAATGGCCGGGTTGCAAACGTATCGGCCCTTGGATTGATTAAATGGATGCGTCGGGTTCTTTGCATGGCTATCTCCCATGATTTGGTGTGAAAATGCTTATTCTTTGGGCCAAGCGAAGGACAATGAAGTTGCTTTGTTAGCCGCGATCGAGGCTTTTTTATTCATCTCATAGCCGTTTTGATCGGCTGTAACGTTGTAACGGCCGGGTTTCAGCTTCACAAATAGCATCGGGCCGTCGGATACGGTTTCCAGATAGACCGCGCCTTTTGCATCTTCAATACGCACTTTGACATCGCTAAGATATTCGCCCGTACCCTTCATCGAAAATAACAGCCGCAAGTTATAG
>JBEKBU010000230.1:0-6864 GCA_050015235.1 Methylomonas sp. | reverse complement strand
TGCCAGCCTTTTAATACCTGGATTTGTCTTGCCTTAAAAAAGGGTTGTTGTCTTCATAATCCCTGAAGGACATCGGGATTAAAATTGGTGTTGGGGATTAAATAAAGGTGGACGTAACACCCAAGGGCTATTTGTTCCAGCAGCTATACTTGCTTGTCTTGCAAATCCTGCTTGTGATGTAGCAGTGGCTGAAGTGGCCTCTGCAATAGGTTCCGCTTTAACTACTGGGGCTGCAATTGTTGGCGCTACCTCATTATTAACGAGTGACAATAGAATCAGAAATCCTCAATATGTTGTTCGCGGCGGGACATGTGAAGCTGAGAGATTTTACCCTTATGGTAACGGAGTTACTCTTGATCAAAATGGTTTAATGCTTGGAGTTTCTGTGCAAAGTTTTCCAAATACTAGTGTTCAGGATTTGAGCCAAAGGCAATGGGTTCCTAATAATCAAATAGGAGTTACTACGGTTGGAGATATTCAAGATGCAGGAGGAGACGTTATTTCTACACCAAATATAACAAATCCATATCATGCCGATTTGATTGGAATTACTCCAGAGGTTGCTCAGCAATTATTTACTCCTACAATTCTAAATCCAAACCCTAAGTAACATGTTTACATATGAATACGCAAAGTGATGATCTATTAACTGACGAAGAAATCTTAGCTATTAAAACACGATGCGAACAAGCTACTCCACAACCTTGGAAAGCATATATAGAAGCTAGAGACAACTTTAGTGGTAGTGATTTTATACAAACGGGTGGTGAAGATATTTATCTGCATCCTGGTGCAAGCATTGCTGATCATGAATTTATTGCCCATGCTCGGCAAGATATACCAAAACTAATTGCCGAAGTGGAACGTCTGCGGAAAATGTTATGTGGCTAACCTCGCCCGGCAACCATGCGACCAATTACGGCCGCGACGCCGCCGGCAACATCAACAACATCAATGAGCAAGACAGCCAGATCAACCTCAACCTGGTCAGCCTGATCCAGACCAACGCCCTCGGGCGAGTGGCCCAGCAAAACTTCGCCAACGGCTACAGCAGTAACAACAGCTACAACTCGGACGGCCAACTGAGCGGCGAAGCCGAAGCGGCTACGCCTAAAACCAGCGTAGCCGTCCCCGTACCGACCGGGCCGTTGCCGTGCTCGCCGCCGGTCTGTCGTTTCTGTTTGTGTGGCGCGGCAAACACGCCCAGCCGTATTCAAACCTGCTGCTGATCGCAAACACCCAACTGTAACGGTTGATCTTTGACTTCCGCCACCGTTTCAGCGGTTTTCGGTAAGTTCACATGGACTGAATGCGTCAGTAATGGGGGCGGTTACCAGTAAAATAATCACCAAGACTAACATCACATCCACGAACGGCGTGACGCTGATTTCGCTCATCGCTTCATCATTATCGGATTGAGGTTTAATAATAAACAATCCTTATTACAATAGTCCGGATTACCCTTTGCCCATAATGGACGTTCTGTTAAAGCAAGTTTCTCGCTGCGGCATCGGATATTATAATCTTCTTTTTCTTACGAAGTTTTACGACCTTTGGGTCGAAATTCGTAATTATGTCCAGATGAGACTTCTCAAGAAAATCAAGCGCATCCTGACACTCCTTTTCAATCAATTCCGTCAACTCCACAGAATCACCCTTGATGGCTTGGCAATCATTCATGAACCGCCGAAAACTCACGGCTTGCAATGCACTTTTGTCGGTAAAGATAATATCTATGTGCGGTTCGGATCCCCTGCTTACATCGACCAAATATACTCGTTTCGGCGCTTTGGCGTCAAAGTCGCCTAATATCGATTCGCAGCGTGAAAACAAATATTTGTAATACCGATCTTTCAGCTCCTCCAGCTGCGCTTCAAGGCCGCCGGCATCGACCCGTAGGTCAAAAATAGACCCTTTACCCTCCCGTTTGCCGTGGTTTTTGCCGTCAACATATTCATGGGGGATCATTTCATTGATTTTGTCGAAGCCGAATTCTTCGAGTTTGCTATACATGTAACCTGCCATTATGCAGAGATTGGCATAATGGAATACCCCATTGATTTGTAACCGAGCCCACCTATAATATAAGGTGCCCCTATAGGGTTTAGCAATATAGGCGGAATCATCCTTTTGGCGCATGGATTCCTGAAAAAGATGGTCGGCGTAGTCGTAATCGTAAATTGTCCCGTAATCGAGCAGGCTAGTGTTTTCAGCCATACTTTCATTCAGGAATATATAGTCATCACCTATCCCTGTAAGTTGGAGCATAGCGCTGTTCAAGAGCAAGTACTGCTCATCGTTGAAACAATCAAGCGCCGCTTCTAAGTCTTCGCGGCCAGTGGTTTTGATGTCAAAAAGTACTTTGAGCAATACTTGGCGAATGCGGAGACGGTCTTTATCAGACATGGTAGCCCTATAACGTTCCTGTATCTCGGCTGGCCAGGCAAAATAATCCGGCTCAACGCTGATGATTGCCCGCCTCACTGCTGCCTCTTGTTTAGCTCCTGATTGTGTAAAATGTATTAAAGCCATAGCGAGATGTATATTAACAGATACGCAGTCATGAAAATATTTGCCGTTTGTTTAAACGCTACCTGTATTGGTTGACTATTACTTTGACATCAGCTCAATCCCCCCTTATAATGAGTAGGAAATAGTTTTATATTTCTTACTTTCCTACTCTATGGGGGTTATTATGCCTGAAGTGAAGATGCGTGGCAAAAATCAAGTGACCATCCCTGCAAGCATTGTAGAACAAGCTCACCTGACAGAAAATTGTAAATTCGATGTGAATTACATGAACGGGGTGATTATTTTTAAACCGATAAACCAGAACCTTAACAAAGACGATGTGCTGTCCTATGCCGGGTTGTTTTCCGGTGCTTGGGGCAAAACGACACAAGAAGTTGAGACAACCATTCATAATCTTCATAACGAATGGGCAAAGTAGACGCACTGCTCGCAAAAATACAAGGGCAACGCATTTATTTTGATGCGAATTTTTTAATTTACTTCTTTGATAGGACAGAGCCTTATATAACCGTTGTTTCCCAAATAATACTAGCCTGTGACCGTAATGAAGTTTTTGGTTGTACTGGGGATGCGGCTGTTGCTGAATTGATGGTCTACCCTTATCGCACAAGGAATGAAATCGAAATTGCCCGTGGGAAAGCATTTTTTATGAGGGAAAATTTTTTACAAGTGCTTACCCATGATAGTGCTGTATTTGATACCGCCGCAAGATTACGAGCGGAAACCGGGATGAAGTTAATCGATGCCCTTCATTATGCGACCGCTCTTAAAGCCGGATGTAAATTCTTTATAACGAATGATACCGGCATACGCTCTACCGATGCACTAGAAGTAATTTCCATTAAAGATTGTTGCGACCGATGACCGTTAGCATTTGAAAAAGCAATGAGGAACAGCCGAGAAAGAAAGGGCTCCTAAAAACAAGAGGCGGGTTATAGGATAGCTTGGCTTTGGCCCATCTACGGGCTGTTGGGCCGGTTGGTGTTTATGGTTTAGCTGGTATTGGCGCTATTGATGACGATATAAGAAAAGCATTGGGTTTGCCGATAAAAGAAAATATATAAGCCCGAGCCCGCGTGGGCACATAAACCGTGCCTACCCTACCGGGCATCTGAAGGAGCCGAAGCTCCCGATTAACTCCAAAAGTTAACAATATCTTCAGGCGTCTCGCCTTTAAACAGCAAGCGAAACTGCTCGGGATAACCGCCATAACCCAGTACCCGAGGCAAACCCCGGTTGCAGTGCCGGGACCATAAACTCAAGGTATAACCGCCGGTATCATGTAAAATAATCCAGTCGCCGGTTTCGATACGCGGCAGGGAGATACTATCGGCTAGTATATCGCCGCCGAAACATAAAGGCCCAACGATGGTATGCGGTTCTTCATTGCCGGTTTTAAGACGGGCGTCCGCCGTAAGAACCGTCATATGATGATGCCAGTCATTTGGCCGGTAAACTTTGCGCAAAAAAAGATCGGCGCCGAAATGAATCACCGCGGTGCGTCTGCCGCCCTCGGTTTTTAGATATTCGACTTTGCTGGCCGCGAATCCGCAACCGGCCTGGATGGCCCGCCCAAACTCGGTAACCAGTCTGACTTTATCGCCCAATGCCTCTGGTACTGCTTCGGCTAGTAATTCAACATAAGACTCCGGGGTAATCACCGGATCGGACTCATTGTAACGCCATGGCAGTCCGCCGCCTATATCTATGGATTCAATGCGTATTTTTCCTAAGCGGTTATGAATATCGTCGCGAAGTTGAAATATTCGCGCCGCCGCTTGCACCAATTGTTCCGCGCTGATGCCTTGACTGCCCGTATGGACATGCAAAGCGCGCAACCAGGTATAACGCGCGAATGCGGAAATGATGTCTTCGCGTCTTTCATCAAGCGGCGCGCCGAATTTAGAATACTGGTCTGAAACGCTCAGCATGCCGATGCCGCCCGGCCCGATTTGCGGATTAATCCGTAAACCGATCAGGCTGTTGGATGCGCCATGGCTGCCGAGTATTTCGTCGATACGCTCTAGTTCCTGTAAGTTATCGGCATTTAAAGTGACATTCCAGGCTAACGCCTGGAGAATTTCGGCGCGCGTTTTAGCCGGCGAATCAAAAACAATCCGGTTTGCCGGACAAGCGGCCGCTCTCGCCAGCGCAACCTCTTCTATGGAAGCCGCTTCCAAACCCATGCCGCATGTTACGGCAAAGCGTAACAACTCAAGCATCGGATTGGCCTTAATCGCCAGCGCATGCAAGGTTTGCGCCGGAAAACAATTTTGCAAATGTTTGATTTTGAGCGCCAGCATATCCAAATCATGAAACATCAGGGCGGGACGCAGCCCAATAACACCCTGACGCAATGCGTCCGCCAGAACCCGTGACGCAGCGGCGGGGCTTACGCCCGCGCCCCAATCAAACTCAGTAGCAGGCTTCAAGTTTGGATTCTTCACAATTCAGCAGCGCCGTTTCCTTTTTAGCGATAAATTCCAGTTTAAGACGCAAATGCTCCAATTTTTCTTCCAGCCAGGCTAAACGCGTTTCTAAATTCGCGCCTAAGTCGAGATCGGTGGCGAGTTGCGCTATCAGTAACCCGCCGATGGCGACTCTGATTACATAGTCGTGTTGGCCGCTTGTTCTTTCACCCACATGCACGGCTTGTCCTAACTGAAAACAGGTGCGCGTGGCTTGGAGAATATCTTCCGGGGTAGACGGAGGCGCCACTCCGGAAATATCTTGATTCAGCCAGTTCACCCAACGCTCCAGAGCCGGCTGTTCAAGGCGAAAATCTCCGCCATCGACGCTTCTGATCCGAAAACCGAATACCGTGGTCTTCGATTCCAGCAAACGCTCAAAACCGTTATCAAAAATCGGCATGGGTGGGTTAATTAATTCAAGTAGGGGGCTTCTACCTAAAATAATGGGGGCTTGCGATTCAAAGAATCGCAAAATTTTATAGCGCATAAAATCCGGCGTCGCGTAATAAGCGCGCATTTCTTCTAGCGCGACCAGCCAACGCAATAACAAACCAAAGTTTGTGGCCGGATTTAACGAGTTACGCGCAACAGTCCAATCCACGGGTAATTGCGCTGGCGTCAGGTAATCCGAAAAACCAAGGGGGAAAACGATTTCACCGGGATCAGCGGGGATTAAATTTTTAGGAATGAGCAGACAGCCGGAGAAAGGCGGGCCCCCATAAAATTTTGAGCCGGTCAATATGACCATACAGCCCCGGCTTAGATATTCGCGCAACCCGCGTCTGCTAAACCGTCCTTGCGCCGCATCGATAATAGCAACGATACGTTTGCCATTCCGGGCAATCAGCTCGTTCACGGTTTCCAAACGCGGGGCATGCACGCCGGTTTTGCTATGCGCGACGATATGCAGAATAATATTAGCCCCATCGCTCAAGCTGCTTTCAATCGACTGTTTGATTTCCCGGTCTAAATCTTCCGGCGATCTTACCGCGGCGCTATCGACGCGAATTTTTATTTGCCGTACGCTGACCCGCTCGGCCAAATCCGCGTCTATCGGGCCGCCAGGCGTACATTTTCTGCCGGCTGGCGTGGTTTCCGAAAAATATCTGACCCCGGCCGCCAAGGCCGTGCCGCTGCCGACTTCGCGCGCGCCCATCACTATATTTACGAATTTGCCTTGGTTGGAAAGGCTGGCGAAAAAGGTGGCGATCGATTCGGCGTCGGTTCCCGAAGGAGTCAGCACGACTTTTAAGCCGTCAATATCCGTCAATTCCATTAGCTCCAGCAAGCGGCCGCGTACATGCCGGCCGATTTCGTCCGCGGCGGTCAATTCCCCGGCTTCGGCCATACGTCGCCGGCAATCGTCCCAAGCTTTGCGGGCAGAGTCCCAGCCACGGTCTGTAATGGTCGAATTCGTGCAACTGCCGAAAGCAATCGTTTGCCGGGGAAAAGTTGTGCCGCCGTATTTGTTTAGCCCCACATAATTTAGCCGGGTCCGTTCATCGCTGCCGGAACACAGTATTTCCGCCAACGCCCGGTCATCCGCCGTAAGGCGCTCAAAGCTGTGAAGATGATCGCTTATCAACATTAAGTTTATCCTATGGGTAAACGCATTTTGAGGCTACATCGGTCTAGCCTATAGCACTTAAAAACTTGATAATTGTTTCGACTTTGACGGTATTCCTAACAAGCTGGGCAATCGGTTCTAGAGTATGCAACAAGGTATATAGCGCCAACATCCGCCCTACGGTTGAGATGTGTTGTTGGTTTTAAACCGCATGGTAAGTCAATCCAACTATCTGTTAATCAGCTTAGCGCAAAATATCAATTTCACAATGCCGGCTAAATGTTTTTAAACAAG
>JBEKBU010000229.1:0-10504 GCA_050015235.1 Methylomonas sp. | reverse complement strand
TTACCGTATGACCCGCGAAAACCTTAGCCGAATTATCCACAAAGCCTCTCATATATTACCCATGCTGTTGTTTGCGTGCGCGTTGTTTATCGTGCATAAACAGCTGCAAACCCATAATTTCGACGACGTTCTGGCGTCGGTGCGCAATACGCCTTGGCGGATCGGTTGGCTGGCGTTTGCCGTGACGGTAATCAATTATCTGGTGCTGGCCGGCTACGACTGGCTGGCGTTGCGCTATACCGGGCATGCCCATATACCGTGGCTGAAAATTATCCCGGCGGCTTTGCTCAGTTACGCCATCAGCAATAATACCGGCCATGCCTGGGCGGCCGGCGGCTCCATCCGCTACCGTTTTTACTCGCGCTGGGGAGTGCCGGGCTGGGATATTTTGAAAATATCGCTGTTTCAATCGGTCACTTATTTGTTAGGGGCGTTGACGCTGGGTTTGATCGGCAGTTTGTTGCTGCCGCTGTTTTTAAAAAGCGCGGCGCCGGAGCCGGCGGCGATCCGCTGGGTCAGCGTCGTGTGCGCCGTCAGCTTGGCGGCGTATTGGGCGGCGGTGATATTTTGGCGCAAGCCGTTGATTATCAAAAATTTCGAACTGTATTTACCTTCGGTGCGGACGGCGTTCTGGCAGACGTTAATCGCCGGTTTTGACGTGGTGCTGTCGGCGCTGGTGATGTGGGTTTTGCTGCTGGGTAAGGTGGATATCGGCTTTGGGGCGTTTCTGGCGGTATTCGTCGTCGCCCAGGTCGTCGGCGTTATCAGTCAGGTGCCGGGCGGCATCGGCGTGTTCGAAAGCGCCTTTTTGTGGCTGATGTCCGATATCGAAGTCCAAGACCAGCATTTGCTTCTGATTACGGCCTTATTGCTGTACCGGATGATTTATTATTTTTTGCCGTTGTTGCTGGCCGGCTGCGGTTTGTTCGGCTACGAAGTTTATAATCGCCGCCATGCATTAATGGAGGGCGGCAAGGCGGTCAGCCGCGCCGGCGCGTCGTTGGCGCCGCAGTTGTACTCGGTGCTGTTGTTTTTCGCCGGCAGTTTGCTGCTGTTTTCCGGCGTCATACCCATCGATAACGGCATCGGCGACTGGCTGAGATATCAGCTGGCCTTACCGGTTATCGAGTTTTCGCATCTGGCCGGCAGTTTGATCGGTTTATTATTGATTTTTCTGGCGCGCGGCATCCGGCTGAAAATCGACGCCGCTTGGTACGGCAGCGTGATATTGCTGGCTTTGGGGGCGCTGGCGACCTTGTTGCGAGGCTGGCATTGGGCTCAAGCCCTACTGTTATTGACGGTGTTGCTGTTCTTGCTGCCGGCCCGCCGCTATTTTCCGCGCCGATCGCCGCTATTGCAAATGTCGTTTACCAAAACCTGGCTGGCCATGACCGGCATGGTGTTGATCAGTTCGCTGTGGCTGGGTTTTTTCGCTTACCGGGATGTGGAATACGCGCATGAGCTATGGTGGCAATTTTCCTATGACGGCGACGCGCCGCGTTTCCTGCGCGCCTTGTTATTAATCAGCGTGGTGACGGTAAGCTATAGCCTGTTGCATATATTAAGCGTCGCCTGCGGGAAGCCTACGCCGTGGTGATGCGGCAGGGCGATCCGCATGGTTTTTTAGCGTTGCTGGGCGATAAATATTTGTTCTGGAACCGGCAGCGCAGCGCCTTTATCATGTACGACATGACGCCGCAATACTGGATAGTCATGGGCGACCCGATCGGCGCGACGGCGGATTTGGAAAATCTGTTCTGGCAATTCCGCGAATACGCCGACCAGCATGGCGCGAAGCCCGTTTATTATCAGGCCAGCGCCGAACTGCTGCCTTTTTATCTGGATCAGGGCTTGGCCCTGTTTAAACTCGGCGAAGAGGCGCGCATCGATTTAAGCCAATTCACGCTGGAAGGCCGCCTGCGCGAAGATCAGCGTAGCGCCCGCAACAAATTCAACCGCTTGCAATACAGGTTCGAGATTCTGAGCGACGCCGGGCGGGTCGAAGCCGCGTTGCCGAGATTACGGCAGATTTCCGACGCCTGGCTACAAAACAAAAATACCCGCGAAAAAGGTTTTTCCTTGGGGTATTTTAACGAAGCTTATCTGCGTTATACCGAAATAGCCGTCGTCATGGATGAAAGCGGTGAAATCAAAGCCTTCGCCAATCTTTGGAAAACCGGTCTTACGGCGGAATTGTCCATCGATTTAATGCGATACGCGCCGGATAGCCCGAAGGGCATTATGGATTTTCTATTCGCGGAATTGATGCTGTGGGGAAAATCGGAAAATTACCGCTGGTTTTCCTTGGGCATGGCGCCGCTGGCCGGCCTGGAGCGGCATCCGCTAGCGCCTCTCTGGCATAAAATCGGCGCGGTGATTTTCGATTTCGGCGACCAGTTTTACAATTTCGGCGGCCTTTACGAATACAAGGCTAAATTCGCCCCGCACTGGCGGCCGCGCTATCTGGCCGCGCCGGCCGGTTTATCGGTGCCTTATATTCTGATGCAGGTTACGCGGCTGATTTCCGGCGGCTGGTACGGTATATTCGGTAAATCGAAGTAAGAGCGAAACCCATCGGAAAAGAACGAGACAAAATGCATTCCTCGGATGGTTTAGGTTGTCCCTTCTCCCAACGGGCAAAACGATTATGATGATAGCAAGCTGCGTTTGAAACTTGAGGGCGTTACGCAGTAACGGTTCTACAGCTAATCCTTCATACGTGGGAGTGTGTTTCAAGCCACTCTCTCAACGCATTATTAATGCGTGTTTGCCATCCGGCTCCGCCCGCGCGGAAGGATGACAGCACATCCCTGTCTATGCGAAGGGCGACTTGTTCTTTATTGCCGCTGCCTACGGGCCGTCCCGCGCGACGTTTTGCGACAGCTTCACGCATAAGCAACGTCGCGTCTGGTGAATCTTCGTCATCTTCGGGTTCAATGCCATCAAGATTATTTTGGCGTATCAATGCCCAGTCGCTTTTAGACTCGCCACGTTCACGAGCCGTCCGCATTTCATCCGTTGTCATCGTTTTCATCGTAGTCAATTTCGAGCCAATCATAGCCCGTATATGCGCAAACAGAGTGCGGCGCATCCTACGGCCCTATTTGCCAAGGCGAAAGGCAAAACCTAACACCATTGCGGGTTTGCGGCGGTTAAAGCCAATAAAACTGGCGAGTGCGGAACCGAATAACCAGATAGTAGCGGGAACAGGAACTGAAGCGGCAGTATTCGCTGGGGTAGCAATAAAACCACGCCAAACATTTTGCTTATCCAAAAAATCTCCAACCACTACGCCATTGTTTGATATAGCGGTGAAAATAGGTGTAGTTCCATTCGGATTATTGAAGTCGGTATAGACGCCATTTGATTCCGTGAAAGCATGAAATGTACCCTGGCTATCCGTATAATTGCCAAACACTACCCCATTGCCGTTTACGCCGATGACATTAGTTTGAACGCCTTTGGGGTCAAAGATATCGGTATAAACGCCATTGATTTCCGTGAAGCCGCGCGTGTAGTTTTGGCTATTGTCATAAAATCCGACCACTACGCCATTGTTTGATATGGAGTTGACAAAAATAGGCTTATTCTGGGGGGCATTTGGGTCGGTATAGTATGTATAAACGCCATTCGATCCATTTTTTTCTGAATAAGCGGCAGGAACGTATGGGCCAAAATTACCTGTTTCATAAGTACCTATCACCGTTCCATCGCTTAATATGCCGTCAACATAGGTTCCGTTTTGGTTATTTGGATACATGATGTTGGTGCGGACGCCCTGGCTTTCGGTGAAGCCGTAAATCACATAATTGCTAGGATCAAAAAAATCACCAAACACGACTCCATTATTCGATACCCCCATAATATCAGGTTCGTAACCAGGCGTGCTGGGACTAAAGTAGGTATATACGCCGTTGCTTTCGGTGAAACCGACAGCGCTCCCGTTGTTGTCAGAGGATCCGAATACTATCTGCCCATTGTTGGTGATTCCATTTACGCCAGCGCCTTGATTGCCGCCGGGAATGGTGGCGAATGTATAATTATCGGCTTTACTGGCGTAAGAAAAGGTTAATAAACTACTGATTAAGACTAAGGCAAAAGATGTTTTTGGTAATTTCATAATAAAAGTTCCTTGATTATTTGCTAAATGTGATTTTTTCCATACAGGTCAACCCGCTAACGACAGAAATTGGCTTCCTCTAATCCAATGGCGGTTTTAAGCTGTCTATCGCGCTTTGAATTTGGGTGCTGGCGCTATTTCTGAACGCGTATTTTCACTACGCGGTTAGCGTGCTGCACTTATGACATGCTTTTACATCTACGGCGGGTTTAGTTTAGTCTGCGTTCATGTCAGAGATGTGAAATAGGGCTGGGTTGAGGGGATAAAATTCCCGGAGGGAGGGAGAGGGGGCTTTCCCTAGCTTAACTTAACGGCATTGGGCCGCAGGATAATCTTAAAAAAAATAAGGTTATTGGCGCCGCTCCGCCGAAAAGACGTCATTCTATGGTAAAATCGGTACCGTTAATTTATTACCCCCCCATGCCAAATGGCAGCGCCATTAAGTTAAGGCATTCGTAGGTAGTGTTAAACCGTTCGTGGTGGGTGTTAAGCTGTCCGTGGTAGGTGTTAAGCCGTTCGTGGTGAGCTTGTCGAACCATGGACGGCTTAACCGTTCACTCTTCGATAAGATCAGGGCGAACGGTTAAGCTTAACTTAATGGAATTGACTCCAAATGAGCGGAGTCCTTTAATAACCCTTATACCCCGGCTACCATGACCCAAATAAAAAAATATCTTTCCATCTTTTCACCCAGCACCCCGCAACAGCGTCAGCAAAATTTCGAAACTTACTGGGATTTTACTTGCCGGCATTCCGGCGAATTGTTGGAAAGCGAACAAGATTTGACCAATAAACGCGCCAAGCTCGCCCATTTTCAGGCGCATCCGCCGGCTCTCCGCCAGCCGTTCGCCCAGCCGGAAGCTTTCTACCGCAATTATGTGCGGCTGGTTGACGATCCGGCGTCTTTAGACCGGAAAACGCTGCTATTAACCTGTATTTATAAATTCGCCCGCCATGAGTGGGTCGGTATAACCGGCGCCTGGGCGGCCACGCCCGAGTTCGCCGATTGCAAGCACATCACGGACCGCATCAGCCGCTATCATCTCGCCGAAGAGTTTTCGCATACCCGTTTGTTTCACGAAATGTTCCGCACCCTGGGCTTGAATGATGTGGCATGGGAGCCGCTCGGGCCGGTCGCGCAAAAAGTCTACGAGATATTTCCGAAACTGCCGGAAACGCTGATGAGCCCGTTCGCTTTTGTCACCGAACTGATGGGCATCATGTT
The DNA here is from genome assembly GCA_050015235.1 of Methylomonas sp. GTDB lineage: Bacteria > Pseudomonadota > Gammaproteobacteria > Methylococcales > Methylomonadaceae > Methylomonas. Next base: position 5,159 of record JBEKBU010000229.1, on the reverse strand, counting down.
TTACCGTCATCTCGACGCCATACTCGACGACGTGTTCAGCGACGAGCCGGAAGCCTGCGCCCGTTTACGCGAACTGCTGAACGAGATCACCATCGATGAAATCGCGCACATCGGCCAGCGCCGAAATTATATCGGCGGCATCGGCGTCGCGGTGTCGAAGTGGATTACCGCGCCGCTGTTCCGGATGTTTTTTTACGACATCCCGGAAACCAAGATTTTCTTCGATATCGACAAGATGATAGAGGAAGCCCTGGCTTTCGATTACAGCGAAATACCGGATCATCTGATGGAAAAAACCTGGACGCCGACTTATTGTTATGCGGTTTAATTGATTTGCGGCCCCATTAATCCCGCTTATTAACCCACTTATGCACGATCAAACTGCCGATCATATCGCCTTCGACGTTCACCATGGTGCGTACGGTGTCCAATATTCTGTCTATCGGCAGTAATATAGCGATAGCTTCGGTCGGCAAGCCGACCGATTGCAGCACCATAATCATGGTGACCATGCCGGCGCTGGGTATGCCTGGCGCGCCGATAGCGGCTATCATGGTGGTGAAAAACACGATCAACTGCTGGCCAAAACCCAGCTCTATGCCGGCCAGATTCGCGACGAACAAGGCGGCGGACGCCTCATAAAGGGCTGTGCCGTCCATGTTTACGGTCGCGCCCAACGGAACCACGAAGCCGGCGATATTAGGCGGCACGTGCAAATGCTGTTCGACGCAATTCAGCGTCACCGGCAGCGTCGCGGAGCTGGAGCTGGTGGCGAAGGCGGTAACCAGCGCTTCGCGCGCGCCTTTAAAGAACCTTAGCGGCGTGACGCCGGCCAGTAAAAACAGCAGCAGCGGCAGAATCACAAAGCCGTGCAACAAGGTGGTTCCTAAAATGACGGCGATAAATTTGATCAAACCGCCTAACAGCGCCAGGCTTTGGCTCGCCAGCAGTTTGGCCAGCAAAGCCATGATGCCGTAAGGAGACAGGCGCATGATCCAGCCCACTATGCGCAGCATCAGCTCCAGCCCTTCCCGCATCAACAATAAAACATTACGGTAGCGTTCGCCGCCGGCCACTATCGCCATACCCAGTATCAGCGCGAATACGACGATGGCCAGCACATTGCCTTGCACCAGCGCCGCGAACGGGTTTATAAACAAACCGTGCAGGAATTGGGCGAGGAATTCCGGAAAAGTCATCTGCTTGGCGGCAAACTCCTCGCGCGCGCCGGCGAACATATCGACGCTCAACCCCTTGCCGGGCTCGAACCAATTGGCCGCGCCCAGCCCCAAGCTAATGGCGATAACCATGGACAGCGCAAAAAAAGCCAGCGTCGTCACCCAGACTTTATGCATTTGACTATGCATGCGCAAATTGGATACGCCGACCGTGATGGAAGTAAACACCAGCGGCGCCAGCACCATTTTCAGCAAGTCGATAAACACCGTGCCTACCAAGCCGCACACATACATGCCTTGCTTGGTGAAGTCCGATTCCGGGCCCAGATGGATGAATAACGCGCCCAAGCCTATGCCCAACAGCGCGCCGATTAAAATTTGGGTGTTTAAGGCGATACGCACTGAGTATCCGTTGCTTGTATGATTAAAAGCATGCGCCTATTTTTGAGAGTAGGGCGGTCATTTTTGGTTTTGAACGGATTTTACCATCAAGCCAATGTGGTCAGCTATCGGCGGGTTTTTTAAAAGTGTTGGCGCGGGATGAAAGTCGAGCATCCGTACAGGCGGAAATCCAATCACGGATCCGATGGACGCTCCCCCATATTCAAGCCATCACCGCATAGGCCAGAAACCCGCCCAGCAAAATAGCAAGGATGGCGAAACCGCGGAAAAAGGTTGAGGTTTGGGCGCACCACCATTGCACTATCTTATGAAAGCGCTCGTAGCCCATAAAAAGCAGGAATACGCCCGCCAAGACGACAATAATACCGAATAGCCGGAAAAATTCGGGAAAGGCGGTTCCCGGGCCGGTATAAATCATGAGTGCGCCGAAAACAATACGGAAAGCCGCGGCGCCATATTGGCCGTTTACGCTGTCAAACCGTTGGGCCAGATTGCAAAATCGTCCGGGCTTCATGAATTCCATTAGGCCATAGACTGCAATAAAAAGGCTGGTAGCCAAAATAATGAGTTTCATTGTTCCCCCTTGAGTCGCTGGGTTAGGCTTTAATACCCTCTGAATGGATAATTAGACCGGGACAGCCTGAAAGGTTCATTGCGCCGTCCATGGTCTCATGATTATTCCGATTGGGACGAGCGCCCATTTAGAGCCTTTGAACGGCCGTTGAACTGATTGATTTTCGTTATTTATTGTGCTTGTTTTGCCTTCTTTCGCTCTCCACGGTTTGCATGGATTTTCTTCTATCTTCAGCGCCGAGCGCAAACAACATGGTGCCTAATTTAAGTATCGTTTCCTGATATTCGCTTTCCGGGTTCGAGTTGGCCACAATCCCGCAGCCTGCAAACAAATACCCTAAATTCTCGTCTATCAACAATGCCGAACGAAGCGCCACGGCGAATTCACCGCCGCCATGGCCGTCTATCCAGCCTATGGGGGCGGCATACCAACCGCGATCTAATTTTTCATGGCCGCGAATATAGGTTTGCGCCGCGATACGCGGCAGACCGCAGACAGCGGGAGTAGGATGCAGGATCTCGACGATGTCGAGCAGCGTTTTAGCTGTGCTTAATCGTCCGGTAATGGGCGTATATAAATGTTGCACATTTCTTAACTTCAGCAGCACCGGCTGTTCCGGTATTTTGATCTCGTTGCAAAAAGCTGACAAGGTTGCGCGGATCATTTGCACTACCAGTTGGTGCTCGTGCAGATCTTTTTCGCTATGGAGTAATTGTTCGCCCAGCAAGTTATCATCCGCGGGATTAGCGCCACGCCGGCAGGTGCCCGCCAAGGCGGTCGTCATCACCGAGTCGCCGGTTAACTTTGCCAAGCGCTCGGGGGTGGCGCCTAAAAAGCAGTGTTTTTTTCTATGCACGGCAAACACATAAGCATCCGGAAAAAATTCGCATAAACGCTGTAACGCCAGTTTGATATTAAAGGCATAATTGCTGGTAATTTTGACCGTTCGCGCCAGCACGGTTTTCTCGAAGGCGCCGGATACAATCGAGGCCGTGGCGTCATGCACAATTTGTTTCCATATCGATGCCGGCATGAGATCTTCGGTATTGATCATATAATAACCATCATGAAATTGTTCCTGATGTATATGCATGCCGTTAATGACCTGATCCCATAAACCAATTAAATTATCCGCCTCGATTTCCGCATCGAGTTGGGCGGTAGCCAGCACGTTAAGAGTCAGGTTACTTTGTTCGCCAGCCATATTGACTTGCAGGCGCGGTAGCGTAAACGAACCATCGGCAAAGTTTTGCCAAATACCCGTTGCCGGAATCGCCGTATCGTAGACGAATCCCCCCGACAGTATCGGCCCGCTAACGATGTCCGCCCGCGGCTCACAAACCACGGCATCGTGAATGACGGCGTGTTCAAGTAAATGTTTCCAGGCGCTAGCGGTGTTACTAAAGCGATGCGGGCCGGACTCCTCAATCAGAAAGGCCGCACCAAGACTGATAATGGCGAAATCCTTATCGGGTTTCACCCAAAAAAATGCATAGTCGTCGTCAAGTTTGTGAATGGATTCGAACAAATCGATATAGTTCGGAGCGGCAACGGCTTGCGTAACGCTGACCAAAATCGGCCGATGCAGCTTCCGCGCACGGTCCGCGCCTTGTTGCAAGAGCTCTTTTAGCTGTTTGCGGTCAATTGTGTTTTGCATAAGCGTCTACCTGAATTAATGCTTCGAGCGATAGTAATTCACCTGCTCGTTGATAAACCATTGGATCAACTGGCTAAAAATGTGTTCGATGAAATCTGGCTCCAAACCGGCTTGTTCCGCCCATAAGCGGCGTTGCGGCAACATGACCGCGACCCTTTCCGGGGCCGGAATACTTTCGACATTGGGTTTAAAAGCCGAAGCGGCCTTTACATATTTAAGGCGTTCGCCGAGTGCGAGAATAATTGCATGATCAATGGCGTCAATTTCATCACGAATTTCCAGTAGGTTGGAGCACTGCTCAGGCTGCATTTTCATGTTCACCTCAGTATTTATTATTGTGGAATTTATTCTAATCCGTGAATAGTGTAGATACAATACGGACAGTTTGCTTATTTAATGTATGAGTCTAAACGGTTGCTCACTCCCTATACTATAATGATACCCATGGGAATAAACCAGCCAGGATTTGTGCTGCGCGGATGTGCATCGGGAAATTTATGTTCGCTTAAAGCGAAAAAACTTGTTCCCCGGCGGGAATGCCGAGGAACAGGCAAGGCTAGACTAAATGTGCTAGTTAAGCAGCAGTCAGGCTATTTTTATTGCGATAGTTTTTGATAAATAAAGCGATTAAACCGGTAACCATCAACAGCGGCGTTGCCGGCTCCGGAACCGATGAAATCTCAGCCTGTCCACGGCTGACCAATTGACCGCCGGCGACTAGGTTATAATCGAACTGAACCGTCATTGAATTGAGGCCTGGATCGTTCACGGCAACCAACCCGGAATCATACGAAAATGATTGGGTAGCTTGCGTAACATTAAAAGTATAAGTGCCGACTTCAACGCCGGGATGGTCACCCGCGGCGGTAGCGCCTTGAGTATTAGTTGGATCGTTCCAAAAAGATACGGTGATGGTTGAACCGATAGCGTTAACAAACGTGCCGCTAGCGGTTGAATCGCTTAAGCCTTCAGCCGCAAAGCCGGTTGCGCTGACATCGCCTACGATATGGACGGCTGCCGTGGTATCATTGGTTACCGAAGATGATCCGCTAGTAATGTCATTGTTAGAAAAATTGGCGGTATGCGTCGAGCCATCCACTATTAAGCCTGGAGTCGGCTGAAAGCCATTCGCGAGGGTGATAGTATTTAGCGCTGGATTTGTATCCTGTGGACTTACGTTATCGATTACAACCGTGGATGGACCACCGTTTGCATCAAACGCAAGCTGTAGCGTAGCGTGCGCCGAACCGGCGGTCAGCAATCCGAAACCCGCCAAAAGCACGGCGAGTTGCTTTTTTACCAAACATTTTTGCATATTCATAACAACTCCTTTACATATATTAAAATT
>JBEKBU010000228.1:0-6886 GCA_050015235.1 Methylomonas sp. | reverse complement strand
GTCGGGAATAACAGCAACACAGTGGAAGAGTTCAACTCATCGGGCGGTCTGGCGCAGACTCTGTCCAGCGGCATTAATGTCCCAACCAGTCTCGCAACCGACAGTAACGGCAATGTCTATGTCGCCAATTATCTGGGTAACACCGTGGAGGAGTTCAACGCATCGGGCGCTCTGGCGGAAACCCTGACTAGCGGCGTTAATATGCCGGAAAAGCTGGCGACCGACAGCAGCGGCAATGTCTACGTGGCGAATCAGGGCAGCGGCGCGGTAGAAGAGTTTGCCTCCTTCAACGCCATTACCGCCAACGCCAGCGGCAGCCTGACTCATCCCACCGTTGTCTATAACCCCAACTATGGCAACCTGATTACCATTCCGGACGCCGCCAGCTTCGACGCCACCGAAATCAGCGCCGCCAATGTCGCGGCAAGCGGCGGCAGCGCCGCCAATCTTGCCGGTTGGGTAAGCGGCGCTTTAAGCGCCAACGGCGCCGACCTAGCCCAGTACGAAATCGCCTGGTTCAACTTTAAAGGCGCCACCTATCTGGTAGAACAGGCCAATGCCCAAGGAACGGCGTTTGGGTCGGGGGATAGCTTAGTCCAATTGGTCGGCGTTTTGAATGAAAGCAACGCTCAACTCAATGGCCATGTTTTGACTTTGTAAACAAACGGCCGGGGCGTCAGTGGTTTTTGCAATGATTGTTACGGCAATCATGCAAAACCATGCGTTCGCCATTAAGGCGATCAACGCTGCGTTATCCCCAAATCTTCGGCTATATGCGCCAGTTCGACCGCACTCGTCACCCGCAGCTTTTTTCTGATTTGCGTCGCGTAATTAGCGGCGGTTTTGTAGCCTAAGCATAACTGATCGGCAATACCGTGAACAGTCAAGCCTGCCGCCAGCAGCCGAAATACGTCGAATTCGCGCTCGGTAAAGCCGGACACCACGGTCTGATAATCGTTCGGGCTTTCTTGCGGACTGGGGATGCTTAGCAAGCCCCGCTCTATATAGCGCTCGCCGCGCATGATGGCGCAGATGGACTCGGCTAGGATTTCCGGCGCGCTGTTCTTGGTGATATAACCCCGCGCGCCGGCCAGCAAGGCGCGCTGCACATACACCTGCTCATGGTAAATGCTGAACACCAGAATCACGGCCTCCGGGTCGCGCTGGATGATGCGGCGCATGGTTTCCAGACCGCCGATACCGGGCATGGACAAGTCCATGACCAGCACATCCGGTTTCAATTCCTGATAACGCTGGATGGCCTGTTCGCCGCGCGCCGCTTCGCCGATAACTTCTATCGTGTCGCTGCCGGCCAGCAGCATCCGGAAGCCGGCGCGGACGACGGCATGATCGTCGGCGAGGATGATTTTCGTTTTTCCGCTCATATTCGATTCGTTAAGGGTATGCTGGCCGATACCGTCATGCCCGCGTCCGAGGCGGAGGCTACTGAAAATTGCCCGTGCAACGATTTAATCCGCTCCTGCATGCCCAGCAAGCCAAAGCCGCGCGGCGCGCTTTCCAGATCGCAGCCCCGCCCGTCATCTTCTACCCTGAGCAGCAGCGCCGCATCGGCGCCGTCCGCCAGCTCCAGGCTAATCCGCACATGATCCGCCTGTGCATGGCGCACCACATTGGTCAAACATTCCTGTATCACCCGGAATACCTGGATGGTGACGGACTTGTCGATCAAGTCCACCGCATCCTCGCAGTCGACATGCAATTCCAGTCCGGGATTGCGTTGCGCCCAGTGACGGGCGGTTTCTTCCAGCGTCGTTTTAAAGCCCAGTTCAGTCAGCGTTAACGGATGCAGTTGTTGCATCATGGAGCGCACGACCATCACCAAATGATCGCATATGCCGGCGATCTCGGCGCTGATCCTGGCGGTATCGGTATTTTGCCTGGCGGCGGCCACCGCCATGACTTTAATCGCCGTCAGCGATTGGCCGAACTCGTCGTGCAATTCCCGAGAAAAAAGCCGTCGCTCGTCTTCCTGTATCGCCAATGTGTGCTGAGTTAGCGCCCGGTTTTCCAGTTGGGTTTTATGCAGCTCGCCCATCAAATGATTTACGGCTCTGGCGATAATATCGAATTCCGCAATCGCAAAAGCCGGTAATTGACGCTGAAAGCGGCCGGCTTCGATTTCCCGCAGGCTTGCCACTATCACCGCGATGGATTGCAACGATTTGTTGAACACCAGATTGACCAAGACGAAAGTCAGCACCGTCAGCAATAAAATCGACAAGAAAAACACAACGCTCTCCTGCCAGACTTCGGTAATTTCGTCCAGCGGTTGCGCCTGGATCAATAAAGTATAGATTTTACCGTCGCCGCTCTTCAGCTGTTGCTCGAATGTCGGATAATTACCCCGCATCAAACCGATAAACCAGGCCGGCGGCATGGCTTCCGGATGGGCGGGCCGGTTATCGCCGGTAAAGAGGATTAACCGCCCATCCGGTTTTTGCAGTTGTATGCTCAGATGGCGGGTTTGCTGCAAAGCGCGTAAATGCGATAAATCCTCGGCTTGCCGGAATAACGGCGCATCGGCGACGCTGAGCGTAATAAGCTGTAAAGCTAGATGAACCGATGCGTCCACTTCCCTTTCCACGGACAGGCGGGCGCGCCAAATGGCGATAGCGCCGCCCAACACCACGATGGCGAAGGCGGAAATTAATATCCGGGTAATGATCTGATAACGTAAACTCATGGCGCCAGTTTAACATTTTCAATCCCAATGCACCCGCACGCCCGCATAACCGGTCGCCGGCGCGCCGGGGCCTTGAAACTGGGTATTGGCGCCGGTAAAGAAATTCTGGCTCATTTGCCCGAACGATAGATAATGGTTATCTAAAACATTCCGCCCCATGGCGAACAATTCGACATGCTTGGTCAGCGCATAACGGCTGTTTAAGTTCAAAATGGCGTAATCGGGAATTTGCGCATAGATATTCTGGTCGTCGCCGCGCGCATACTGGCTGGAAACGTATTGCATATCGCCGCCGAAGAAAAAGTTCTTGAAAAACTCGTATTCGGCGCCGAATTTCAGCGTGTTTTGCGGAATGCTGGGTATCCTGTCGCCCGGCTTGACAAATTCCGCTCCGAAAGAATTATTCAGCGTGACAGTGGACAGATAGGCGGCGTCGACAAAGGCATAGCTTAAATACCAATTCAAACTGTCCAGCGCCACGCCGCTCAGCCCCAGTTCCAAACCCTGGCGGCGGGTTGTGCCGACATTGCTGAAATAACCGACATTCGGACTGTTGGCCGGGGCGTTTAAATACAAAATATCATTGCTATTAATAGTCTGATAGATAGACGCGTTCCATTTTAAAGCGGCGCTGAATTTACCGCGCAGGCCGGTCTCCAGCGTATGCGAAACCACCGGTTTCAGATTCGGATCGGATATGAAGCCGTTCGGTAAACTGCACGGCGAGCTGGGATTCGCGCAGGCCATTTCCACCGTGGTCGGCGCGCGGAAACCTTCGTTGTAATTGAAATAGGCGGTTATTTCTTTTAAAGGTTTGTCCAGGTCCAGCGCTTCGAAAGGATTGACGGTAAAACCGGCGGACGGATTGACGCGCTGAAAATGCACGTTATTGCCGAGCCAGTTGGCGGTATCGCTGGCCGCATTGAATTTATCGATGGTGTAAACCTGCGCCTGCAGCCAGTTTAGCGAAGCGTTGACATGCAGCCAGTTGAACACCGAAAAGGTATCGGTGGCGAACAGATTGGCGTAACGGTTCTGGCCGGTAATATTGACGCTATTGCCGTAATTGTTATCGCCCAGCGCTTCGGTCGCCAGCTCGTAATAGGCCGGCGTATAAATCGCGCTCTGCGCGGCTGACGTAAAATGCGTCTTGGCGTAGTTATAGCCGCCGCCCGCCACAAACTGATTTTCATGCCCGCCGATTTTATAATCGGAGGTTAATTGCAGATTGACGCCGGTTCCGTTTTGCCAGGCGCGGCTGGCTTGAAAATAACCGGGTAGGGTTACAGCGGCGGGCGTACCGTTGTTGCAGGCGGTCAGGCTGACAAAACTACAATTGCTGGTGTTGCTGTTTAAAGTAAAACTATCGTTATTGCGGTTATAAGCGTTGCCGCTTAATTGCAAATAATCGGTAACGCGATGGCTGCCTTTAAAGTTTACAAAGTACAATGTATTGCGGGTAACGTCCGGCGCGGTAAAAACCGCTCCCCAGTTTTGCTGCAGCTGTGCTTGCGGCGTTGCGCCGACGCCGTTCATATTGTTGCCGGCAAAAGTTACGGACAAATCCAGATCGGTTTTACCGTCTTCCCAGCCTATCTTGCCGAAGCCCTGATTGACGCTGGTGGCGGAAAAAGGCCGCCAGCCGTTATCATCGAAAATATTGCCGGCGACATACCAATCGAACTTATCGTGCGAGCCGCCGTATTCGGCCTGGTAATTCTGCCGCCCGTAAGAGCCGCCCAGCGCCTGAGCGCGAAAGCCCGGATGGCTGAAACCGCTCTTGGTGCGGACGGATAACGCCCCGCCCAGCGTATTCAATCCGTACAAGGGATTGGAGCCCGGCATCATATCCATGTTGGCGATGGCGACTTGCGGGATCAAATCCCAATTCACCGTATCGCCGAACGCCTCGTTAACGCGGACGCCGTCCTGATAAACCGAAATACCGATAGGCGTGCCCAGCACCGGCGAGGCGGTAAAACCACGGTAAGTAATATCCGGCTGGTAGGGGTTGTTCTGCGTATCGTTGATATTGACGCTTTGCAGGCGGCGGTTCATGAAATCGGGCAGCGACAGCGCTTCATGGCGGTTAATTTCCTCATCTTCGGCTGATTGGACATTACCGGAAACTTTCTTCAGCTTCAGACCGGTGGCGCCCACCGGCGTCGTACTGACGACTTCCACTTCCGGCAGTTCGAAGGCGTCCACCGGATGCATAGCCGCGTCATCCTGTTTATCGTCATCGCGGTCGGCTTCCGCTACTACCGTTTTTTTCCGCGGCGTATCGTCATCCGCCTGTCCGCTTTGATTTAACGGCTCGCTAAAGACGCATCCCGGCGCGGCGCCGAGCAAAAAAACCAATATAACCCGTGGCGGCTTAGTCCGGATGGATAAATAACGCATTAAAGTTCCCGTGGCTGGCGTCAAAATACAATTTATATATTTTGCGGCAATCCCTTACGTTTTTATATAGGAAAAATTCCTATTTTAGTTTTAATGGCATTTATTTGCTAACATTCCGGCTAGCATTTATCGCCTTTTTGGGCGCCACATCCGCAAATGAGCTTGCGATATTTTCACAGTCTTGAATTCATTTTCATGGCTTCATTCAATTATTTCCAGATTATAAGCAAGCATGGTAAATATTCAGCGAATTTTAAGTTAGCGTCAGCCGCCCGGCTTTTGGCGGCGGGGCGCCGAGGATAGGCCGCGGTGGATAAAACCGTGTAGTTTTAGGCCGGCCGACCATCCGGGCAAAACACATCAATGCGCTCCGGCGCCAAAAGCCAAGGACATCAGCTATCGGCAAGCTTTTGAAAGTTTAGCCGCTCGGTGACTAGTTACCAAGCATGTTATGAATAAATTTTATGGCAACCAAAACTATCATGGCCGGGTACTGTCTTTCGCGATTTCCGACAATCGAATTCCGAAATAATAAACCCTAAATGGTCAGACTTGGTGAATAGGGGATTTTCACAATTCTTACTTAATTGTTCCACAATTTTTCTTATCTTTATGGCTATAATTAAATTCGTTCTTAGTCTACTCTAGATTCCATCTTCGATTATTTACAGGTAACTATACGGAAAGCAAATCATTTGTAGAGCATTTATTTTGAAAATCAACCAAGTGTTCGGCTGGTTTAAAGGCCAATCGATTGACTGCGCACTAAATCGATATCCTTGCTTGTAACCGAACCTAAAGTTAATCCATGAAAAAAATTCAATTTATGTTCTGGTTGACGGCTGTGGGGCTGATGTGGAATACCGCTATTCCAGCATCCATTCCGGCGAATCTGACCGGCGTCGGCAATCAGATAACGACAAAAGTATCCTCGTTAGTTCTTGACGGTTCGACGAACACATACGATTCGGTTTTGACGCTGACAAATAAAGGCAAAACCCTATTTAGTTCAATTACGCTGGCGGTTACAGGACTACCGGCCAATGTTACGCTTGCAAATGCGAGCGGCGACGACGGAAACGGCAATCCTACCCTGCAGTTTATGTTAACTCAATCCGGGTGGCCGGCGTGGGTTACATTAGCCGGCGTCGATCTTAAATTCTCCAACCCGGCTCATATAAAATTCGCTTTTACAGTCAACGTGTACGGGACAACCAATCGGCCTTTCGCGGCTAAAACTCATCATTACGACAATTCCCGCAGCGGCTGGAATTCGCATGAAACATTGTTAACGCCGGCGTCCGTCGCCGATGCCGCCCTTTTCGGCATGCTGAGCTCCGTGACCCTTGACGATCAGGTCGATGCGCAACCGTTGGTTGTGCCTAACGTGCAAATCGGCGCCGGGAATTATATCGGCATTCATGACGTTGTTTATGTCGCCACCGCAAACAATACCGTATACGCCATTGACGCCTCAAGCGGACAAGTGCTGTTGAGCCGGAATTTCGGCGCCCCGGTTCCTTATCCGATCGGCTGCAACAATAATGGACCTAATGTCGGCATTACCGGGACGCCGGTCATCGATCCGGCGACGAATGTGTTTTACATGATCGCTTATACCAACGAATCCAACGGCCCTGTGTATCGTATTCACGCGCTCGACATCGGCAACCTGACCGACAAACTGGCGCCCGTGGTCGTTTCGGCCTCCCATACCTTGTCAGACGGCGGCACGTTCTCGTTTAACGCCTTGCTGCAGCGGCAACGTCCGGCGCTCAT
>JBEKBU010000227.1:0-6906 GCA_050015235.1 Methylomonas sp. | reverse complement strand
ATCCCCTTCGGTCTAATAGCCGGCCTTTTCGCCACCTGGATGTTATCCTCGGGCCGGCATGCGAATACCTTGCTGGAATCCGTGCCGGCGCTCGCCATTTTAGCGATAGTACTGGTCATACCGAATAATGATGCATTAGTTTTGGCGCTGGGAACCCTGGGCGGCGCTCTTCTGCACGGGTTGTGCCTGGCAGGCGCATTGGCCTGGAATAAAGAAATCGAATTTCCTAGATTTACCAGCCGATCGCCGCAATGGCCAATGTTCTGGCAAGGCTTTGCGGTTATGCTGCTGGGCAGCTCCATTTCCGGCTTCACCAGTATAGTCGATCAATTTTTCGCCTCTCACCTAAGCGCGGGCGCCATCGCCACGCTGAGTTACGCCAACCGGATTTTGGCCTTGATCATCGGGCTTGGCGCCACTTCGGTTTCCAGGGCTACGTTGCCGGTTTTTTCCAATATACAATTGGAGCATGAAGGTAAAGTCTCTAAAACAGCCTTTTCCTTGGTGAAGCTGATGATAGCCATCGGTATTATCGCCGACATTTTAGGCTGGTATCTGGCCCCGTGGATGGTTAAAATCCTGTTCGAGCGCGGCGCTTTTACAGCCGAGAATACCGCGAACGTCAGTGAAGTCCTGCGTTACGGCTTGCTGCAATTACCGTTTTATTTCTCCTGTTTAACGCTGGTTGCGCTGCTGGCTAGCCAGCAAAAATACAATTTGATCGCTATCAGCGGCGTTACTAATCTGTTGGTAAAAACCGCCGCCAATTTTATTTTGACGCCGCTGCTGGGAGTCAAAGGCATCGCCATGGGGACGGGTATCGTCTACCTGGTTTCCCTATTCCAGCTTATTTGGTTCGCATCAATGACATTAAAACCTAAAAAAACAGCGCTGTAATTTCAATGCGGATACTTATATTTATCTATTCATTAGGCAATGGCGGCGCCGAACGGGTCGCGGCCAATCTTGCCAATCATTGGGCCAAGACGGGAAAAGAAGTCATTATCGTTACCCTCGCGCCGCAAAGCCACGATTCATACCGGCTTGATCCGGCTATCCGGCGCATCTCCCTGGAATTAGCCGTCAACAGCAACCATATACTCGCCGGTTTGTTTAATAACATCCGCCGCATAGCCGCGCTACGCAAATTATTGCGTCAACTCCGGCCCGATATCGCCCTGGGCATGATGTCTACCGCAAACGTGCTGCTGAGCCTGGCGGCCTGGGGATTGCCGAATTTGCGCACCATAGGCGCCGAACACATACATCCGCCGAAAATGTCTATGGGATACGCATGGACAACCATCCGCAAAATCGCCTACGGTTTGTTAAACGCCGTGACCGTGCTGACTGGAAAAACTCGAAACTGGATCGAAAAAAATACCGACGCCAAGGAAGTTTTTGTCATTCCCAATCCCATCAATTGGCCTTTGGTTTCGGAATCTCCCCGGATTGAGCCGAGGGCGATATGTCCCCCGAATAGACATATATTACTGGCCGTCGGCCGGTTGCATATGCAAAAAGGCTTCGATTGGCTTATTGAATCTTTTTGCCGGCTAGCGCCTAAATACCCTGACTGGGATCTGGTGATTCTTGGCGAAGGCTTGCAGCGTGGCCAGCTGGAAACGCTGATTAGCGAGTCCGGATTTGACGAGCGGATTTTTCTGCCCGGACAAACCGGCAATGTCGGCGAATGGTACGATATCGCCGACGTGTTCGTGATGAGCTCCCGATTCGAAGGTTTTCCGAATGTATTAGTGGAGGCCATGGGGTATGGGCTTCCGGTCGTCAGTTTCGATTGCGATACCGGACCCGGCGATATCATACGTAACGATTACGACGGACTGCTGGTCCCCGCCGATGATGTCGCCGCGTTAACCGCGTCGCTGGACAAAATCATGGGCGATCCCGCCTTGCGTTTACGCCTCGCTCAACAAGCATTGGAAGTCAGAACGAGATTTTCCCCGGAAAAAATCGCCGAGATGTGGGAAGACCTATTTCTAAAATTATTAAGTAAACAAATCTGAATATTTATGACGCCAACCAGCCAGGATCGAAGGATGATTAGCGGCCTATTAGGCAAATACCTGCAAATAACGGTATTTTTAATTATTTTCCTGAATTATTTGGATTTACCCAGCTATTTGTATATTGTCAATCCGGCCCTATTGCCGAAGTATTTTTTCTTTGCCATGTTTGCAATGATTAGTCCTTTTATTTTCCTGAGAACGAAGGAATTTACGCGCTACTTGCTGACGCCGTTTTCAGTGTGGGCGGCGGCGGAAATAGTGATCTATATCCTGGATTTGCCGCACGCAAGTGAAAATGTTTACAAATATATCCTGGACTATACTCAATATTTTATCTTAGATATCTGTATCAGCTTTTCTTTTAACCTCGTCCGCACCGATTCTTTCGAGTATTTGTTTCCAATAGTAGCCTCCATAATAGCGGCATGCGTCATTTTTGACTTTTTCAACGTCGGCGTATTTTATCCTGTCGATACGGAATTAACGGTGCATGGCAGGGCTTCCGCCATGTTTATCAATCCAACCAGGGCCGGCGAAGGCGTTATGATGGCGTGTTTGCTCGCCATCCCCGTCATGCGTATTTCCTACCGCTTGCCGTTGCTTTTATTCGCGGGTTTAGCCATATTGCTTACATTTTCCCGCGGATCGATTTTGATATGGATGGCGTTTTTCCTGTTTCTGCTGGCGACGCGCAGAATACCCAAATACAGTTATCTTGTTATCGGCGTCATCATTTTTATATTGCCTGTAGTTGCAATAATTTTTAAAAGTTTTTTATCCGGGCATCTGACGGGCCCCACGGATATTGAAAATGTTTTAGAGCGTTTGTCGTTTTTTCAAAAACCGAGCATTCAAGACGACAGCGGACAAGAAAGATTACAGGTATTGAAAGCGGGTTGGGAGATTTTCGCGGATAATCCCTTATTCGGCGCCGGTTCCGGTTCATCAACTTTTTGGGAGCATAGGGGCGGCCCGCACAACCAATTTATTCTGGTCGGCTCCGAACATGGCGTTATCGGTGTCGGCTTGTGGATTTGGCTAATGGTTATTGTTGCGAGAGGCCGGTATTACCGTGACAATAGTTATCAACTAGTAGCAAGCCTAATGTTATTCGCCTTTTCTTTTTTTAACCATAATATGTTCGGCCCTTTATATTGGATGCTCACTTATGCGCTGACTTCCGGCCGCCGATATTTTCAAGACAGTTAAGGTTTTATAAAATGGAATCACGCCCGAATGTAATCATGTACTTTAAATAGCAATGAATATTTTATTTTTAATTCGCGCCATCGGCGGCGGCGGCGGCGCCGAACGGCAATTAACCGAACTGGCCAAGGGCCTAACATTTAATGGCCATCAGGTAACCGTTGCGGTTTTATACGGCGGCGGTGATTTTGAGGCCCAGCTCATGGAATCCGGCGTGCAAATAATCGACCTTAAAAAAAGCGGATTTTGGGATATTTCCGGATTTCTCACGCGGTACATTAGCGCGCTGAAACGCCTACGGCCCGATGTGCTGCATGGCTACATGCCCATGCAAAATTTACTGGCCTTGCTGGGTAAATTATTTTTGCCTAAAACAACCCGGATAGCCTGGGGATTGCGCGATTCCAATATCGGTTACGGTTCGATTTCCATGTCGAGGAGGATCGTATTTAAACTGACTTGCTGGCTATCGCCCTTGGTTGATGTTATTATTTCAAACTCTGAAGCCGGTAAACATTTCCATGTTAATAACGGCTATCCGGCGAATTTGATCGGGGTTATTCATAACGGCGTTGATGTGGATTATTTTCGCCGTGTTGAAACCGCAAGACTATCCATGCGGCAAAAATGGGGCGTTTCAGCCGAGGAAGTTCTGGTTGGAAACGTGGCCCGTCTGGATCGAAAAAAGGATCATCCGAATTTTTTACGCGCCTGCGCGATACTCATGCAAACTCAGCCGCGGTTAAAAATTGTTTGCGCGGGCGAGGATTCGCCTGAATACCGTCTGGAGCTTCAATCCCTGGCGGATGACTTGCGATTGCAAGACCGTCTGATCTGGGCCGGTCTATGCGACGACATGATTTCAGTCTATAGCGCGCTGGATCTTGAAGTGTCTTCATCCTTATATGAAGGTTTTCCGAATGCGGTGGCCGAAGCCATGAGTTGTCAAGTCCCGGTTGTGGCGACGGATGCGGGCGATGTAAAACTCATGCTGGACGGCGTCGGTATTTGCGTACCGCCGGGCGAACCGGCTGCTTTGGCCGAGGGGATGAGCGTTATGCTGCATGGCGATTTGGCCGCTATCGGCCGCGCATCGCGCGAGCGTATCGTTGAAAATTACCGTATTGACAAACTGGTTCGCCAGACTGAAATTTTGCTGGCTATTAATGATCGTTGTTAGAGTTTATAAATTGTTTAGGGTTTCCTACCTTATCTATCGGCCTCCTACCAATATCAACATTTAAGAATTGTGTAATGATTGAGATATTCCGGAAAAAAAATGGATTAACGATTAGGGAGATATATTTTGCTCCCGATGTGGTCGACAGCCGCGAAAAACGCGATATCGACATGTATGTTCAATGCAAGGTTCCGATACCTGGCAGTACTTCGTTTTGGACGAGCATAATCGATCTTAGCCCCAGCGAAGAAGAGCTTTTCTCTAAATTTTCCTCCAGCTTGAAAAACGAAATTAATCGCGTCACAAAATCCTCGGTTGAACTGATAGCCAACACCGAACCGAGCGACGACGAAATTTTGAAATTCTGTGCCGAATATAATATTTTCGCTAAATATAAGGGAATTACCATGGCTAATTTTGCTAAATATCAAGCGTTAAGAAATGCCCGGCATCTGATGTTGTTCTCGCTTGGCAATAACACTTTAACCGTCCCGCAAGTCGAATCCATTGTTCATGACGGTTATCGCGCCCGCATGCTGCACGGCGCGGGAATAATAAAAAATCAGCTGAACTCCGTACAGAGCCGGGTTTTCGGCAACCAAACAAAATTTGTTGTCTGGAGTCTAATGGTTTATTTAAAACGCAACGGTTTTGCATTTTACGATCTGGGCGGCATTTCCCGTAGTTCGGAACTGCAGAACATAGACCAATTCAAGCAAAAATTCAATGGCGTCGAAGTTGAGGAATATAACGCTCTCCACGGCGTTTCAGCTATTGGAAAGCTGGTCTTGAATACGTTGAATTTAAAAAACCGTCTGTTTAAAGCCCTACGCCCATGACCGCCAGCTACATCGTGCGCCTGGACGACGCCTGCCCGACCATGCGTAAAGAAACCTGGGACGCCCTTGAGGAAGCCTTCGATTCCTTGGCTATCCGCCCCATCGTCGGCGTGATTCCCGACAACCGGGATCCGGCCATGTTATTAAGCGAACCCGACCCGCGTTTTTGGGAAAGAGTGCGCAACTGGGAACAAAAAGGCTGGTCTATCGCGCTGCATGGTTTGCATCACCGCTATCATCAAATACCGGCCGGCGCCGAGGCGCTGCTTCCGCTGCACGCGAAATCGGAATTCGTGGGCTTGAGCCTGGATAATCAACGCGAAATGATGCGGAAATCCTGGCGTATTTTCCTGGATAACGGCGTAAAACCCACCTCATTCATGGCGCCGTCGCATAGCTTCGACCGGAATACGCTGCTCGCCTTGCAAGCGGAGACGGATATCCGCGTCATAACCGACGGCTACGCCCTATCTCCATACCGCGCCCACGATTTTGTCTGGGCGCCGCAACAGCTTTGGCGTTTCCGGCGCATGCCATTCGGAATATGGACTATCTGTTTGCACCCGAATACGATGCGGCCCGCCGAACTGAACGCGGTAATCGGACAATTCCGGAAATTCGCCCCGCATACGATTAGCCTTGAGGAAGCGGTAACGCGTTGCAATCAATCGAAAACCTTCATAGACCGGTTATTTGCTAATTTGCTAACTCAAGCTTTGAATATCAAGCAAAATATAAAAAGAAACGTTACTATTCAGCGAATTTTAAGCTAAAGAAATAAGCCCATTTCTCTTGCAAACTTGTTTGTTTGGGAGTTTTACAAACCGAATCAATCGGGAGACCTAAATAATGCTTAAAATTTGCCATGTGATCATATCCTTGCGCAATTTTGGCGGAGCGGAGCGCATGCTGGTGCGTTTGCTGCTGGCTAACCCCGCAACGGCGGGCAGGCATACGGTTATGGTGTTACGCCAGGCCGGCGCATGCGGTGAAAAACTCCGCGCGGCCGGCATTCAAGTTTATGAACTAGGCATGGATTCTTTTTTGGGCGTTCCGCGCGTTCTTTATCGGTTAAAAGAACTCATCCGCGCATGCGATCCCGATATCGTGCAAACCTGGATGTATCATGCCGACCTGTTAGGCGGTTTGGCGGCGCGATTGGCCGGCTATAAAAATGTCGCCTGGGGCATACGGCGGACGGCACTGACCTTTAAGGATTCAAAAAGCACGCTAGTGGTGATGAAACTGTGCGCGCTACTGTCGACGCGGATTCCGCGCCGAATTATATGCGTGGCTGAAGCAGGCAGACAGGCCCATGTGAAAGCCGGTTATAATCCCGACGCCATGGTCGTCATACCCAATGGTTTCGATTTTACCAATCTGACGGCGACGCCCGCGCAAAGGCTGGAATTCCGGCGCGCGTGCGGATTTGCCGAAGACGAAATAGTTATCGGCTGCTTGGGCCGCTTTCATCCCGCCAAAGACCAGGAGAATTTCGTCAAGGCCGCGGCCTTGTTAGCGCCCGGCAATCCTAAGATCAAATTTATGCTGATCGGCCTGGGCTGCGACGCCGCCAACGCTCAATTGCTGGGTTGGCTGCAAGACTATCGTCTGCGAGACCGTTTCGTGTTGCTGGGTGAACGCGCCGACG
>JBEKBU010000226.1:0-7003 GCA_050015235.1 Methylomonas sp. | reverse complement strand
CTTTCGGGATGAGGATAAGCGTTTGTTCAAACCCGATGTCATCGTGCATTTACCGGAAAATAAAGATGTCGTTATCGACTCCAAAGTCTCCCTGCTGGCTTACGAACGTTTTTGCACGGCTGAAGACGAGGCGCATCGCCAGGAAGCTTTGAAGCAGCATACGGAAGCCGTCAGCAACCATATCAAAGGCCTGAGCCTTAAAGATTACTCAAGCTTGAAAGGCATACGCTCATTGGATTTTGTTTTATTATTCATGCCGATAGAATCAGCCTTCATGACCGCTTTCCAGGCCGACGAAAATCTGTTCAACGAGGCGTTCGCCCGCAAAATTATCGTTGTTACTCCTACAACTTTACTGGCGACCCTGCGCACCATCCAGAATATCTGGCGTTATGAACAACAAAACGATAACGCCCGCATCATTGCCGATAAAGCCGCTAGTTTATATGAAAAAATCCGCGGCTTCGTAGAGGATATTGAAAAATTGGGTAACCAGTTAAATACTTTACACAAAACTTACGACGGCATAGTCAGTAAACTCAGTACGGGTAACGGCAATCTGCTGCGCCAGGCCAGCAGTTTTGAAGAATTAGGCGTAAAAATCAAAAAGAAACTACCGAAAAGCTTTACTGCGCAAATGACGGATGAAAGCGAAGAATAAACAGCCTTGCAGCTTTTGACGGCAAGGCTGTTGTTATTTTTTACATACCCAATGCTTTTTTCGCGGCGTCCTGTTTTAATTTATTTTCAATTGTATCTTCAATACTGTCCGAAGGGCTGGGCGTTGTAATAGCGCCCGGCGAACCGGGGGCTCCGCTCGAACCGCTGGTATCCGGCGCGCCGGCGGCGCCGTTCAAACTGCTTGTACCCGGCAATGGAGCCGCGCCGCCCAAACCGCCCGCGCCTGGTAATGCGGCGGCTCCGCCTAGACCACCGGCTCCTGGTAATGCGGCGGCTCCGCCCAGACCGCCGGCGCCCGGCAGTGCTGCGGCGCCGGAACCGCCTATTGCGCCATTTAAGACCTTTTGCTCAACGGCGTTTTCTACTTTCTGAGTAACGGCGTCTGTTACCGATTGGGCCATTACGGCGCCGGAAGCCAGAAATAATAAATTAAATAAAATTGCTTTGTTTGGCATGATTTATTCCTTAATAAAGGGATTACGACTAACTATGTTCGATGTTTTGCCTATCCGCTAGACAGAGTATCCCGGCCAGCTTACTAACCGGATTTTGGCGATCAGCGTCCGGCAATGCGTTGCAGACTTAAATTCACCAATTCCTGAGCGCGCTCAATTGTATCGGCTTCCGCATAACAACGCAATTCCGGCGCATTGCCGGAAGGGCGCAAATGGATGATTTCCCCGTTTTCGAAAGTAAGCCGCAGGCCATCCGTTAAATCCTGACGCCTAACGCCGCCCAATTCCCGCCCCCACAAGCTTTGATGAGCGTTAGCATCGGCTTGCAAGCCGTCCAGTAGCGCCCGGCTGTCCGCCGCTGGAAAATTCTGTAACCGATCGCTAGCGGTATAGCGATGCGGCAGATCATAAAGCAACACGGATATTTCCACGCCGCGCCGGCGCGCCAACGCCAACACCGCTAATGCGGGCAGTAGCGCGTCACGGGTCGGCAGGGCCGCCAAAGCTTGGGTTCCGGCTTTTAATCCGGGGCCGGCCAGGAATCCGCCGTTTGCCTCAAATCCAGCCACGCCGCCGCCGTCGGCCTGGGCTTGCTCCATGCCGGCAATCACATACGGGGAACCGATACGGGTACGGATAACTTGTTTGAACCATCCGGAAGTTTCAATGGCTGTATTACAGCTGACCGGCGTCACAACGGTATCCGCGGCTAAAAAACGAGCGCATAACATACCGACGATATCGCCGCGTAGCCACTCGCCTGTTTCATCGGCCAAGAGCGGACGATCGCCGTCGCCGTCGGTGGAAATTATCGCGTTAAGTCTATGCTCGGCAGCCCACTCCAGACCGCGTCGGCGGTCTTCCTGGCTGACTGCTTCGGTGTCGATAGGCACAAAGGTATCGGTACGCGCCAAACTGATTACGGCGGCGCCCAGCGCTTCCAATATTTCCCGCAAACAGTCGCGGGCCGCGCTGGAATGTTCGTATATGCCGATGCGTTTACCGGCCAGTAAATCAGGCGCGAACAAGCGGGTGTAACGTTGAATGTAACTGCGCATGGCGGCCGGATTAACCGCCGGTAAGCCCGCATCCACGGCCAACGGCGCTAACTCGACCACGCTTTCGGTAATGGCCGCCTCATCGGCTTTAGTGATTTCGCCTACAGCCCGGTAAAATTTGATGCCGTTTCTATCGAAAGGTATATGGCTGCCGGTGACCATAAGCGCTGGTATGCCTTGCGACATCGCATACCATGCCAGCGCCGGAGTCGGCAACGCCCCGCAGAAGTCGGCCACGCGCCCGGCCTGCCGGATACCTTCCACGCAAGCGCGGACAATATCGGGGCTTGATGGACGCAAATCCATGCCGATAGCGATTTCACGCCCCGATTTAACCGGGCCGAGCGCCTGGACAAACGCTAAGGTATATGCGGCGCAAACCTGGCCGGTCATGGCGCTTACCAGTCCGCGCGCGCCGCTGGTGCCGAAAGACACGCCGCTTTCATTCATCATTTGCTGGATATTAATTGTTGTCATAATTTTTGTTTGGCTGGTTTTGGTGAGCAGTTTCAAATTGGTGCTAAACCTTACAAATCTACGTTGAGTGTAAATTAAAAATTGTAGTCTTTACGACATGGGCGGTTAAAAATTTAGCTTCCAACGTTAAGAAAGACTCTGAATTTTTTACTAACCCTGTTATATTCATGGTTTTCACGGATACTGGCAAGTGTTTTGCTTTGTAAAAGTTATTATTTAACCAATTTCATTCATTTAGGATTTATAGAGGATTCGAGCAGATGTTACTTGAAAAATACAATAGTCAGGGGCTTTTATGGATAACCACTTTAGTGGGTAAAACCACTACCCCCGGCCTTTCCGCATTCCGTGGCGACCTGATTTTAATTGCAGGCGCGATGCATGAAGGCTCCAGCAATGTCCATGATAGAAAAACCCCGGAGCTGGTGATCAATCAGGCAGCGGTACTGGCCGATAGCGACAAGATTATTTTTATTAACGGTTTGTTTTATAAACTGGAGCATTTACCGATTTTTGTCGAAAAATACCGCGATGCGGTAACACCCGAAACCGTTGCGTTATTATATGTGGAAAACATCGTCGAACCGATGCAAATCGAATATGAAGGCATTACTTTCAAGTTATTGCCCTATAAAGAAGGCATGGTCTGGAATGAAACGCTGGAAGCGCTTTATATTGAAAAAGCCGATTTGAAAGGACAGTCCGGCGAAGATAAAGTGATTACCATGTACAACGAAGCGAAAAACTTCAAGATTAAAACACCGCCTATCGCTTTGAAAGAAGGCCTAAGCAAAACCATAGAAGTGAAAAAAGATCTTAGCAGCGGCCCGGTTTAAGACGATTTAAAGCCGTATTTTCAAGGCAAAGTGTATGAAGAAGTTTAAGACGATTCAGGTTAAAGATGCAAAACAGCTAATTACCGACGCGCAACCGTTGATATTGGATTGCCGTAATCTGAAAGATTATCAGGCCGGACATATTGATAACGCAATGCATGTCCACGAACAACTGCGCGATAGTCTGTTGCGGAAAGGCGAGAAACAAAAGCCTTTACTCATTTATTGTTATCACGGGCATGCCAGCGAGCATTTGGCGGAGATGTTCGGTGATTTTGGTTTTAAAGAAGTTTACAGTTTGACCGGCGGTTACGCCGAATGGCAACAACACTCAGCCTAAAGGTGAAATCATGCAACAATTATCAAGAGACTTGGCTTTACGCATTGCTTTAGCGGCCCGTGTTTTGCCGGGGGTTGACGTAAAACGCCTGATTGAAATACTGCATGGCAAAGTTGGCCAGCCGTTGAGCGACGAAAAACTTAAAACCGTTA
Organism: Methylomonas sp.; assembly: GCA_050015235.1. Classification (GTDB taxonomy): domain Bacteria; phylum Pseudomonadota; class Gammaproteobacteria; order Methylococcales; family Methylomonadaceae; genus Methylomonas. The sequence continues at coordinate 3,004 of JBEKBU010000226.1, read as the reverse complement.
CCGTTACGAATCTTAAAACCGGCATCGGCAGCCTGGATGGTGAAGAAGACGGCGAAGATATCGGCATAGGTTTGGCGAATATCAAATTGGCGGTGCGTTATTTATGGGGCGAGGAAGAAGGCGACGATGGCATTCCGCAAGTCATGCCCTATAAGGAAGGCGATATCCCCGAATCCATCCGCGTCGCGATAGCTTCTAACAGCGGCGCGTCGCTGAACGGGCATTTCGGTTCCTGTATCCGTTTTTTGATTTATCAATTAAGCAAGAACGAAATACGGATGGTTGATAACCGCTCCACTATCGAAGCCGACAGCTCGGATGATAGAAATTTGTTCCGCGTCGGTTTGATTAGCGATTGCCAGGTGTTATTCGTGCAATCCATCGGCGGGCCGGCCGCCGCAAAGGTTATACGCGCCGACATCTATCCGATCAAGGTTCCGGATGCGATTGAAGCGGTCGACCAGTTGCGCGAATTTCAAAAAGTGTTCGACGCACCGCCGCCCTGGTTAGCGAAAGTTCTTGGTAAATCCGCCGAAGAACGGAAACGCTTTTCGTATGACGACGACGAAGAATTGAAAGCCGAGGGTTAACCGTCAAACAATTGATGGTCGATCAAATCGCATAAACAATGCGAAATTAACAGATGTACTTCCTGTATCCGCGCCGTAGACCAGGAAGGAACCCTGATTTCGATATCGGTTTCAAGCAAGGCTGCCGCCAGCGCCCCCCCGTCCTTACCGGTCAACGCGATCGCCAGCATATCCCGGTCGTGGGCTACCTTTACCGCTTTGATAATATTGCCGGAGTTGCCGCTGCTGGTGTACACGAGCAAAATGTCGCCGGGCTGGCCTAAAGCTCTAATCTGCTTGGCGAATATTTCATCATAATGATAATCGTTGGCGATAGAGGTCAGCGTCGAGGTGTCGGTCGTCAAGGCGATTGCCGGCAAGGGCGGACGCTCCCGTTCGAAACGGTTTAGCATTTCTGAAGAAAAATGCTGAGCGTCGCCGGCTGAGCCGCCGTTACCGCAGGTCAACACTTTTTTATCGTTAACCAAGGCTTCCACAATTTTCAGGGATGCGAATTCGATGAGTTCACACAAGCAGGCCATGGAATCCTGTTTGGTTTGAATGCTGTCGGAAAAATGGTTAATGATGCGGTCGTTTAAACTCATGTCTCTCAGGTTTGAAAAGCGTCTTTAATCCAGTAAGGACTTTGATTGTCGGAAATGGCCACCACGTCGAAACGGATGATAGGCCGGCTTAATTTGTTGATTATGACATAATGCTGGGTCGCCGCAATGATGCGCGCCTGCTTGCGGCGGTTAATACTATACAAAGCTCCGCCGAATCGGTCGGATTTGCGAAATCTTACTTCGACTATCGCCAATACTGGGCCGTCTTTCATGACTAAATCCAATTCGCCGAATTTACAGCGGTAATTGCTGCAAACCAGTTGCAAACCCTGTTGTTGTAAATAGTTCAGCGCCAGTAACTCGGCCTGATCGCCTGTTTGCAAGTGCCGGGCTTTGGGTTTGCCGAAAATCATCGCTCTTACTCGATAAACCCGGTAGCGGCGGGTATGCCGCCTTTAAATTGCGCGCAAACTAGTTTACGGGTGACGCGATTTTCGCTATCCAAAGATAAATGGCCGGTAGCGCCCTCATAAACGCTGTTCTGTAATTCAGTTAACCGGCCAAGTATATTGTAAGCGTCTATACCCAGGGCCAGTAGCCTGATCTGCGTGTCGGTCAGCCGCTCCCAATTGGCTTGCAGCGCAGTCTGGTTAAGCGGGCCTTTGTAATAATCGGCGAAAAACCAGGGGATATCGCAAAAATTGATGTTTCCCAAGTCGGCGTCGTGCAGAGGATCGGGGCGGCCGCTGTATATATTCGGCATTGCGTAAATCGCCAGATCGCTATTTTGCCGGGATTTCAATTGTAGCGCTAATTCATGCGCCACATCCGGGAAAGCGCTTAAAAAAACCGTTTGCGGCTGGCCTTGTTGCGCCGTTATCGACGTAGAGCCTAGCAAGGCGTTCAGCATATCCGCGATATCATGCTGTTTGGGATCGTAGCTTTGCATGCCGGTGATCAAGCCGCCGTTGCTTTGCCAGGCTATGGTCAGATATTGGCTGATGCGTTGGCCTTGCGAAGTATCGGGCGTTAATATCGACGCCGTTTTTCTGCCGTCCTTTGCGGCTTTTAACGCCAATTGCCCGGCTTCGTCTATCGGGCTTAAACCGAATTGATACAGATTGGGTTTAATCAAATCTTCAACATGATTTAACGCCAATACCGGTACGTCGAAGACGACGGCGTCCGCCAAAACTTGTATTTGCTCCTTGACCAGCGGACCTATAACCTGTTTTGCGCCATCGGCAAGCGCCTGTTTATACAGGGTGACGATTTCGTTTTGTTCGGTGTCGTAAAACTTTAGCGGCGGCTGCGGCGCGCTACGGGCCGCCAATTGCTGCGCGGCGAGGATGCCGTCTTGCAGGGCTTTGCCGGCCTGCGCCAAGGCCCCCGTTTGCGGCAATAATACCGCAATTGTGGGGCCAGCCGCGGATGGCGCTGTCGGCGCGGTTGCGGCCGGGGCCGGGATCACCGGCGTTTCAGCCGGCTGCGCGGTTAAATAAGTTTTTAAAAATTCCGGATTGGCCGGGTGTGACGGGTAATGTTGCCGCCACTGCGCGATTTGATTGTCTAGGTTGAAGCCCGGCTGATCGCGTTGCTTGAAAATTTTCGCCAACTCCATCCAGCCGTTTAAGTCGTCCAGGCTGGATTGCGGCACGCTTAACGCGTCTATGGATAAGGTGTTGAGCATATCCATAATGGCTATGACATTATCCTGTTGCTGCTGCGGATTTTGCAGTAAATTACCCAAACGGATGCGGGCGGTGACGCCCTGGATGACATTTCCGGTCAAGGAATAAGCAAAAGCCAGCGACTGGTAGTAATTGATCTTATCGGCTTCGTTCAGCAATTTCGGCCGGATATTCGTCA
>JBEKBU010000225.1:0-7055 GCA_050015235.1 Methylomonas sp. | reverse complement strand
TGGCGCGGACCGTGGCGTCGAATAACGCCGGCATGCGCCAGCTTACCGATGCTTTCCGGGAGCTTGGTTTGCCGTGGATACCCTCGGCGGGCAATTTTGTCTCGGTTGATATCGGTCGCTCCGGTCTGGATGTCTACACGGAATTGCTAAAAAAAGGCGTTATCGTTAGACCGGTGGCGAATTACGAAATGCCGAATCATTTGCGGATCAGTATCGGCGCCGAGTTTGAAAACCGGAAATTTATTGAAGCGCTAAAGCAGGTGCTGCAAGGTGTTTAAGCGCCTGTGCGTTATCGGCCTGGGAATGATAGGCGGTTCGATCGCCAAAGCGGCGCGGCTGCGTAATTTATGTGAAGAGATTGTAGCGCTGGATCGCGAACAAAACGCGGTTAATCTGCAATTGGCCATGGAGCACGGCGTAATAGACCGCTTTTATACCGACGCCTCGGCGGCGTTGACTAATGCCGATATTGTAATTATCGCGGCGCCGGTGGGGGCAATGCACGGCATTTTTCAACAAATTGCGCCATTCTGGCGGGCGGACTGTTTATATAGCGATACCGGCAGCACCAAAGCCAGCGTTATCCAGGCCGCCGAACAAGCGTTCGGCGGCGCGCCCCCCAATTTTGTGCCGGCCCATCCTATCGCCGGCGCCGAACGTAGCGGGGTCGCCGCCGCCAATGCGGAATTATTTACTAACCGGCGCTTGATTATCACGCCGCTGCCAAATACCGATGCTAACAAGCTGGCCGAATTGACCCGCTTTTGGGAGCGGCTCGGCAGCAGCGTTTCGGAAATGAACGTCGAACATCACGATACGGTGCTGGCGGCCACCAGCCATTTGCCGCATATACTGGCTTTTGCGCTGGTAGGCTTGCTGGGGCGCAAAGATGAGCAGCGCGAAATATTTAAATACGCCGCCAGCGGATTTAAGGATTTTAGCCGTATCGCTTCCAGCGATCCCACTATGTGGTTGGACATCTGTCTGGCGAACAAACATGAGTTGCTGCCGTTAATCCGGCAATATCAGGCGGAACTGGAAACGATTGCGCAAATGCTGGCTGAAGACCAGACTGAACAATTATTTGAAACCTTTACGTATGCCGGACACGCCCGGCAGCGTTATCTCGATCAACTTGATGATTAAAAGCGGATAACCATGTCTCAATCCATTACATTCGAAGTACAGCCTGGCGGTAGTTTACGCGGTGAAATCCGGGTTCCCGGCGATAAATCCATGTCGCATCGCTCCATTATGCTCGGTTCGCTGGCGGAAGGCGTGACCCATGTCAAAGGATTTTTGAACGCCGAAGACGCGATGTCCACTCTGGAGGCTTTCCGGGCCATGGGTGTGCGTATCGAAGGGCCGGCGAACGGCGAAGTGACCATACACGGCGTCGGCAAATACGGATTGAAAGCGCCGGCGGCGCCTTTATATCTGGGCAATTCAGGCACATCGATGCGTTTGCTGAGCGGACTATTAGCCGGACAACCGTTCGATACGATACTGACCGGCGACAAATCGTTGGAATCGCGCCCCATGCGCCGGGTTACCGAGCCGCTGGCGTTGATGGGAGCTGTCATCGAAACCCAGGCGAACGGCACGGCGCCGCTGCATATTAAAGGTCAAGCGCATTTGCGCGGCATCCATTACGATATGCCCATCGCCAGCGCCCAGGTCAAATCCTGTTTATTGCTGGCCGGCATGTACGCCGAAGGCGAAACCAGCGTTACCGAGCCGGCGCCTACCCGCGATCACACCGAACGCATGCTGAACGGCTTCGGTTATCCGGTGACCCGTGAGGGCGGCACGGCGCGGATTAATAAGAATGGTAAGCTCACCGCGACGCTGATAGACGTGCCCAGCGATATTTCCTCGGCGGCGTTTTTTTTGGTAGGCGCCAGCATTGCCGCGAATTCGGATATTACTTTAAAACATGTCGGCATTAATCCGACCCGCACCGGGGTTATCGAAATATTGCGCTTAATGGGCGCGAATATCGAAGTGCTGAACGAACGTTCCGTCGGCGGCGAGCCGGTGGCCGATTTACGGGTGCGCTCCGCTGAATTAACGGGTATTGATATTCCCGAACATTTAGTGCCGCTGGCGATTGATGAATTTCCGGTATTATTTGTGGCGGCGGCTTGCGCCGAAGGACAGACAGTGCTGACCGGCGCACGGGAATTGCGGGTTAAGGAATCCGACAGGATTCAAGTGATGGCGGATGGATTGCAAATCCTGGGCGTCGACGCCCAGCCTACCGAAGACGGCATGATTATCCAGGGCGGCGGCGCAATCGGCGGCGGCGAAGTCCAATCGCACGGCGATCACCGCATCGCCATGTCGTTTTCGATTGCCGGACTGCGCGCCGCCGCGCCTATAACCATTCATGATTGCGCCAATGTCAACACTTCGTTTCCGGAGTTTGCGCGACTGGCGATGCATCTAGGTTTGAATTTACGCATTTCCTAGCGATGACTGTTCCCGTATTAACCATAGACGGACCAAGCGGCGCCGGCAAAGGCGCCGTTAGCCGGGCGGTGGCGAAACGATTAGGCTGGCATTATCTGGACAGCGGCTCGATTTACCGTGCGCTGGCGATTGAGGTAGCGCGGCAGGGGGCGGATCTGCAAGATATCGGCCGTATTTGTGAAATTGGCCGGAAAATGCAACTGGAATTTACGCTCGGCGATGAATTGGAAGTTAAATTAAACGGAGAAAATATCGGCGCGCTACTGGGTACGGAAACAACCGGCCATGCGGCTTCGGTGATTGCCGCTTACCCCGAGGTTAGACAGGTTTTATTGAAAAAACAAATTGATTTTCAACAACTTCCGGGTCTTGTGGCAGACGGCAGAGACATGGGCAGCGTGGTATTTCCGGACGCAGCTTTTAAGGTCTATTTAACCGCCGACGCTGAACGGCGCGCATTTAGACGATATAAGCAGTTGATTGAGAAGGGTATTGATGCTAATCTAATACAAATTACCAAAGAGTTGGAAGCGCGCGATCAACGGGACAGCGGGCGGGCTACGGCGCCGCTGACTATCCCGCGTGATGCGTATTTTCTGGATTCTTCCGATATGACGATACGGCAAGTGATAGATGCGGTAATAAATTTAGTCCAACAGGGCTAACAGGCGGTTGCCGATTTTCGGCGGCTTTTTTTAATTTTTATGTAAACAAAAAGTTTGTTTGTTGTTTAAGCAAGCTTGGGAAAGAAGAGAAATGAGCGAAAGCTTTGCACAGTTGTTAGAAGAGAGTTTCGCCAAGACTGAAATGCGTCCTGGCGCCATGTTAATCGGTACCGTCATTGATATCGAAAACGAATTTGTGATCGTTAGTACGCAAGCCAAATCAGAAGGGGTCATTCCAAAATGGCAGTTTTTGAATGCGGACGGCGATCTGGAAGTTAATATCGGTGATGAAATTGAGGTGGCGCTTGATTTGTTTGAAGATGGCTTAGGCGCTACGCTTCTTTCCCGCGATAAAGCTAAGAAAAGCAAAGCCTGGAGCGAGCTTGAAAAAGCTTTCGAAACCCAGGAAACCATTATCGGCCGAATTAACGGCAAGGTACGCGGCGGTTTTACCGTCGCCGTTGGCGCTTTACGGGCGTTTCTACCCGGCTCCCTGGTCGATGTGCGCCCTATCCGCGATACCGCGTTTCTGGAAAACCGGGATCTGGAATTTAAAGTCATCAAGATCGATCAAAAACGCAATAACGTTGTGTTGTCACGGCGCGCCGTGGTTGAAAGCGAGTTCAGCGCGGAACGGGAAGAATTGGTTAAAACCCTGCAAGACGGCGCTATTGTTACCGGCGTGGTCAAAAATCTGACCGATTACGGCGCCTTTATCGATCTGGGCGGCGTGGATGGTTTGCTGCATATTACCGATATGGCGTGGCGTAGAGTGCGTCATCCTTCCGAATGCGTGGAAATCGGCCAGGAAGTTAAAGTTAAAGTACTTAAATTCGACAAGGATAAAACCCGTGTTTCGTTGGGTATGAAACAATTGGACGAAGATCCTTGGCAAAACATCGCCCGCCGCTATCCGGCCGGCAGCCGAGTATTCGGTAAGGTCAATAATCTTACCGATTACGGCTGCTTTGTTGAAATTGAAGAAGGCGTGGAAGGTCTGGTGCACGTATCCGAGATGGATTGGACGAACAAAAACGTCAATCCTTCCAAAGTTGTGCAACTCGGCGATGAAGTTGAAGTTATGGTGCTGGAAATCGACGAAGAACGCCGCCGTATTTCCTTAGGTATGAAACAATGCCGTTCAAATCCTTGGGATGAGTTTGCCAGCGCCCATAATAAAGGCGATAAAATCTCCGGTAAAATTAAATCCATTACGGATTTCGGCATATTTATCGGTCTGGAAGGCGGTATTGACGGTCTGGTGCATATGTCTGACATTTCCTGGAATGAAAACGACGAAGAAGCCATCCGTAATTATAAAAAAGGCGATGAAGTTGAAACCGTGATTCTGGCGGTTGACTCCGAACGCGAACGTATTTCCCTGGGCATTAAACAACTTGAACAGGATCCTTTCCAAAACTACATCGCCGTGCATGAAAAAGGCAGTCTGGTAAAAGGCAAGGTCAAGGAAGTTGACGCAAAAGGCGCTGTAATCATTCTAGCCGACAATGTTGAGGGTTATCTACGCGCTTCCGAAATTCAGCGCGAGCGTGTTGACGACGCCCGCACTCTATTGAAGGAAGGCGAGGAAATCGAAGCCAAATTCGTAGGCGTCGATAAAAAAACCAAGTCGATTTCCTTATCCATTAAAGCTAAGGATGTAGAAGAGGAAACCAATGCGATTAAAGACTATTCTCAACAAAATGCCGGTTCGGCGACGCTAGGAGATATCTTTAAACAAATCGATAAATAATTAAGTTTTGTATTAATTATCTACCCAGGATTTGCAGTGACTAAATCAGAATTAATTGAAGTGCTTGCAAGAAAACAACCGCATCTGGCTTTAAAGGATGTTGAATTTGCGGTCAGGTGTATTGTCGATCATCTCAGCGATACATTAGCATGCGGTAAAAGAATAGAAATCAGAGGGTTTGGCAGTTTTTCATTACATCACCGTTCGGCTCGTCTGGGCCGGAATCCAAAAACCGGCGAAACCGTGGCCTTGACCGAAAAACATGTGCCGCATTTTAAGCCGGGTAAGGAATTAAGGGATTTGGTCGATGCTTCACGTGAAAAATACAAAATAGTCGATTAAAATGTTAGTGCGCCGCCTAATCATACGTTTAGGCGGCCATTTTTTATCGCTATGATGCGTTTCTCGCACAACTACCCGTTCGATCCCGGTTACGGTTATAGTCTCGATGAGTTGCTGGCGGCGCCGGCTCCGGAAGCGCCTGAAGATTTTCAGCGTTACTGGCGGCAACGCTATCTGGCGGCGACGTCAGCCGCTACGCCTCGCTATACGCTCAGCGCGTGCGGCGGGTACGCCGGTTTTTCCGTCCATGATATCAGTTATTCGTCCACTGCCGGTTTTACGATAAACGGTTGGCTGTTAGTTCCGGAGCATCAAGAAGTCAGGCAAGCCATAGTTGTCGGGCATGGCTATGGCGGCCGGGAGCAGCCGGATTATCATCTGGCTATTCCGTATACGGCTTTTTTATTTCCATGCTTTCGGGGTTTAGCCCGCAGCCGTTGTTCAAGCGTATCCGAACAGCCGCAGTTTCATGTTTTGCATAATATTCATAGCCGCGACGATTATATTTTGGGCGGCTGTGTCGAAGATATCTGGCTGGCGGTAACAGTATTGCAGTTACTTTATCCGCAGATCGGCAACGCCATCGGCTATATGGGCATCAGCTTCGGCGGCGGCATCGGCGCTCTAGCCCTGCCTTGGGATACGCGCATCAAACGGGCGCATTTGAATGTCCCGACTTTCGGTAATCAGCCGCTGCGTATGACGCTGCAAAGCGTCGGTAGCGCCGCCGTCGTCCGGGACTATCTCGTTCATCATGGTAATATCGCCGCAACACTGGCGTATTATGATGCCGCCATAGCGGCTAAATACGCCGTCCAATCGGCCCATTTCGCGCTGGCGTTATTCGATCCCGTGGTGGCGCCGCCAGGGCAGTTCGCGGTTTATAACGCATGGGCGGGCGAGAAGCGCTTGTTCGTCTTGGAGGCCGGGCATTTCGATTATCCTAATCAAGCTTATCAAAATATATTATTATTAGAAGAAATAAAGAGTTTTTTCGGAGATATGCAGTCATAAACATATGAACAGGGAATATCATCATTGGTATAGCGCGCTTCTGGATAAGAACATGGAGTTTTTAGTTTTTGGACATGCCGGCGCCAAAGTATTAATTTTTCCTACCCGCGACGGGCGTTTTTACGAATACGAGAATTTACGTATTGTCGATAGCCTAGCCAATAAAATCAAAGCCGGCCATTTGCAGTTGATTTGCCTGGACAGTATCGATCACGAAACATTTTACTGTTTCTGGAGCCGTCCGGAAGACCGCATCAAACGCCATATTCAATTTGAAAACTACATACTCGACGAAGTCATTCCGTTCATAAATCACCGGAATCCGCATCCTTGCCTGATCGCGCACGGTTGTAGTTTAGGCGCTTACCATGCCGCCAATATCGCTTTCCGGCATCCGCGCTTGTTCCATAAGCTGGTCGCTTTTTCCGGCCGTTTCGATTTGACGCTGAAAGTCGAGGGCTTTAAGGATTTGTTCGACGGTTTTTATAATGATGAGGTTTATTTTCATACGCCCACGCATTTCTTGCCGAATTTAACCGATGAACTGCAATTGGAGGAGTTGCGTAAAATGGAAATCACGCTGATCATAGGCAAGGAAGACCCATTTCTGGAAAATAATCGTCAGCTCAGCCGTATTCTGACCGAAAAACGCATAGATCATGCCCTTTATGAATGGGATGGCCGCGCTCATCAAGGCAAGTATTGGCGGAAAATGGCGCCGTTATATATTTAAGGCACTAAAAATTCGCGCCGTATTCGTTTTCAGCTTACCCTTACCGAACTAGATTGATAAGTATCATTGATATATA
>JBEKBU010000224.1:0-7061 GCA_050015235.1 Methylomonas sp. | reverse complement strand
AAACCCGCCGATCGATTAACGCCCGGACTATGGCTAGCTTGACAAATCCGGCAAGTGCGTTACTGTTTGATGATAACAGTCAATTTGCGCTTCTCAAATAATCGCACGCCATGAAACCAGAGCCCGCCAGTGTCCATGCTTTATCGTTAGCGCGTTTCCTTAGCCGGTACAGGGCCCAGGCCCTGCCGGTTTATCAAAGTCTCGCCAATATCCGGGATCATGCGGCGGCCATGAATTTTATGGGCTTGATGCTGCTGGACAAAAAACAGTACGCCGAGGCGCGTACGATGTTGGAAAAAGCCGTGCAGTTGGCGCCTAACATCCCGGAATATTCCAATAACCTGGGCGCGCTCTGTGAAGAACAGGGCGAGCCGGCGCAGGCCGAGCGCTTTTTCCGGCAGGCGTTGGCGCAAAATCCGGCGCATGACGAAACCCTGATTCATCTCGGCTATTGTCTGCAGCTTCAGCATAAATACGCGGAGGCCATTCCGCTGTATAAACAGGCTTTACCGGTCACCGGCGAGCAAACCCGCACGTTGGTGAATCTGGGTAAATGCCTGGAGGAATGCGCCGCAACCGAAGCCGCCGCCGAGTGTTACCGGCTTGCCATAGCCATCGATCCCGGCCATGCGATCGCGCTTTATAATCTGGCCGGCATTCATCAGCAAGCCGGCGAACAGGAAACCGCGCTCGATTATTATCGCTTAGCCATCTCCAGCCGGCCTGATTTTATCGGCTGCCATTATAATATGGGCGTTTGCTTGCTGCACAGCGGCCAATATGCGGCGGCGGAAGCGGCTTTACAACAGGCGCTGGCGTTGGACGCCGGTTATATTCCGGCCTTGCGGGGGCTAGGCGATTTATGCGCTTTTCAGGGCCGGATCGACGCCGCCGGCGATTACTACCGGCGGGCGCGGGCCGGCGAGAACTTACCGGGCCTGCGCATCCGGCTGGCGGCCCTGTTACCGCCTATTCCGGCGAGCGCGGCGCACATTACCCAAGCGCGCAACACGCTGACGGCCGAGCTTGAAGCCTTGGAGAGCGAGCAAGATGTATCGATTGCCGACCCGGTTGCGGAAGTGAGGGACGCGTTTTTTTACTTGTCTTATCATGGCTTAAACAATCGCGGCCTGAAAACAGCCATCGCCCGCCTGTTCGAGCGCGCTTGCCCGGACTTGCTCTGGGAAGCGCCGCATTGCCGGCAGCCGCGCGCCGCCGGCGAGCCGATCAAAATCGGCATCATTTCCAAATATTTGCATAACCATAGCATAGGCAAAACCACGCGGGGATTTTTCGCCGCATTGCCGCGCGATTTATTTAAGGTGTACGCTATTTTCATACCGCCGCTGAAAACGGACGAAATCAGCACATTCATCCGCCAACAGGCCGACGAAATTTTAGTCGCCACTCTGGATTTGGCGGCCGCCCGCCGGCAAATCGCCGCGCTGGAGCTGGATATTTTGTTTTACCAGGACATCGGCATGGATCCGTTCAGCTATTTTTTAGCTTATGCGCGCTTGGCGCCGGTGCAATGCACGTCTTTCGGCCATCCGGACACCACCGGCATCCGCAATATGGATTATTTTATCTCCAGCGAACTGTTCGAAACCGCCGGCGCGGAAATGCATTACAGCGAACGCTTACATTGTTTGGCCGCCCCCAGCTTGCTGAGCTATTATTACCGCCCGGCCATGCCGGCGCCGTTAAAACCGCGCGCCGCATTTGGTTGCGCCGACGGCGAACACATGTACGTCTGTCCGCAAACCTTGTTTAAGCTCCATCCGGATTTCGATTTTATTTTAGCGGATATCCTGCGCCGCGATCCGGCCGGTAAAATATGGATACTGGAAGGCCCCATCCCTCATTTTGCCGAATTGTTACGGCTGCGTTGGCAAGAACGGATAGACGACGTGGCGGAGCGGTTGATTTTTTTGCCGCCGCAAACCGCCGGGGATTTTATCAATCTGATCGCCGTTGCCGACTTAATGCTGGACATTCCGAGTTTTAACGGCATGAACACCAATCTGGAAGCTTTCGCCGCCGGAACGCCGGTAGTCGCGTGGCCAGGCGCGTTGCAGCGCAGCCGCCACACCGCCGGCTTGTATTTGAAAATGGGCGTCACCGAATGCATAGCCAAGGATGCGGCGGACTATGCCGATATCGCCTTGCGCCTGGCCAACGATAAACGGTTTCGGCATGATGTCGGCAAACGCATACTGGCGAATAATCACCGCTTGTTCGAGGACGCCGGCGCGATAGCCGAGTTCAGCCGGTTTTTTTGCGCTTGCGTCGGGCAAGCTGTTTGATAAATCCCCCCCCTCCTCGCCCCAATGCCGTAAATTTAAGAGCTTACGATATCCTTCAGTCTGATAGCTTTATTAGTATTTTTACTAGTATTTAATTGCCGGAATGTATGCTTTAATACGTAACAAAAAGCCTAATAATAAACGTTAACAAGGAGGCTCCATGCGCCAAGTACTGTTATCCGTGTGCGGATTCGCCGTTTTAGCCGCTTGCAACCCGGCGTTCGGCAGTCCTGAATCGCAACCGGGAACGTCTCCGGCAAGTTCAGACTATCAGTTGCTGGGCCTGCCGCCGCTGCCGATTCCGGCCAACAACCCGCAAACCCCGGCTAAAATCGCGCTTGGGAATAAGCTGTTCCACGATAAGCGTTTTTCCATCGATGGAACCGTCAGTTGTTCAAAGTGCCACGACGACAAGAAAGCGTTTACCGACAATTTGCCTGTTTCGGTCGGTAATCACGGCTTGACCGGTACGCGCAACGCCCCTACGGTCATCAACGCCGCATTTTCCAAATTTCAATTCTGGGACGGGCGCGAGCCGGATTTGGAAAGCCAGGCCAAAGGGCCGTTTATCAATCCCGTTGAAGCCGGCTTACCCAACAATGAACCGATATTGGCGCTGGTGCGCGGCGATCCCGAGTACAGCGCGGCGTTCGCCGAGGTTTTCCACGTCAGCGGCGGCCAGCTGACCATGGAGCATGTAACCAAGGCCATCGCCAGTTTCGAGCGCACCATCATCGCCGGCAATTCGCCTTTCGACCGCTTTTATTTCCACGGCGAGCAAGCGGCCATGACCGAGCGGCAACAGCGGGGTTTTCAATTGTTTCTGGGGCAAGGCCGTTGCGTGTCCTGCCACACCATAGAACAGGATCAGGCTTTGTTCAGCGATGGCCGCTTCCACAATATCGGCGTCGGCATCAATGCGATTCAAGCCGATATTCCGCGTTTGGCGCAAGCTTTTCTGGAGGCTAACGCCAAAGGCGGCGACGTCGACAAATTGGTGTTAACCGACAAAAAAACCTCGGAACTGGGCCGCTTCGCGGTCAGCCGCGTCTTTAACGATTTAGGGGCTTTCAAGACGCCGACGCTGCGCAACGTCGCCTTGACCGCGCCATACATGCACGACGGCAGCCTGAAGACTTTGAAAGAGGTTATCGTTCACTATAACAACGGCGGCGTAACCCCCGCCACCGCCCAGGTCAACGCCTTTTTGAGCGGCGGGATCCGGCCATTGAATTTGCTCGACAATCAAATCGACGACTTGGCGGCGTTTTTGGAGGCCCTGACCAGCGCTCAATACGCCCAAGCATCCGCCGCCGGCGCTACATCGGGAGATAAACATGAGTAATATTGATTCCGGCCGCCGCCGCTTTCTTAAATCGGGCGGCCTGTTGGCTTTGGGCGGCGCCTTGCCGATCAGCCTGGTGGAATTAGCTTTTGCCGAATCCAGCCAGAACTTTAGCTTCGCCTATATTTCCGACGCGCATATCCAGCATATCAAAGGGACTCGCTTTGTCAGAAACTGGGATCGCGGTTTGCTGCGGGCGGTCGCCGAAGCAAATCTGCTGACGCCGAAACCCGATTTCGTGATGTTCGGCGGCGATTTGGCGCAACTGGGCAGTAAGGAGGAGCTGGATCACGGCGCTGAAATTCTGTCGGCGCTCAGCCATAAAGTGCATCACGTCATGGGCGAGCACGATTATTATCTTGATCTGGGCGCGTATTGGGAAAAGCTGTTCGGCCCGCAATATTACAGCTTCGACCACAAAGGCGTGCATTTTATCGTGCTGAACAGTATCCGCACTTACGACGAGTGGACTTATAACCGCTGGCCGACCCCTGAACAACGCATGCTGGAAATGGCGGATCTGGACAATCCCAACGGCTCGCCTTTCATGGTTGGCGACGAACAACGGAAATGGTTGAAAAGCGATCTCGGGAAAGTGGCCTTGACCACGCCTGTCGTTGTTTTTTCGCATTCGCCGTTACAAAAAATCTATAAGGACTGGAATTTCTGGACCGAGGACGCCGAGCAAATTCAGGCCTTGCTGAAGCCGTTTCATAAGGTTTCCGTGATTTACGGCCACGTGCATCAAATTCAATACAACCAGATCGGCAACATCAGTTTCAATTCGGTGATGGCGACCGCTTGGCCGTGGCCTTATCCGACCGCTTACGCGCAAGCCGAGCAATATCTGCCGAAACTGACCGTGCCCATGAACCGCGCCGATCCGTTTTTCGAGCGCGACGCGACCGGCTGGCAATTTATCAACGTCGCCGACGGCCATGTGGATATGAACTTTACGCTTTATGACAATACCGGCCGCGAGGTGCGCTTCAACGCCAAAACCAAACACCCCGAGGACACGGCTTATCAAAGCGAAGCAAGCCGGATTCCGCCGCAAACTCATTATTAATTTGGGGAAATTTATGCTGAAAACGATATGGTTAAAATCCGCGTCCGCCGCTTTGTTAATCTGCGGCTTAACGGGCCGCGCCGCGCTGGCGGACGAATTTAGCAAAGCCGATACCGATCGCTGGCAAGCGGAATTCATGGCGGTCGTCAAACAAGGCCGGGAGCTGTGGACGAATCCGGCTTTGGGAAGCAACGGCGTGGTGTGCGTGCAATGCCATCCGAATGCCGCCAACACGCATCCGGAAACTTATCCTAAATTCCAGAAGCAGATCGGCAAAGTGGTTCCGTTGTGGGAAATGATCAACTGGTGCCTGCGCAATCCGCTGGAAGGTCAGCCGCTGGCCGCCGACGATCCGAAAATGATCGCCATTCAGGCTTATGTGACGTATGAAAGGCGGGGGGTTAAGCTGGAGCCAGGGAAGCATTGATGGGGCTAGTTCTGTAATAGCGGGCTGAATACCTCCAATATATGTTGCTTGTTCTCCGGATACCACAAATTACCCATATGCCCGCCATAGGGATAAATTGTCGCCCGGTCGCCAAACAGATTCTCCAAAAAGGCGATATCCTCTTTGGACACTAAAATATCATCCAGATTATGCATGAGAAAAACGGTTTGTTTTTTTTGTAAGACGGATTTTATGCCTTTCAAAGAATTTTGGTATTCCAATGCTTTGAAACTTAAATTCGTTCGGCCGTTTGCCCGCCATTTCGGCACAAGAAATTTATTCACATAATCCATCAAACTGTAAGATCGGGCCTCTTCCAATGCTCCGCCATGAGATACCGAATTAATAGGCGTTTTCAAGATGGTCGGGTCTTTGACGATATCCATCACATAGACGGTGTCTCCGACCGCGTCGCGCATGGCTTTTCCAATCAGGTATTGCATCTGTTTGTCGCTCAGTTTAAGGCGTTTGTCCCAGTCCGCGAAATAGGCCGGGTTGTTAATGTCTTTTTGGAGGGCGTCGGTTACCACGCCAAAGCCATAGACTTCGAGATTGCTTCTTTGATCGATACTATAATCCTTGCCGATATCGGCCATATCGTCTAATTTTTTGATCGCTTCGAGCAAGTCCACCGGGGGATTGATTAATAAATAGGTATCGGCTCCAATTTGCCATTTCTCCGCATCCATTTTGCTAAGAAAGGCGCTATATAGCGCGCCATCACTAAAGCCCAGCACGCCTATTTTCCCAACCTGGACATGGTAACGGGTTTTTATATCATCCAATACCAGGCGCATCACCGCATACAGGTCCTGAGTATCTTCACGGGTCTGGCCTGGAGTAGCCGAGGCGCTTGCCGCCAACGTGAAATTCCAGTTGAAGGGTGAAGGCAGGATAAGTACATGAAAGCCATGGCCGGCAAGCCATTCGGCCAAAAATCTGGCTGCGCCGCTATAAGCCGAACCGGCTAAACCCGGCATGATAAAAATCAGCGGAGCGGAGCCTTTCTGCTGGTAGAGGCGATAGCGCATTAATCCCTTGCCTTCCAAAAGATAAATATTGTTGCGATTTTCCTGTACCGTGAGGCGCAGATCCTTTATTTCGCTGGTTTGGGGTTTTTCCGTGCCGTTCAGGATGGCGACGGTGGTGGTGGCCAAATAGGGATCTTTGTAAGGGTACCGATAAGCTTTCTCGTCGATTCTTATGGCAAGAGCATTCGGTTGGAAAGTTAAAACAGCCGATAATATACATAACATGGGTATGACTCTTTTGTTTTGCCGCATTTCGTGTCTCCTAATTTTGCCTGGTGGCGGGTGGTATATGCCGAGTAACCGCGCTTCCGGACGCTCAACGTTTAACTGGTTTGGCAAGCGCCTCATCCTTTCGGTTATCTTGCAAAGAGACGTTAAGACAGGGCGACGACATCTCGATTACCAGTTGATCGAAGCGCATTTTCATGCGGCGATTGAACTCGCGACCCACTTCCCACTGTTTGATCGGCAGCGTCTTGATCCTTGCCTTTATCATGACGGACGTAGATGCGAAACTGTCCACACCCAATATCTCCAAGGGCTCAAGGATAAGCGGCGCGTACCGGGAATCCGCCATCAATTCCTGACCGATGGCGGAGAGTTCATCCATGACGCTATCGATATTTTCCCGATACGACACGCCAACATCGAAAACATAATAGGAAAAGTCCCTGGTCATGTTTGTGACGGCGCCTATGGTGCTAAAAGGGATCGAATGCACGTTACCCGCCGTATCGCGCAACCGGACCATGCGAATAGTTATGGCCTCCACCAGGCCGTCCTTACCGCCCACGCTGACGACATCGCCAACCGCGATTTGATTTTCGAACAGAAAAGACATGCCGCTAATAATGTCATGCAT
>JBEKBU010000223.1:0-7097 GCA_050015235.1 Methylomonas sp. | reverse complement strand
AACAAAATCCGTTTGACGGAATTGCTGGGCGTATACGTTTACCGAAAGTATCAAATCCTCGGCTAATTTATCATACTGCCATTCTTTCAATTGCGCGCACGCCGTTTCCAGCACCCAATAGCCGATTTGCAAAATCAATCCGGTTTCTTCCGCCAGGGAAATAAACCGCCCTGGCGTAATCACCCCTTTTTCCGGATGCTGCCAGCGAATTAACGCTTCGGCGCCGATAGGCTGATGCTCATGATTCACCTGGATTTGATAAAACAAACGGAATTGACGGCTATCGATCGCCCGGCGGATCTGACTTTCCAGTTCCGCCCGGATATTAATGGCGTGCTGCATCTGCGGATCGAAAAACCGCAAGGTATTGCGGCCGGCTTTCTTGGCCTGATACATGGCGATATCGGCTTGCTTTAATAAGTCGTCCGTGGGTATTTGCTGATTGAACAGCGTAATCCCCATACTGGGAGTAATATGGTATTTATGCGAGCCGAGTTGAAACGGCTGATTCAGAACCCGGAGAATTTTCTCGCCCACCAAGCGGGTAAGGGAAACGGCCTCACGGTATTGCCGAGTGATTCCGGACAGCAGCACTAGAAACTCGTCGCCGCCGATACGGGCCGCCGTGTCGCACTCTCTAACACAAGCCAGCAGGCGCTGGGAAGCCAATTGCAACAGCAAATCGCCAAAACCATGGCCCAGCGTATCGTTCAGCGTTTTAAAATTATCCATGTCGATAAACAGCAATGCATTCTGCTTACCGGTGCGCTTACTCGCCGCCATCGCCAGTTGCATGCGGTTCAGCAGCATGCGCCTATTCGGCAATTGCGTCAGCGGATCGTAAAACGCCAGTTTTTGAATTTCACCTTCCGCGACTTTACGCACCGTAATATCGGTAAACGAAGCCACATAGTGTCTGACGGCGTTATTCAGATCTTTTAAAACAGTAATCGATAACAGTTGCGGATAAATACGCCCATTCTTTCGTTTGTTCCAGATTTCCCCCTCCCAAGAGCCTTTTTCATTCAATTGCTGCCACATAGCCGCGTAAAACTTGGCGTTATGCCGGCCGGAAGCCAAAATTTTCGGGGTTTGCCCTATGACTTCCTGAGTCGAGTAACCGGTAATCTGAGAAAACGATTTATTAACGCGCAGAATGACGTTATCGGCGTCTGTAATCATAATGCCTTGCTGTGATTCAAACGCTGTTGCGGCGATACGCAGCTCCGCCTCGACTTGCTTGCGGCTGGTAATATCGTGCAACAGAACGATAAATAGCGCTACCTGCTTCGGTTTTACCTGTTTTTTCGATGCCGACAGTTCAAAGCAGCGATTACCGCCATCCGTATCGAGTTGGATTTGTTTCCCTTGTGAAATGCCGTCATTGTCGGCTTCCTTTAGCGCGGACAAAAAAACTTTCCTGGCTTCGGCCGGCATCAGCCGGTCGATTGAAAGCGCCTGCTCCCGATCGGCGCTGATTGTAAAAGGGCTGTTTTCCGGAATCCGGTAAAAACCGATATGACCGAATTTGTTTACTTCCAGCAAAATATCCGGCAGTGCGTCCAACGTGGCTTGCAGTTGATTTTGCGACTCACGGAATTGGTGATAGGGCAGCTCTATTGTTTCAATAAAAATCGCATAATAAAGAAACAGATAAGAAATGATTTTATAAATATGCCCCAATAAATTATAAATATCCGAAAAATCCTGGTAACGCGTAAAAAATACTTCACTCATCGCCATGGTCAAAACGACGCCAAACAACCCTGCCGCGTTGAAAGGCAACGGCTCCCGCATTCGCACGCTCAATACCGCGGCTGTAAGTAAATTGATGGCAATAATAAAATATTCGAAGCGTATCTTAAAAGCCGTCAGACCCTGGCCTTGAATATAAACCTGGGGCAGCAGCTCAGTCTGAAAAAGAATTAGCCAGTGTACGGCGGCCACCAAAATAAGCGCGCCCAGCAGAAAAAAAAATCGCCGCTTCATCCAACTTGGCTCGAACCAATCGGTAACGGATATCCACAATAAAGCGCCGGCCGCCAGCAAACGCGCAAACAGCCAAAAATCTATCGCCTTGCTTGGGCCGCTAGGCGTTACGAAATCCGGCATCCCAGTGAAGGAGAACATGTGGGAAAAATCCAGTATCCCCACCCCCATGAAAGCACAGGCGACTATCAGAATATTCCCCGATAAGCCGCGCCGGTAAGCGCTCCAACCTATCGTAAAAATAAGACCGGCAATTACAACAGTAAAGGTTTCCAGAAAAGTATGTATTACCAGATAAAACGGAACCAGTGGAACTTGATCCAGTCTTATAAGCATTAATGCGGCAAGCAAACCCACAAACAGCAATAAATTTGTTCTTAAGACGTTAGTTAATTGGGATAAATGGCTGGAATGAAACCACATTTGTTTCGGCGCCGATACAGGTTAATTATGTTAATTAGGAAGTTAAAGGTTTTCCACCAACTAAAAGACCAACCGCTAGCGATGAGAAAGTATGCCGGTTAGGATTAGACGCGTACTGTATCCGTCTCGCATTTTTAGGTTTTTGCTCCGGACTATTCATGATCAGTAATTATAGTACAGGTAATTTAAATTACTTAAGATAACTGGTTTGCGCGGGCATTCCACCGGCTTAAGGAATGCCGGCGGCGGCGGCGGACAAATACGATGTCGCGATTCCGGCTAATTTATTGCATAATTGCAATCTTTTAACAGTTGGGCGCCTCGAAAACCCTGACATTGATGCTTCGACAGGCTCGGCACGAACGGATTAGTTGTTGATTGTCATGGACAGCCGTTCGCACCGAGCCTTCGACTCCGCTCGGGAGAAGCTTGTCGAAGCGTGGTTTTTCGAGGCCCCCAACCGAATCGCGTAACTTCATACATTTAATGGCTAGAAGACCCAGAAAAACTCAAACAGCCGCCCGCTCAAGCCGGCCGCTCCGCCGCCGCCCAACAGCCCATTCTTCGTGGCTGAGCCGAGCGTTAATTCCCTTGATTATACTGGCGGGCGTGGGTCTGTTTTCGTATATCGGTTTTCTTGATTTTAAAGTCCGGGAGCAATTCGAAGGCAAACGCTGGTCGATTCCCGCCCGCGTCTACGCCAGTCCGGTTGAACTATATGCCGGTTATCCGATGACCGCTAAAAATTTTGAAGATTTATTGCTGCAACTTCATTACCGTCAGGACGACCAATTAAACGGGGAAGGCTCTTATTTTTTAAAAGGTTCGCATGTCGGGGTGAAAACGCGCACTTTTAATTTCAGCGACACCGCTGAAAACAGCCGGAAAATCAACATCGGTTTCGCTGACGGCGCCATCGCCAATATTAATGATCTGGACAGTAATACGGAGGTCGCCATTTTACGGATGGATCCGGTTCAAATCGGCAGTTTTTACCCAACCCTGAAAGAAGACCGGATTTTGATTAAACTGGATGAAGCGCCGCAATTGCTATTACAAGGACTTTTTTCGACTGAAGACCGTGATTTTTACAACCACTTCGGATTATCGCCGAAAGGCATACTCCGGGCCATTTGGACAAATATCAAAGCCGGCGGCCTGGTCGCCGGCGGCAGCACCATCACTCAGCAATTGGTTAAAAACTTTTTTCTGACCAATGAACGCAGCCTGGCCCGCAAAGTCAACGAAGCGCTTATGGCGTTTATTTTGGAGTATCGCTACAGTAAAAACGAAATTCTGGAAGCCTATCTTAACGAAATTTTTCTCGGTCAGGACGGCGCCAGCGCGGTTCACGGTTTCGGACTCGCCAGCGAGTTTTATTTTGGCGAATCGCTAAAAAATCTGACGCTGCCGCAAACGGCGACCCTGGTTGCATTGGTGCGCGGCCCATCCATGTACGATCCGCGCAAATATCCGGAACGCGCCCTGGAGCGGCGCAATCTGGTGCTGGACTCCATGATGCAGGAAGGCTATATCACCCAGGAGCAAGCCGACGCCGCCAAAAAGGAGGCGCTGCATGTCGCCGCGGTCACCCATCGTTCCGCCAACCGATACCCTGACTTTATAGATCTGGTCAAACGCCAGTTAAAACAGGAATATAAAGAAGAAGATTTAACTTCGGAAGGTTTGCGCATCGTCACAACGCTGGATACCCGTATCCAGGATACTTTGGAGCAATCCATCGCCAAAAAACTCCAGCAGTTGGAAAAAAGCCCGAAAAGCGACGATCTGGAATGCTCGGCCATCGTTACCCGCCGCGACAGCGGTGAAATCGTCGCGTTAACCGGCGGCAGAAACCCAGCCGCCAGCGGCTTTAACCGCGCGCTTGACGCTGTCCGGCCCATAGGCTCCTTAATCAAACCGGTCATTTATCTGACGGCCCTGGAGCATCCCGACCGTTACACGATTACCACGCCGGTCAGCGATAGCGAAATGGAAATCGAGGCCGAAAAAGGCAAACTATGGACGCCCAAGAACTACGATAATCAAGAACACGGCACCGTCGCCTTACATACCGCCCTGGCGAACTCCTATAATCTTGCCACCATCCGTATCGGCATGGATATCGGACTCAGCCGGATCGCCAACACCCTGAAAAGCATGGGCGTCAACCGGCAGGTAGAGTTATATCCGTCGTTTTTGCTCGGCGCATCCGAATTGGCGCCGATTGAAGTTACCCAGCTTTATCAAACGTTGGCCGGCGACGGCTATAATTCGCCGCTGCGCTCCATCCGCGCCGTCAATGCGGCGGACGGCCAGCCTCTGCAGCGCTACCCGTTCACCGTACATCAAGCGGTCGATCCGGCGGCCACCTATATCACCAATACCATTTTGCAGGAAGTAATGCGTTCCGGCACCGGGCATTCCGCTTATAATTATTTACCAAGAGACATGGCGCTGGTAGGCAAAACCGGCACCACGAACGGCTTGCGCGATAGTTGGTTCGCCGGATACACCGGCGATTTTCTATCGGTGGTATGGGTGGGCCGTGACGACAATAAACCGACCGGGCTTACCGGCGGCAGCGGCGCCTTACAGGTCTGGGCTGAGTTTATGCGGCAGGTATCGAAAAAGCCGGTCAATTTGATACCGCCCGATAATATCGCCATGAAATGGATAGACGCCGGCAGCGGTTTACTCAGCAGCCAATACTGCGAGGGCGCCCGTCCGTTTCCGTTTGTGGAAGGCTCGGGCCCCACCCAGTATTCCGACTGCGGCGAACCGGCTCAAGAAGAAGAACAGGACAGACCGGAATAATCTATTATACGCACAACAAATTGATAATTATGATAATAAAATCGCTCCTCAAGCTATTGATGCTGTCAACTTTTTGGCAATCCGCCGTTGCCGAAGAAACCCCGCTCGCCCAATTAAAAACATTTTTACGGAACAGTACGACCCTAAGCGCGGATTTTCAACAAGTCAGCCTGGATAAGGCCGGCAATCCGGCCAAAAGCAGCACCGGCAAGTTTTATCTGCATAGACCGGGCAAATTCCGCTGGAATTACGAACAGCCGTTCATACAACAGATTGTTTCGAATAACGGCAAGGTATGGTTTTATGACGAAGATCTGGAACAAGTGACGATTAAGAAACTTGACGACTCCCTGGGCTCTACCCCTGCCCTGCTGCTGACCGGACAAGTCAATCTGGATGAGAAATTCACCCTGCAAGAGCAAGGCAAGGAAGGCGACATGAACTGGATAAAACTGACGCCCAAGGACGAAGAAAGCGGTTTTAAATACGTCCTGATCGGCCTGCACGCCGGGCAATTGGCCGGCATGGAGCTTAGCGACAATTTCGGCCAGTTGACGCGCATTTATTTCAATCATTTGCAGATTAATCCCGCGCTTAATGATGCGCTGTTTAATTTTTCTCCACCGCAAGGCGTCGATGTGTTCGGCAATTAAGCGCTTCGGCATATTTAGATGACTAGCGCCGCCAGCAGCGTTTTTCCCTGGCAACAAGCTGTTTGGGAACATCTGCTCACTTATGTCCGCCAGCAACGCATACCGCAGGCGCTTATGTTCGCAGGCCCCGCCGGGCTTGGTAAACGCCGGCTGGCCGACTGTTTCGCGCAACTGCTGCTGTGCCAGGCTCAACCGACGCCCGCAACCACGGCCTGCGGCGTCTGTACCGGCTGCCGATTGCTGCGGGCGGGCGCGCATCCGGATTATTTCGAGATAAGCCCGGACGAACCCGGTAAAGCAATCGGCATCGATAAAATCCGCCGGCTAATCGAACAACTGGCCCTAAAACCCCAGTTCGAGGCGCGGCGCGTCGTCATTTTTCAGCCGGCGGAAAGCCTGAACAACGCATCGGCCAATGCCTTTTTAAAATGCCTGGAAGAGCCTACCGAACGCACCAGCCTGGTTTTAGTATGCGAACAAGCAGCCAAATTGCCGGCCACTATCCGCAGCCGCTGTCAAATAATAAACTGCCGCCCGCCCGATCGAACGAGCGCCGAACATTGGCTGCTTCAACAGGGCGTTGGCGGAAATATCCAGGCCTTATTAGACATGGCGCACGGCGCGCCGCTATTAGCCGCCGATTACGCCCGTCTTGAGTACATGGAACTGCGGCGGCAATATTTTAAAGCTTGGCTGGAGATCGCCGAAGGTAAAACCAATGCAGCCGCGCTGGCCGAGCAATGGCAAAAAACCGAAAATATCAGCCCGGCCGTGCTGATCGATTGGCTAACCGCCTGGATTACGGCTATAATTAAATTGGCGTACGGCATAGAGGCCCAACGCATAGGCGATCCGGATTTAATCGCCGCCCTGCGGCCGCTTGCCGAAAAGCTGGAATTACAAAGCCTATACCGGTATTACGACTTGCTGCTGGCCGGCAATGCGCAAATCGCCACCCAGCTCAACAAACAATTACTATTTGAAAACCTTTTGATAACCTGGCGTCAACTGAACAAACCTTAAACCATGTCTGAAAATTACGCGCGGCAAGGGATACTGTCCCTTACGATCAAGGAAAAATCCGCCCTCTATTCGGCTTACATGCCGTTTGTGAAAAACGGCGGCTTGTTCATACCGACTAAACGCGATTACGAAATCGGCGAAGAAGTCTTTCTGCTGTTAAGTTTACTGGAAGAAACTGAACGTTTACCGATC
>JBEKBU010000222.1:0-7101 GCA_050015235.1 Methylomonas sp. | reverse complement strand
CCTCGATCAAACTTTTTACCTGAAAGCTTATGCTGAATCCGCCCTCCATTGGTCGTCTTGCAAATCTTATGCGATAATAATAGATTTTACATACGAGTTATACCATGTGGTTTAAAAATCTTGCCGTCTACCGTTTTTCGGAGCCGGTTAACCTCTCCGCCGATATGCTGGAACAAAAATTGCGGCAGCATCCATTCCGTCCTTGCGGCTCTCACGATGAATTCAGTTTCGGCTGGAGCTCGCCTTTGGGTAAAGCTTCCGACACGCTGGCGCATACCGCCAATGGCTTTATGCTGGTAAGCGCCAAAAAGGAGGAAAAAGTAATTCCGGCTTCGGTGATCAATGAAATGCTACAAGAAAAAATTACCGAAATCGAAGAGCGGGAATCCAGAAAATTACCCCAAAAAGAACGCAGCCGTCTTAAGGACGAATTGATTTTCGAATTGCTGCCGAGAGCTTTTTCTTTCTCACGCAAAACTTACGCTTATATCGATAGCCAGGGCGGTTGGCTGGTCGTTGACGCCGCTTCTCCTAAAAAGGCCGAAGATTTGTTGACGCTACTGCGTAAATGCCTGGGTACGCTGCCTATCACGCCGATAACCGCGCAAGCAAAGCCGTCCGCGGTGATGACGCAGTGGCTGACCGGCAATGTCACGCCCAAGGATATCGTCATCGAAGACGAATGCGAATTACGCTCCCCTGAAGAGGAAGGCGGCATAGTGCGCTGTAAACGCCACGATTTGGCCTTGCCGGAGATAAAAAATCATCTGGATAACGGCAAGCAAGTGATAAAACTGGCAATGAATTGGTCTAATCGATTGTCGTTCGTGCTGGATGAAAATCTGGCCGTTAAACGTTTAAAATTTTTAGATCTTATTCAAGAGCAGGCGGCGGATATAGAAACCGATGATGAAATTGAGCGCTTCGACGCCGATTTTTCTATCATGACCGCGGAACTGGCGCAATTCCTGCCGCGTCTACTTGAATTATTTAACTCTGGGGAATAGTGGCGATGAAGTTCCGATTATTTTTCTGTTTGTTGCTGTCGGCCGCTCAATCGGTTGCAGCGCTGACTTTAAATGCGCCCGACCGTCCCGACGATAGTTTGATCGGCAATCCGCCTCATCAAGTCAAATATGTTCCCGCCAAGCAGGAAGATACCTTGATAGATATCGCCGTCAATTTCAAACTGGGCCAGGATGAAATCGTTTTAGCCAATCAAAGCGTCGACCGCTGGCTGCCGGGGGGCGGTACTCAGGTTAGAATACCGACCAGTTTCATATTACCGGACGCGCCACGCAACGGCATGATCATCAACTTACCGGAAATGCGTATTTACTATTTTCCGGCGGACGCCAGCAAGGTGCTGACGTTTGCGATAGGCATAGGCAGGGAAGACGACTGGCGGACGCCTTTGGGAAGAACCCAGATAGCCGGCAAAACTGAAAATCCATCCTGGACGCCGCCGCCGTCTATCCGCGCCGAACATTTGGCCGATGGCGATGAATTAAAGCCATTTTATCCGCCAGGGCCGGATAACCCGTTGGGTTTGTATGCTTTCCGCTTACGTTTGCCGGGTTATATGATCCACAGCACCAATGTCGTCAATGGCGTCGGCATGCGGGTCAGCCATGGTTGCATACGCATGTATCCAGATGATATCGAACAATTTTTTCCTATCGTTAAGGTCGGCGTTTCCGTTAATATCGTCAATCAGCCGATTAAAGTCGGCTGGTATCATGATACCTTGTACATGGAAGTTTATCCGCAATTGGAGGAATATCCGGCGAGTTTTGAACAACGTCTGCATGTCGCATTGGATTTAATCGAACGCGCCAACGGTGGAAAAATGCCGGTAATAAAAGGATCGATCTTGAAAACGGCTTTGGAAAAACCCACTGGCGTTCCTATCGCTTTGTACGAACGTCCGGCCAATATCCCTGTGGTGATGGCTCCGGGTACGGGGCAATAACAAAAAAAGCCCGTGAGCATGCCCACGGGCTTTTTAAATCAACAAAACAAGCCGCTTGGCTTATTTGTGTTGAGATTTTTTGAACATACGATCCAATTTGCTATTGGTATCTTCTGCGTATTTAGCAGCGCGATTAGCAGCAGCTTCGGCAGCGGCAGCTTTAGAAGCGGCGTCAGCAGCAGAAGCTTTAGCTGAAGCGGCGTCTTGAGATGCAGATGCAACTTTACCTTCCAAGCTAGTAACTCTTGCGTCTAAAGACTCGAGGTCAGAAGTGCTTGCGCAACCGGTAGCCAAAGCCGCGATTGCAACAACTGCTGATAATTTAAGTGCTTTCATCATGGTTTTCCCCTTGATAGTGGTTTCAAAAAATAAAAAATGAAAAGTCGTCGATAATTGTGCAACATTTTTGTAGTTTTTACCAACATTATTTCACTGTAACTAGTGTTCCTTTCTCTACCCATAAACTCAATTGATCGATTTGATCATTAGTTAGGGCTATACATCCATGCGTCCAGTTCATGGATCTGTGGATGGACAAACTGGCGGCGCCTAAGCCATGAATGCCAATTTGCCCACCTAAATCAGTGTCTTGCGGCGGAATTTGTCCTGATAAATGAGCACGCGCTATAGAGCCGTATGTGTCCATATCTATTTTACCCGTTTTTAATGCGTTATCGGCATAATCAATATTAGGGTAGGTTAATCCGTAAAATTTACGGAATGAACTATTTTCATTTATCCAGCCTATTCTAAAATTACCTAGCGGCGTGATATCATCGCCGCGTTGATTTTTTTCGCCGGCGCCGTTCCGGCCAATAGCAATATTATTCAGTATTGCGATAGTTTTTTCACCTTTTTTAATTTCCATGCTTAATTTTTGAGTGTCGACTAATAGCCAGACATCCGGGTCGGCAAAGCATAAATTGGGCAATATACCAAGATATATCAGTAAAAAACTATAAATTTTTTTAATCATGATAAACAATCTGTAAATAATTAAAAATTTAGTGTAATTTAACCGCTTCTAATTGTCGCATTATGAGTAAAACATGCAAGTAAAAACCTATAACACCACGCCTTTTGATGAACAAAAACCTGGAACTTCCGGTTTGAGAAAAAAAGTTAAAGTTTTTCAGCAACCTCATTATTTGGAAAACTTTGTTCAATCTATCTTTAATAGTTTAGATGATTTTCAAGGGAAAACACTGGTTTTAGGAGGAGACGGCCGCTATTATAACCGTCAAGCGATACAGATTATCATAAAAATGGCCGCCGCGAATGGCTTTGGCGAATTGATCATTGGTCAAGGCGGATTATTGTCCACGCCGGCGGCGTCGAATATCATCCGTAAATACCAGGCGTTCGGCGGCGTCATCCTTTCCGCCAGCCACAATCCGGGCGGGCCTGACGAAGATTTCGGCATCAAATATAACGTTAGCAATGGCGGGCCGGCGCCGGAAAAATTCACCGACGCTTTATTTCAAAATACAAAAACAATTACCAGCTACCAAATCGCCGAACTGGATGAAATTGATCTAGATAGCCTGGGCGAAGCGCGGATCGATCATTTAAAAATCCGCATCATTGATTCCGTCGCCGACTATGCGGAATTAATGGCCCGGATATTCGATTTCGAGTTGATTAAACAAAGTATAGCTTCAGGCTTGATCAGATTAAGTTTCGACGCAATGCACGCCGTGACCGGCCCCTACGCCAAATATATTTTCGAACGCATGCTGGGCGTGGCGCCCGGATCGGTATTTAACGCCGTCCCGCTGGAAGATTTCGGCGGCGGCCATCCCGATCCGAACCAGGTACACGCCCATGAACTGACGGAAATAATGTTTGGGAATAATCCGCCTGATTTAGGCGCCGCTTCCGATGGCGACGGCGATCGCAACATGATCATGGGCGCGCATATTTTTGTTACCCCCAGCGATAGTCTGGCCATCATGGCGGCAAACGCCCGCCTGATTCCGGCTTACGCCAGGGGCCTCAGAGGCGTCGCCCGCTCCATGCCGACCAGCCAAGCCGTGGATAGAGTCGCCAAAGCCTTGCGGATACCTTGTTACGAAACGCCGACCGGTTGGAAATTTTTCGGTAATCTGCTGGATGCGGATAAAATTACCTTGTGCGGCGAAGAAAGTTTCGGCTCCGGCTCCAATCATGTCCGGGAAAAAGACGGCTTGTGGGCGGTTTTGTTCTGGCTAAATCTGCTTGCCCGCAAGCGCATGTCCGTAGCCGATATTGTGCATGAGCATTGGGAAAAATTCGGCCGCGATATTTATTGCCGCCATGATTACGAAGCTGTAGATACGGCGGTCGCCAATGGCGTTATCGATCATTTACGCACGCAACTAGGCGGTTTGCCGGGTAAAAATTGGGGCGATTTCACGGTAAAATACGCGGATGAGTTCAGTTATGCCGACCCGGTAGACAATAGCATCAGCCATAATCAGGGCATCCGTATCGGTTTTACCAACGGTTCGCGCATTGTGTTCCGGCTGTCCGGAACCGGCACCACGGGCGCGACATTACGCATTTATTTGGAAAAATTCGAGCGCGACGCCGGTAAACTCGATCAGGATGCGCAACTTGCGCTGGCGGAATTAACCGATATTGCGGAACAACTTTGCCAAATCAAGCAACGCACCGGCAGAAAGGCGCCGGATGTGATGACCTAAAATGGCGGCTAAAATTACAATTCTACCCTGATTCCCAATTCGATCACTCTGTCAACCGGAATTTTAAAAAACTCGATGGCGCTGCTGGAGTTATGGGTTAAAAATTTGAACAATGGCCGCCGCCATTTCGGCATCGGGCTTTGCCGGCGGAAGGACAAGCGTTCGCTGCCGATAAAAAACGAAACGGTTTTTTGATCAATTTTTAACCCTTCGTTGCAGCATATTTGCAATGCTCTGCGTACATCCTGCTCTTCCTGGAAACCAAAATAAAGCTTTACCCGGAAAAAATTCCGCTTTTCGCCAAACGCGCGGATTTTGACGCGGTGCGCCTC
The DNA here is from genome assembly GCA_050015235.1 of Methylomonas sp. GTDB lineage: Bacteria > Pseudomonadota > Gammaproteobacteria > Methylococcales > Methylomonadaceae > Methylomonas. The sequence goes on along the minus strand of JBEKBU010000222.1, from coordinate 2,113 downwards.
GTCAACGTAGGGTTCTTCTTTTGTCACTACCGTTAACACAATGATTTTTTCGTGCAAAACATGATTGTGCTCCAGATTATGCAATAACACCAGCGGCACACCATGCAGGCTTCTGGCCATATAAATGGCCGCGCCTTTAACGGATATAGGCGGTTGCGCTTTCAGTTTTTCTTCCAGTTCCTCGAATAGAACCCGTTTATCCTCCAAATATTTCGCCAATAATTCCCTGCCCTTGATCCAGGTCGTCATAACTAGAAACAAGATAGCGCCAACAACTAGCGGCAGCCAACCGCCAGTAGGGATTTTCAAGCAATTCGGCAGTAAAAACGTAAGATCGATAATCAGGAAAAAGGTTAAAAAGCCGATGCTGACGGCTTTATGCCATTGCCATAAAGCCTGAATCACGATAAAAGCCAAAATCGTGGTAGTCATCATGGTGCCGGTAACGGCTATACCGTAGGCGGAAGCTAATGCGGAAGAGGATTGAAAAGTTAACACCAGGATGAAAACCGCCACCATCAACATCCAATTAACCGCGGGCACATACACCTGGCCCATTTCATCGCCGGAAGTGTGGCGGATAATCATACGCGGACAATAACCCAACTGAATGGCTTGGCGGGTGATGGAAAAAGCGCCGGAAATAACCGCCTGTGAAGCAATGACTGTCGCCAAAGTCGCTAAAATCAACAGCGGGTATAAAGCCCAATTCGGGGCCAGCAGATAAAACGGGTTTTCTATCGCGCCCGGATTATTGATCAATAGCGCGCCTTGACCAAAATAATTCAGCACTAAAGCAGGATAAACAAACCAGAACCAGGCGATACGGATCGGTTTGAGGCCGAAGTGTCCCATGTCCGCATACAAAGCTTCGGCGCCGGTTATCGACAGAACCACGGCGCCCATGATGGCCAAACCTTTCCATCCCAACCTGAACAGCATTTCAACTCCGTAATAAGGGTTAAGAGCCTGAAAGACCTCGGGCGTATTCACAATGTTAATCACGCCCAACACGGCAAGGGTGGCGAACCAAAAAATCATCACCGGTGAAAACATCTTTCCTACCTTGCCGGTACCCTTTGCCTGCATGATAAACAATACCGACAGCACCGCAATGGTAAATGGAAGAATGTATTTATCCAGGTCGGGGGCCATGATTTCCAGACCTTCAACCGCGCTCAATACCGATATAGCCGGCGTTATGATGCTATCGCCATAAAAAAGCGCCGCCCCCAGTAATCCGATAATCAAAATGTACGCTTGTTTGCCGGCGTCATTACGGGAACCATTTAAGGCCAGCGCCATCAAAGCCATTATGCCGCCCTCGCCTTTATTGTCGGCGCGCATGATAAAAATGGCGTATTTTGTGGTTACAACTAGCGTCAATGCCCAAAAAATCAGCGATAACACGCCGATTACATTAGAGGCGTCGGTCGGCAAGCCGTCGTGAAATACTTCTTTAACGGCATAAAGCGGGCTGGTGCCTATGTCGCCGAACACCACCCCGATGGCGCCTAAGGCGAGAGAGTTTAATTGTTTTTTAGAATGATTGTTTTGCTTCTGGTTCATGAATAAAGTTAAACCCGAATGATTAAACGGGAAATTATCCCATAAATCCGGCCACATTCTCTTTGTCTATCGTAACGTTTTATATAGCTGCTTAAACCGGCTTAACCCGGACATGCGCCGTTTTCCATAAAAGAGCATAATTTCAGGGCTGACACTTATCCATTATTAATTTACAATAGCTGTTTTTCCTGTTGGATCAAGCATTAAATATAGGAAGCAAATTAACTAAAAACAAGTAACCACTTAAAGCGAACGAGCCGGCTTTGGGGGGCTCCAAAATCGTAAACCATGTTAAGTCTTTATTAACGGATCGGCATTATTACTTATTAATCTTTGAATAACCCCCCGTATGCTATGTTATAATATCACTCATGAATCAGGTAGAGATCATTTATCGAAAACCGCAAACACGTTGTTTACGAACCAATGTTTTGAATGACGCCAATTCAATGAGCGGCGTATTTTTCTAATTTTCCGCCTATAAATGGTTTTATTTAAACTATTAACCTTCAATAAATTGAGCAAGCGTTTTGTATCTGACGGT
>JBEKBU010000221.1:0-7130 GCA_050015235.1 Methylomonas sp. | reverse complement strand
TACGATAGACCGCTTGATTACAATTCTTAAACGTCTCGATCAGGATGTCGATGTTCAGGTTATTGTCCGCCCACATCTTACAAGCGTGATCAATCCACACCTTATATAGTTGGGCAGAGCATTATCTGCATCCTACCGCGCTTTTTGGGTGAATTCACCAGCATGTCAAGATATGCGGATATGTTTATCATTCCATTTTAGTATGATAGCTGCTTGCGAATCGGGCTAGCATCACTGATTTTTTGCAATTAAGCCTAAAAAGAGGGAAGATAAAAACAAACTATTTAATTACAAGTTGAGCAAAAAGAGCCTATGTTTCTCCGATTACCGCTATCCTCACAGATGACACATTACTTTCGTAGCGAAAGCTCTATCCAAAGAAAGTTATGCCGCGCGTAAACCCGCATATCCTTGTATGGGCGCGAGAAACGGCCGGATACGATTTGTCCGAGGCTGCAAAAAAACTCCAGTTGTCCCATAGCAAAGACGCTTCTGCTGAAGAGAAGTTGGCCGCGTACGAAAGTGGTGAAAAGCCCCCGTCCCGACTGTTGCTAGTAAAGATGTCGAAGCGGTATCGTAGACCGTTGCTTACGTTCTATTTGGAGGCGCCAGCGGATCGCGGTGAGGACTTTCGTACTTTGCCAAATGCGATTGATCCTTCTCAGAATGCGATAGTCGATGCGTTGTTTCGTAACATTAAGGCCCGCCAAGAGATTATCAGGGATGCGCTGATCTCTGAGGGCGACCAAACTCCCCTTGAATTCGTTGGTTCCTACAATCTTGATCAAGGCGTCCATGGGTTGGTTAACCTGATCAAGCACAGAGTCACTATCGACCTTGAGGAGTACAGATCGAAGAGAACCCAAGAGGACGCATTTAGGTATCTACGTGATCGCGTTGAACATTTGGGCATCTTTTCCATTTTGGCGGGAAATCTTGGCAGCCACCACACGAATTTGAGTACCGATGTTTTCAGAGGTTTCGCGATTGCGGACTCTGTGGCGCCATTCGTAGTAATTAACGACCAAGACGCTAAATCCGCTTGGCCGGTTACATTGCTGCATGAAGTCGCCCATATTTGGCTCGGGACCACGGGTATTAGCGGAAGCATCGCGGAACGCAAGGTTGAAAGATTTTGTGACAAGGTGGCTTCCGAGTTATTGGTTCCCGAGGAAGAAATAGAGGGGAGATTTCCATATGATGAGTTAGCCGATTTCAATTCGGCGGTGCGGGCAATTGACCAGTTTGCGAGTGCGCGAAAGGTAAGCTCGCGTCTTGTCTCATTTCGATTGCTCACCCAAACCGCAATCTCGGCGGAAATGTACAACGCGTTAAGCAAACACTTTCTCGTTCGTTGGAGAGAAGAAAAGGAGCGCCAGAAGCAACGAGCTAAAGATACTGACAGCGGGCCCTCCTATTACGCGCTGAAGCATATGCGGGTAGGCAGCGCACTTATCGAAGCCTCCGAAAGGCTAATGCGATCCGGTGAACTCTCCACGACGCAGGCTGCCACGGTCTTAGGCGTGCGAGCAATAAAGGTCGGAAACTTACTCACCCAGTCGCGGGCGGCCTAAACAGGTTCATTCGTGATATATCTTCTCGACGCCAATACCCTGATAGACGCGAAACGAGATTACTTCGAGTTCGAAAACGATGGGGCGCGATCCATTTCTCCTTGCTTATGCCCTAACTGATCCTGCGAACCGTACGATTGTTACTACTGAGGTATCGAAACCAAAAAAGCAACGAGCAAACCGCAAGATCCCTGACGTAGGCCGTGACCTTGGGATCAGGTGCATCAACAATTTTCAGTTACTCAGGGAACTCGACTTCAAGACGGGATGGAAAAAATAGCCGCGAAATTTTTCATTATTGCGTCACCCGACAACTCTTTTGAGACACTACATATCGTCCCCGCCTACCGTCATTTTGTCTCACCACTCATAGCCGGCTGGCAACGCAACGTAAACGTCACCGGCCCGTCGTTAATCAAAGCTACTTGCATATCGGCGCCGAATTTACCGAATTGAACGCCAGGGTAAAGAATAGCGGCGCGTTGCTGAACATAAGCGAACAAAGCCCGGCCCAATTCCGGGGAGGCTGCGGTCGTAAAACTGGGACGGTTGCCTTTTTCGGTATCGGCCGCCAGCGTGAATTGCGGTACGATCAAAAGCCCGCCATGAATGTCGCGCAGGCTTAAATTCATTTTATCGCCGGCGTCGGCGAAAATCCGGTAGTTGAGCAAACGCTCCAATAGCCTGTCGGCCTGTTTGACGGTATCATTTTTTTCGACCGCCAGCAAAGCCAGAACGCCTTTGCCGATTGCGCCAATATCTTCATGGTCGACGGTGACTTTTGCCTGGCTAACCCGCTGGATAACTGTAATCATTTCGGTTTATATTAATAGCTTGAGATCAGCAGCATGGCGCCATTCATCATCCACCTTAAAGTCGCCGTCCGCAATCGGCTCCAATCCGGTCACCGGACGATTGTACAAATAAACCCAAGCCAAGGTTAATTCAACTCCGCCGGGTAACGGCGCCGCTATCAGACTACGCCGGTATTCGCGCGGTTCCGGAAACTTGGCCGAACACTCTTCATAATCGTCCAAAAGCCGTAAAACCCGCTCGGGATCATGCAGACGGTAAAGTTCGCCATGTACTACCGAGCGTCCGCCGGCCGGTAGATAGATCGCGGCCGGATAATGTCCGGCATCGTATAAAAGGCCCGGCAACCAGGATTTACCGATAAAGTCGGCCTGGCCGCGCAGAAAAGGGTGGATTTCACCACGGCTGTTTTTTTTCAACGTGCCGTAAACAAATAAACTCTTCAATACTTTATAGCCGTTATGTAATAGCGGTTTTCCTGGGCGCCAAGCCGGACGACCACTTCTTCGTCCAGCGATTTTTTTAATACAGCTTTAGCCAGCGGCGAATCCAGACTGATCAGGCCGCCGCTGGAATCGATTTCGTCGCCGCCGACGATACGATAAGTAATTTCGGCGCCGTCCATGGTTTCCAATGTTACCCAGGCCCCGAAAAATACTTGGTTGCGGTTAACCGGCTTTTCGGACACAACGGTTAATATCGGCAAGCGTTTTTGCAAGTAATGTATGCGCCTGTCTATCTCGCGTAATTCTTTTTTTCTATAAATATATTCGGCATTTTCCGAGCGGTCGCCTTCCGCCGCGGCGGCCGATAAAGCGGCGGTCACGTGTGTACGCCGCTCCCAGAGCTGCTTTAGCTCCGTTTCCAGAACTTGGTAGCCCTCTTTGGTAATATATGGTGACGATTTAGGGGCGGGCGGGCGCCAACGTGACATGTTTTTCCAGATAGAACAGTTATATAATAGAAACTTTAATTCCAACCAATAGTATCTTATGCAAATCGCCGATCAATCCGCAGTTTTTTTTCATTATACCTTAAGCAATGACGCCGGAGAGCAACTGGACAGCTCCTTAGACGCCACGCCTTTAGCCTATTTACACGGCAATGGTAATATTATTCCGGGATTGGAGGCTGCTTTGGCCGGAAAACGGGCAGGGGATAAATTTGTCGTCACCATTCCGCCCGAAGAAGCTTATGGCGTAGTGGATAATACTATGCGGCAAGTGGTTTCCAAAAAAATGTTTAACGACCACGCCATCGAAGTGGGTATGCAATTCCAGGCCGAAGTCAGCCGCGGCTCGGGGATAGTTACCATTACCGAAATTGACGGCGATGATGTGACCATAGACGGCAACCACCCTTTGGCCGGCGTTGCGCTGACATTTGCAGTGGAAGTGATGGATGTCAGACCGGCGACTAGGGAAGAACTCGCGCATGGGCACGTGCACGGCGCCGGCGGTCATCATCACTAACCTTGGCGCATTATTGAAAAATCATTTCGTTTTTTGTGGACTTAGCTTAAGGAAAAATTATGTATAGACGCTTAATCCTTACCATCTGCTCGCTACTGAGCGTTTTTTCCCTCACGGCCCAGGCCGGCGAAGAAAGCCAGAACCGGCCTGTGCCGGCATGCCAATTAAATAATCTGGACAATCAGGATCATTACGATATGCAGCGTTTCAAGGGTAAAGTCGTCTATGTGGATTTTTGGGCGTCCTGGTGTGGGCCTTGCGTGGAATCCTTCCCTTATATGAATAAATTGAATAATGAACTGAAAGATAAGGGCCTGCAAGTAATCGGCGTGAATCTTGACGAAAATAGCGATGACGCCATAACATTTTTAAAAACCACCCCTGCCCAGTTTTTAGTGGCCGCCGATACCGGCGCCCAATGCGCAAAAGACTTTGGCGTAAAAGCCATGCCCTCTACTTATCTGGTAGACCGCAAGGGCGTGGTCAGAGAAGTTCATTACGGCTTCAGAGCGGGAGAAGCCGAAGAGTTTCGCGGCAAGGTTGAGCAATTGCTGGCGGAACCGGCTGAATAAGCTTAAGTTTTGCCGGGCATTTTTAAGTAAATTCAAACGCGCCGCTATTCGTTCGCCAGCATGGATTTTAACTGCGCCAGGCTGGCTTTACCGCGCTGTTTGATTTCTTCGGCCGGCAACTGCTTTTTGTTTGACCATTCAAGATCGTCTTCCGGCAATTCGCCCAGGAAGCGGCTGGGTTCGCATTCGCTGAATTCTCCATAGCGTTTCCGATGGGTGCAGTAACTGAAGGTTAACGTCTGCTGAGCGCGGGTAATGCCGACATAAGCCAGACGCCGCTCTTCTTCTATACTGCCCGCTTCGACGCTATTCTGATGCGGCAGCAGATTTTCCTCCATACCGATTAAAAAAACGTGCGGAAACTCCAGCCCTTTCGCCGCATGCAAAGTCATTAAACTGACCTGATCCCCTGCTTCAAGCTCCTGATTTCTGTCCAGAATATCCATCAGCATCACTTTAGCAATCACTTCGGCCAGCGGTTTACTTTCACCGGCTTCACCGCCGGCGATGCGCTGCAGCCAGTCCAACAGCTCGAAAACGTTTTTCAGCTTGCGTTCCGCCGCCGCCGGGGTTTTGCTGTTTTCATGCAGCCATTGCGGATATTCGATATCCTCGATCACATTGCGAATCACCGCGAATGCGTCGCCGCTATCGATCTTTACCGCCGTCGCTTGCAGCCATTCGCAAAACTTATGTAATCTATGCACCGTTTTTTCAGCCAGATGCTGTTGCAATCCGAATTCCGTGCAAGCGGAAAACAAACTGATATGCCGCTCATTGGCGTAGGCGCCGAGTTTTTCCAGCGTGCTAGGTCCGATTTCCCGGCGCGGCGTATTGATGACGCGCAGAAAAGCCGCATCGTCGCTTGGATTTACAAACAGGCGTAAATAAGCCAATACGTCCTTGATTTCGGCGTAGGCGAAAAAAGAGGCGCCGCCGCTAATATAATAAGGCACATTGTTTTCCCTCAGTTCTTTTTCGAACAAGCGGGACTGATGATTCCCCCTATACAATATTGCGTAATCGCCGTATGAACCGCCGGTTCTAAAGCGGTGATGGATAATCTCGGCGCTGATTTGCTTGGCTTCGCTCACATCGTTTTTATGGCTGAGCACTTTGATCGGATCGCCAAAGCCCAGCGCGCTCCAAAGTTTTTTCTCGAAAACGTGCGGATTATTGGCGATTAAATGATTCGCCACCTTGAGTATGCGCCCGGCGGAGCGGTAATTTTGCTCGAGCTTGATTATCTCCAGCCGAGGGTAATCTTTTTGCAACTGGCCAAGATTTTCCGGCTGCGCGCCGCGCCAGGCGTAAATGGATTGGTCGTCGTCGCCCACCACGGTAAACCGCCCCAAGCTTCCGGCCAACGCCTTGACCAATTGATACTGGGTTATATTGGTGTCTTGGTATTCGTCCACCAGCAGGTAACGTATCCGGTTTCGCCATTTCTCCAAAATATGCGGCTGCTCGTGGAATAAAATAACCGGTAAGCGGATTAAATCGTCAAAATCAACCGCGTTATAGGCTTTCAGACTACGGTTATAATGTTGATAAAGAACGGCGGCGGCGGACGACTCCGCGCAATCCGCCCCGGCGGCCGCCTGTTCGGGATTAATAAAAGCGTTCTTCCATTGGCCGAGCAGCCGAGTATAGTTTTCCACCGCATCGATTTCGCACTGGTCGACGCCCTGCGCGATCAATTGCCGCAACAAGCCCAGTTTGTCCTGTTCGTCAAATAGACTAATCGCCGCTTTGTAGCCTAACGCCGCATATTCGGCGCGCAAGATATCGAAACCCAAGGCGTGAAAGGTGGATACCGTCAATCCGCGCCCTTGTTTGTCATCCAGCAAGCGGCAGACGCGGCTTTTCATTTCCCGCGCCGCTTTATTGGTGAAAGTAACCGCCGCGATATGCCGGGCCGGAATTCCCTGCCGGACCAAATAAGCAATTTTCTCGGTAATCACGCGGGTCTTGCCGCTTCCGGCCCCGGCCAGCACCAGCAGCGGCCGGTCTATAATTTTTACGGCCGCCAATTGCTGCGCATTTAATTTATTCGTCATGGCTGCTCAGCTACCTGTTTAATAAGTTCAATTTCCAATCTCGCATCTCTACACGGCTAAAAATTGCTTTAGCCTTTCGTTTAAGGCTTCCCGGTCTTTAATCTGGCATTCCCAAACAACTAGAACCTCCCAACCCATGGCATGCAAAGCGTTTTGCGTTTGCTCATCGCGCTCTCGATTACGTTTGATTTTATTCGTCCAGTAATCGGCGTTCGCTTTCGGCGGGCGAGCCCCGCGCTTGCAATCATGCCCATGCCAAAAACACCCATGCACGAAAACGATTTTTTTCAGACTTGAAAATGTCAGATCGGGTTTGCCCGGCAAATCGCTCCTGTGCAGACGATAGCGCTTACCCAAGGCGTAAACCATACGCCGCACCAGCATTTCCGGCTTTGTATCGCAGCTTTTGACCGCTCGCATGGTGCTTGAACGTTTCGGATCAACTGTCATTAAAAGGGCGTTGATATGGCGTCCCGACGCTGATTAGCCGTAGGGCGGGTTAGATGCCCCGCATCGTAACCCGCCAAGACTTTACTCACCCGAAAACTATTTTTGAATAACCAAAGGCGGATAAAATTAGGCATAATTAAAGATCGTTACATACCTTTGAGGCTATGGCGGGTTACGATGCGGGGCATC
>JBEKBU010000220.1:0-7209 GCA_050015235.1 Methylomonas sp. | reverse complement strand
GTCCATGATAATAATTACTTCGCCTTGACTGTGCTCCAATCCCGCCAGCATTGCCCCTTCCTTACCAAAATTTCGACTGAGCGCTAAAGCTTTAATACGCGGCTCGCTTTCCGCCAGCGCACTGACAATCCGGAACGTCTCATCGCGGCTACCATCATCCACCACGATAATTTCCCAGTCTACTCCACATGTTTCAACCGAGTCGATCACTTGCAAAATTGCCGATTGTATCCCTAAGCCCTCATTGTAAGCCGGGATAACCACGCTTAGCATTTCAGCTTTTTTACTTTCTAACATCATGATTATGTCATTTTAATAATTGCTCGGCTTTACTGAGTGAAAAATTTCACACTCATCAATTTTCGGAATAGTTTACTAAAATTTGGCCGCAAATTTTTAAGTTTTAAGGCGTGTTTTTACGGGAAAATGTGCAAAAAAGATAAATCAACGCCTAGAGCGGCGCGCACGTAGCTTATTTTACCTAGACAACAAATGTACTAGCCCACCTTTTTCCCACTCAGCCTACAAACATAGGTTGATCTGAATGTTATAATTAATCTCAAAACCGATGAGGGCGTGACTTTTGGGTTCCCGAATTTTGATCCTTACCGGCAAGACTGAAGAGTTGCCCTTGAACGTAAAAGTTTTCCTTTATTTCCGGCTCAGGAAAAATATAAAACTTTTAGTTTCCCATTACCTGACGCATTACTGAAAATTTATTATAACCCTATGATCACTAAATCGTATACTAATTTTATTAGTATAAACATTGTAAAAACCAGCTCAGGCCAGATTTATTGCGACGAGTTATGGGCAAAAGACTTAAAACTTCATTTAGATTATATTTCGGATTTTCGGCTGTGTTGTCCTGTCGTTCATAGTGAAGATATTGCGGGACTTGTAGATATATCAGACTATGATATTAAATATATTTATGAGTTAAAAAAAGATTTTGGCTTAATTAGCGTGCTCAAAAACTTATTACCAAATCTACTGGTTATAATGAAAGCCCTAAAAGAAACTCAAATAGCGCATTCCGGCTGTGCGGGATGGGCTTTCCCCTTATCATTTTATATTTTTATCCTCAGACCGTTTTTTTCATTCCAATGGGTAGTTGTGATGGAATCGTCTTTCTGGATGCTTAATGAGCATGAAAAACCGACATTAAGAAAGTTAATCGAGCACTATGTGCATAAAATCATTCTAACACAATGCCTAAAACTAGCCGATGCCAGGATATTTACCCAGTCATTCTATAGAAAGGATTTTTTAAACGGAGAAACAAACAGAACTTTGATTAACCCCGCGATCTGGGTAGATCAACAATATATATTGTCCCCGGAAAAAGTCGGACAACGCTTTTTAGAACGAAAGAATAAAACGCCTGAGATAGTTTTTCCCGCTCGCCTCATAGCGGATAAAGGAGTTTTTGTATTATTCGATGCGATAAATTTGCTGAAAAATACCGGGATAGTTGTAAATATAACCATCATTGGTGAAGGTGAGTTAGAGGAGGACTGCAAAGAATTTGTAAAAGGCGATTTTGGGAATGTCAAAGTGTTTTATCATCCACCGGTAAGATATGGGACTGAGTTTTTTAATCTTCTGTGTAACTATAATTTGGTTTTGGTGTTAAATCTCAAAGAAGAGCAGCCTAGAATTATATTCGACGCATTTAGCCAAGGTTTGGGGATTATAGGATTCAATACATCAGGCATATTGGACATTAGCGTACATGGAGAAAATGCTCTTATATGCGAACGCGCTAATGTTGATAGCCTGGTTAAGGCTATAACCTATTTGGTTGAAAATCCAGATAATTTATCAAGAATGGGGCTAAACGCCTTGGCCTATATGAAAGGTAAAACGCATTTGCAAATGCATAAGGACAGGGAATTGTTTTTAAACGCCGTACTTGATACTTAACCTGAATTGAAACGCCGGGTCGCTTTCTTCTGGGAACCTCGAAAAACCCGACATCGATGCTTTGACAATCTCGGCACGAACGGATAAGCTGTTGATTATCATAAACGGCCGTTCGCACTGAACTTGTCGAAGCGTGGTTTTTCGAGGCTCCCTTCGACTTTGTCAGATTCATTGCATATCATTTGTTTAATTTTGGCGTGTCATTTTTAACTGGGGACATTTAGCCGCGTAAAAAATCTATCTTAAACAAATAAAATCAACTCCGCAGCCACGATTGCTTGACGCATATCACTATTTTGCGACAAATACCTGAAAATCACGAACGAAAATGTAAAAATCTGCAAAAATTAACGATATGTTAATATTCCGGTAAGAATTTATCTATTCCTGCTCTCATTACTTCTACTTAATTTTGCTAAATCGATGAGCGAAAATTCATTCAATATTTTTATTGTAGACGATGATGACTTGCTATGGGTGGGTATTTATGACCACTTAACAGACCCTTCGTACCAAATTCATCAATTCAAAACCGGCGCTGCAAGTTTGGAGGAACTGCATTTAAAACCCGATCTGGTCTTGCTTAACGTCGAAATGCCCGATCAATCCGGGCTGGAAGTCTGCAAGGAAATCCGCCGGAGCGGATACGAGGATATCCATGTCATATTCTTGTCCGGCCATGAGGATCTCGACACTTTGCTTGCGATATTTGAGGCCGGCGGTAATGATTTTATTAATAAATCCGTTCATAAAGACATACTGCTGCAAAAAGTTGTATTGGCGATAGAAAACGCTTACGGCAAACTCCAACTGCAAGATCAATTATCTTTCGCCCGGCGCACTGCGTTTACCGCCATGTCCAGCCTAGGTGAAACCGGTATTGTTCTTGAGTTTTTAAGATCTTCCTTCCAGTGCATCAATCTTCAGCAGTTAGCGGATTTACTTTTGCGAACCTTACAGCAGTTTAATCTCAGGGGCCTAATAAAACTTAGCGACGCCGGGGAAGAACATTATTTTAATTCTGAATCCTTGTGCAGCCCGCTGGAAACATCAATATTGCATTATGTCGAAAAATTTAACCGGGTTTATCAGGCTCGGGATCGTTTAGCCCTTAACTATCCGCATATTTCATTGTTAATTGTAGGTTTGGACATGGATGATCAAGAAGGTCAAGGGCGTATCCGCGATCATCTCGCCACCATCGCTGAAGCCGTCGGTCTTCGGATCGACGCCATGCATGGCGAACAACAGCGTCTGCGGGAAACCAATAAGCGCCTGGAAAACATCAAAGAACTTACCGAGTTATTCAGCCAAATCGAGTTGAATCAACAAGCTAATCATCGGCGCCTGGAAGTGTTGATTGACGCATATATGAAAAGAATGGAAGAAGCCTTCTCGCATCTGGGCGTTAGCGATGCCCAGGAAGCCCATCTGCGCGGTATTCTCGAACAACTGTACAGCAACTTAAACCCCTTGTTTGAAAACGATGTTAGGCTGGCTTTATCGCTAGGCGAGATTGTGCAAAAACAAAAAGCAATATTGCTGAGTCCATAAGCGCACGGTTTTATCGAGGGATAAATGTCTAATGAAAAACCATTCCGTACCGGTTGTAGAAGCTTTGATTCAACTGGACGCATCCGGAACAATTCAGGATTGGAATCAACAAGCCGAGCGGATTTTCGGCGGCCGGCTCGAACAAACCCTGGGCCAACCTTTACGGAAACTGATTCGGCGGGATGCGCATGAAAATCTACTCTTAGCGCCAATCCCCGGCTCTCAAGGCATCGGCGCCGACTTGTTAAGCTCTCCGCAAGACTTTTAATGCGTCATCCTGCATCTTGATGGTCATATTATGCCTATTGAATATGCCATTATCCCTAGCCAAGCTGATGAGAAACCCGGATTTACAGCCGTTATCCGCGATGTTTCCCTGCAAAAATCGACATTACAAATTTTAACGCGTAGCGAACAACGCTACCGCTGCCTGTTTGAAACCTCGCTGGAAGCCATTATGACGGTGAGCTTGACGCACGGCTATTTATCCGGTAATCCGGCCGCCATCAAATTATTCGGTTGCCGGGACGCGATGGAATTTTTGCAACAGACGCCGGCCAGCTTATCGCCGCTTCATCAGCCGGACGGCGGCTTATCCTCTGAACTGGCTGTTTACTGGATAAAAAAAGCGTTAACGGAAGGCCATGCGCATTATGAATGGCTACACCTGCGGGCTAACGGCGAAACTTTTTTTGCCGAGGTGTTGCTAAGCCGCGTCGATATTTCCGAAGAAGAAACCTTACAAGCGATTGTCCGCGATATCAGTGAAAGCAAACGCGACCGCGCCTCGTTGATGACCAGCGAGGCGCGCACCCGCGCAGTGTTGCATACCATGTCCGATGCCGTAGTGCTGATGGACGCCCAAGGGCAAATTCTGTTATTCAACGATGCGCTATGCGAAATGTTTAGGTATGAAGAAGAGGAATTGCAGGGAAAAAATTTCAATTTGCTGATACCCGAACCCTATGCCGTGGAACAAAACAGTCATTTGCAACACCTATGCAAATTCAGGGAGCGCTCAACCGGCAACGGACGCGTTGAATTAAACGGCCGATGTAAAAACGGGCAACTTATTCCGATAGAATTGACCTTCAGCGAACTGATTGACGACCTGGGCGCCACTTACATAGGAGTGATGCGCGATATTACCCAGAGTAAAGCTTATGAAGCTTCTCAACAAGCCGCTCGGCTGGAGGCAGAGCGGCTGGTAAAAGTTAAAGGCGACTTCCTCGCCAATATGAGTCATGAAATCCGTACGCCGCTTAACGCGATTATCGGTCTGGCGCAAATGAGTCTCCGTAAAGAACCGCCGCCCGATCCGCGGGAAAATTTCCGCCGCATTCTTGAAGCCGGCATGCATTTATTAAATCTAGTAGATGACATTCTGGACTTTTCCAAAATCGAAGCCGGTAAAATGAATGTAGACCCCCAGCCTCTGCAACTCAATCGATTATTGGATAATGCTTTGCAACTGGTTGAATTGCGCGCCAAAGAAAAAAATCTGCAGATTCTGGTCGAGCGCCCGGACAATTTGCCGGAATGGGTCATGGGCGATGAACTCCGCATTCGGCAAATTATCGTCAATCTTTTATCGAATGCCGTAAAATTTACCGAACAGGGTTTTGTCAGCTTGAAAATCAACTACTTTGTCAGTTTAAAAGCCAACCGTATCCAACGCAAATTTACCTTTCAAGTCGCCGACAGCGGTATCGGCATCGGCGCGGAACACATATCAAGGTTATTTTCCGCTTTTGAACAAGCAGACAGCTCCACCACCCGAAATTTCGGCGGTAGCGGTTTAGGTCTGGCAATCAGCCGCAACTTGGCTCAGGCCATGGGCGGCGATATTACCGTCAAAAGCAGCCTTGGCTCCGGCAGCGAGTTTACACTGACGCTGCCGCTGGAGCTTAGCCCTCCCCCCGCCTATCAGAATATCAATGGCGGCGCCCAATCGGGCTCTCGCTTAACCGGTCTAAAAATATTGGCGGTTGAAGACGTCGAAATCAATCGTCTTATCCTGGATGATTTATTGCAGTATGAGGGCGCTCAGACGATCTTTGCGGAAAATGGCCTGCAAACCCTACCGATACTTAAAACAACCGTTTTTGATATAGCATTGATGGATATTCAAATGCCTATCATGGACGGACATACCACAGCCCGGTTGATTTCAAAATTCTATCCGGATCTGCCCATCATCGGCCTCACTGCTCACGCCATGCCGGAAGAACGGCAACGCTGCCTGGAATCAGGCATGCGCGAGCGCGTAACCAAACCTTTCGAACCCAATATATTAGTTAATGCGATACTTCGGCACATTAAAAAACCGTTTCAGACAAAGACGCCCGATCCTAATCAACCGCAAACCATATCCGAACTATCGCCTGGCTCATCGCCGCGAATAAAATCTTCGTTAGTCGATTGGAAAGCTTTTAACCTCCGCTTTGACTTCCGGCGCGACTTTATCAAACAACTGATAAGCAGCGGCAAAAACGGCAATTTGCAAGAGAACATCGCCAGACTGCAACAGGCCATCGCCGCATCCGATCTGGCGTCCATTCAATTTATCGCCCATTCCGTGAAAAGCGTGGCCGGCGTATTTGAAGCCCATACTCTATTAAACATAGCCAATGTTTCCGAGCATGCGGCTAGAAATCTGGAGCCAAACGCCTTACGGCTTGCCGGTGACTTATTGCAAATCCTGCAAGATTTTTTGTCCGAGCTTGAATCTTATCAGCAATAAAATCGGAGCATTACCTTAATCAACCGCACAGGAGAAATTACGGGGCTTTATTATCGAGGGGCCTCCCAACGGCCAATGCCGTTAAGTAAAGACATTCGTGGTGAGCCTGTCGTACCATGAACGGCTTAACGGCATTGCCCAAGGGCTTGGGGCTTTTTTTGACCTGTTTTATCAGTATCCGATTCTAATTCCGCTGTCCTCAACGTTTTAATATTTGCATGGATAGCATCGATATAGCGCCGAACGTGGTTTTATCATTAAAAAACTCTGTTTCGTCATCTTCATTCTGTAACGCTAGTATATAAAGCAGCGGCAAGAAATGTTCGTCGGTGGGCACGGAAAGTAGCGCGGAATCGCCTAATTTTTGGTAATCAATAATGGCTTGGTGATGCCGTTCGGCTATCAGCCGCTTGCAAGCGGCGGCGAATTCCACGGCCCAATCGTGCGCAGTATCCTCCCAAACCAGTTCGCGTAAGTTATGCACTATGTTACCACTGCCAATTATCAACACCCCTTCTTGCCGTAACCAGCGTAGCGATTTTCCTAGCTGGTAATGCCAAGCGGGCGGTTGACTGCGATTCAAGCTTAACTGCAAAACCGGTATGTCGGCAGCCGGAAATAACCGGCACAGAATCGACCAACCGCCATGATCCAGCCCCCAATCATAATTTAGCTCAATAGCGGCAGTTTGGGTTTTTGCCCGGATCCGCTCGGCTAATACGGCATCGCCGGGCGCCGGATAGCGGAAATCAAATAAGGCTTGAGGAAATCCGAAAAAATCGTGTATCGTTTTCGGTTGAGGCATGGCGGTAATTTGTGCGCCATCGGTTTGCCAATGCGCTGAAATGCACAAAATCGCTTTCGGTTTGGGCAGAGTCTTACCCAAAGCCAGCCACGCCCGGCTAAATTCATTAGCTTCTATCGCATTCATCGGACTACCGTGTCCGATAAATAACGCAGGCATAACGGTCGGTTCGGTTAATTGG
>JBEKBU010000219.1:0-7225 GCA_050015235.1 Methylomonas sp. | reverse complement strand
CGCCTCGATTCCCAAACCCAATTGGGCGCATGCAATCGCGCAAACGCCTCGGGGTATAAAGGCCTATTTATTTTTCGCCGGTCGTAACTTTCCACTGACTTGGCGAGCGAATACTAGCCTATTGTCCGGCCAAATTGAGTTAGGACGCTGGTTGCCGGATGCAATCAACGCGGAATATGATTTTAGTGGCGGACAGAACGGTATAGGTTCGGTAGGTTTTGATCACATTGGTCTGTACGGTGATCTTAATCTTATTTTCGGTGGCGCCCAGCAACGCTTCCGCTGGATCGAGCCGGGGACATTCGAAATGGGCAGTCCGGAGAACGAAACACAAAGGGAATGGGGCGGGCATGAAAAAAGTAAAGACACCGAAACACTGCATACGGTGACGCTGACCCAGGGCTTTTGGTTGGCGGACACCACGGTCAGCCAGGCGTTCTGGCAAGCGGTGATGGGTGATAATCCCAGCCGTTTTAAAGACAATCCGAATAATCCGGTCGAACAAGTCAGTTGGGATGACGCCCAGTTGTTTATCGGTAAACTAAACGCAATGTTTCCAGGCTTGGCGGCCATGTTGCCTAGCGAAGCGCAATGGGAATACGCCTGCCGCGCCGGAACCAAAACCCCATTTTCATTCGGTTTCAACATACCGCCGGAACATGTTAATTATAATGGCGAATACCCTTATGCCGATGGCGAAAAGGGTTTGTTTAGAGAAAGGACCGTGCCGGTGAAATCTTTGCCGGCTAATGCCTGGGGATTATACGAAATGCACGGCAATGTCTGGGAATGGTGCGCAGATGTTTGGCGGCGGCGCATGACGGCCGAACCGGTAACCGATCCAATAAATACAGCGACCGAAGGTGGCTCGGCCCGCGTTGTGCGCGGCGGCTCCTGGGTCAGTGGCGGCAGGGACGTGCGTTCCGCCTTCCGTAGCAGGGGCGCGCCGGATGTCCGCTACGACTATCTGGGTTTCCGCCTCGCCCTAGGTCATGCTGAGTTAAAGTTTGGCCAGAGTGGCGGAGCCGCGAAACCGGAAGTAGAGGAAAGGAGTGATTGGGTAAAGAAATTTAAAAAATTATTCGGCAACAAGGCAGGCTGGAAAAAATGAAGCTTAAATTTTTTAAATTACTATGTAACTTAGACAGGTAAATGATAAAGATTCGGTTAAAGCCAAGAACCTAGATTTGGGAACCGGTAAGCTTGGCGGAGGTTTGAGCGGCATGGATGCCGGGCTAAAGCCTACACGGACGTATTCACGGCGTCTTCCGCCAAGCTTACCGGTTCCCAAATCGTGAATAGCCGATAACTTAAATAAACGGCCATAACCGTTAACCCATAGTTTGTAAACAATCATAAAAACTAATGTAAGCTTACGCTTGATGAACCATCGAAACTCTTTTTCCCCATCTCAATATCCTTCCCCGTGGGCTTCCGAATGGGGCGAAGACCGCCATGGTTTATGGCAAGCGTTCACTTATCAGCAAGTCCGTCACGTATTCCGCTGGATACCAAAGGGTAGTTTTATGATGGGATCGCCGGTTGAGCCGGTTGAAGAAGCGGGGCGCTTTAATGATGAAGATTTACATCCGGTCACTATCAGCCAAGGTTTTTGGTTGGCGGAAACAACCGTGACGCAAGCGCTATGGCAAGCCGTCATGTATGAAAACCCTAGCCATTTTATGGGAGCAAACCGGCCGGTGGAACAAGTCAGTTGGGATGACGCTCAAGTTTTCATCGAACGGTTAAATTCATTGCATCCCAATTTAACAACGCGATTACCTTGGGAGGCGGAATGGGAATATGCCTGCCGCGCCGGTAGCCAAGCCGCGTTTAATTTTGACGGAGAACTGACTTTGGCAAAAGTCAATTACCGGGGGACTTGGGAATATTTAGGTAATTTCGCCGAGGGGGCCTTTCAGCAAACCGCCGAAGTCAAAACCTATCCATGCAACGATTGGGGTTTGTATGAAATGCACGGCAATGTATGGGAATGGTGTCAGGATAGTTGGCAAGAAAATTTAGGCAAAGAGGCTGTTTGCGACCCGTGGTCTTTGCCACAGCCGAGAGGCTCGGCCCGCGTTGTGCGCGGCGGCTCCTGGGACTATAACGGCGGGATCGTGCGTTCCGCCATTCGTCGCAGGCTCACTCCGGATGTCCACCTCGACTGCCTGGGTTTCCGCCTCGCCTTAGGTCATTCCAGTCCGGGAGGCGAAAGCCGGGGATTAGCCGCGCCGGGCCACGGGCGGACGCGTCGCGGAGCAGCGGCAGACCGTGGCTTGGCGCGGCTAACAAGGGATTGCTTACGGTAAGGCTTTAGATTAGCAGACTAAATTGGCTTGCGGGGCCGGAGCGCCTAGCGGAGGTTTAAAGTGTTCATGGCTTGTCTTTGCCGCTTAATAGCGCTTTCAACCGGTCGATTTCAGCTAAGGCCGCCGCTTCGCGTTGTTGGGCTTCCGCTTCGCGCTGTTGGGCTGCTTCCAGCTCTTTCGACAACCGCAGATTTTCCTCTTTAGTCCGCAGATTCTCTTCTCTATCCTGCTCGCGCTCAATCTCCCTGGTACGCTGCTCGCGCAGATACTCCTGCCGCGCTTGGTATAAATGATATTCGTGCTCTTTGTCGGAAAATACGCTTAAGGTGTTCATGGCTTGTTGCATCTCCGGGGTGGTCATCCAGTCGGGTAAGGCGGCATCGTCGAGTTTCTCTCCGTTTTTAAAAAATTTTAACCAACGTTGCTCTTCGTTAGCAATAGGATCAGTATTAAATTTATTAAGTTCCAGCAAATAAATCGTGCAATGCTCGTTTAAAAGCTGGCCTTGTTCGTCGCGGAGCTTGTAAACGTGTTCGTAGTTGTTGTCGCCGGTGATCAGGTCTTCGGCCAATAGCCAGATGCTGTAGGTCGGCTTGAGCAACAGATAATCCTGGCCGCTTTTCAGTTGCTTGCTGTAGATGTCCGCCCAGTTGTAAAGAATACGGGCCGGTAAATGGCGGAAATTGCTGATCTGGATTTCAACCTGGTAGAGCCTGTCTTGGCTGTCTTTGGCTTTGACGTCGACGATGCTGAGTTTGGCGTCCTGGAATTCCCGGTCGTTATAAGGGTTGAGGATGTCAACCGAGACGATGGGTTGTTTGAGTTCCTTGCTTAGAACAGCGTTCAGGAAATGCATCAGCAAGTTGCGGTTTTCTTCGGCGCCGAGCAGGGCTTTGAAGACGCAATCTACTTGGGGGTTGATAGGGTGGCGCATGGTTACGGGGGATGAATATTGGATTGGCTATTTTATAGTGAATTAGTGTTGATGTTGAGTTATTTGGCTGATGTTTCAAACAACTTGCAGTTTGTGAATGGAATCATGAGCGTGAAAACGTTACGGACGGGATAAATATCCCGTCCAGCATTCATTGCTCACCTTTAGGTTTTTTGCTTAGTAGACAAACTTGGTTAATATTAGCAGATAAGTTGAGTTACGGCTAGCGCCTCTAGCTATCCAAGGGGTTGTTTGCCGCCACACAAAGCACCGCAGCGCCGCCATTAAACGCCGCATAGGCGTGTATTCCCGGCTCCAGCCCCAAATTGACGGCGCTTTCATAAGTGATATGCGTCAGCAGCGTTTCGCCGCATTCCAGACGCATAATCACCTCGGCGTTAATATTATCGGTTTGAATCCGCACTACCTTGCCGGGCAACAGGTTAGGCGTCGAGACGGCGCATTGATCCATATCTGTCAGCAACGTAATGTCGGAGCCGTTAATCAATAACAGCACGTCATCGCCTACCTGTAAGTTAAATTCGTCCAGCACGGCCTGGGATTCGGTCAGCACAATCCGTGTACCGCCTTTGAGCGTGGCGACCAGTTGGGCGTTAACCGTGCCTGGGGTAATGGCGGTAATTTTCGCGGATAACTGGTTTTCGGCGCTGGTTTTGATTTCCATGCGGTTTAACAGCATCAGCAAATCGGCGTTATCGATCAAGTCCCGGTTAATCCCGTCCAGAAACGCCTGATGTTTAGTCTCGATTTCGGAAAATAAATTTAACAGCGCCATGCCAACCGGCGTCAAACTGCTGCCGCCGCCCTTGCTGCCGCCGATTGCGGTAGTAATCAGCGCTTGCGGCGATAAATTATTCGCCCGCTCCAAAATTAACCACGCGCCTTTGTAGGACAGGCCTATCTGTTTAGCGGCCTGATTGATCGAACCGTTCGCGGCAATGGCTTTAAGCAAGCTGATAATCCGCTTGTCTATGCCTACCAGGCGCAATTCGGCGTTTACCCAGCGGGCGGATGGATTGTTATCGGAACTATTGGACATCATCTTTTTAGAATAAACCATCATAAATGAGAAAGGATAGCACAGGGTCATGATTAAAATAAATGAACGGATTTCGCATGTACGACGTTTCGCCGCCTAAAATACCCGCCGGCTGCACATTTTGGGCTATTGATAATTATGACGCCGGGCGAAGAAAAACTACGATTATTGCGGGAAAGGTACGACGAGTCGCTCATTAGCCGGGATGGCTTTGAATCTTTAAACTATGGCAGTTAGGGGGAACTTCGAAAAACTCAATATAATATAGCTATTGGGTGGCGCCATAATGTATAAAAACGAAGGTTTTTTAGACAGAAAAGGAAGTCCATGAAATATATTTCCGTTTCGTATTGTTCAAGGATAAAATAATTTTCTTGCGCCGTTTTTTTCATTTATGGGGATCGGGTCATTGCCTAAAAGCAGGAAACTAAGGGAGTATGAGCCAAACGCCACCAGATAAAACACTTTCCGTTTTTTAGCGAGGTTCTCAAACTCATTGAGGCCGCGCGTCAAAAATCGTTTCAGGCGGTCAATACCGCCTTGATTGATCTTTATTGGCAAATCGGGGAAACCATCAGCCGCAAAATAAAAAGCTCTGAATGGGGGGATGGCGTCGTCACTCAATTGGCGGAATACATCATCCGGACTCAACCAGTCCTTCGCGGCTTTACCCGCTCTAATTTGTGGCGAATGCGGCAATTTTATGAGACTTATCAAGGTGATGAAAAAGTCGCGGCACTGGTGCGACAATTGTCTTGGACGCATAATCTTATCATTCTTGGTCAAAGCAAACGCCCGGAAGAGCGGGAATTTTATCTGCGCCAAGCTATTCAAGAAAATTGGAGCAAGCGCGAACTGGAACGCCAATTCAAAACCGCCTTGTTTGAGCGCACCGTCCTCAGCCCGCCAAAAGTGTCGCCGGTGGTGACACAAACTTATCCGCGAAGTCCTGCGCGGTTGGATAAGCAAAAAACAGCGCCTCGCCGCGCTGGATGCGGCAATAGAAAATGGCATTGCCTCCGCCGATGCTGGACGGGTGTAGAGCCTAGAGGAAGTGCGCGCGGAACTTAGGGGATATCCCAAAGCATGAAACTTGCTATCACGGAAGATGCGAAAGCCGACTTGATGGAAATCAAAGACTTTATACGCCCGCACAATCCCAAGTGGGCGGAATCGTTAATTGAAGAATTGCTCGACAAATGCGCGGTTCTTTGCGAGATGCCCTGCATTTATGGGGATCGGGTCGTTGCATGAAAGCAGGAAACTAAGGGCGTATGAGCCAAACACCACCAGATCAAACACTTGTCGTTTCTTTTGGCGAGGTTCTCAAACTTATCGAAGCCGCGCGCCAAAAATCGTTTCAGGCTGTCAATACTGCGCTGATTAATCTTTAAAAGTGTCAGCAGTGCCGACACAAGTTTTTGGTGAAAATCCCGGTATCAGCCCGAAACAAAGCCAAAAGCATATCGCGTCAATGG
Organism: Methylomonas sp.; assembly: GCA_050015235.1. Lineage (GTDB taxonomy): Bacteria > Pseudomonadota > Gammaproteobacteria > Methylococcales > Methylomonadaceae > Methylomonas. The sequence goes on along the minus strand of JBEKBU010000219.1, from coordinate 1,441 downwards.
GAACGGGAACCGCAACGCGGCGAATGGAGCGGGCAGGGAGTTGATGGTCAGCCAGATTCGGCTAGATTCCGCCACGCTCCAATATGGGGGGAACGCGAAGGGGCTAAGAGCATCCAGCGACACCCATCAGCTAAAAAGCCGGAAAGAAACGGCGCATCATTTGGCGAGCCTGGCACCGATGCGGGTCAAGATTTGTTCGGCAACTGGATAATTGCCGTGGCTTATGGCAGGATACGCGCACTATGCCTAGCAAAACCGGCATATTAACTTAGCAAGAAAAAGGAACAACATTTGTCGATACCAGATTTCCAAACCTTAATGCTCCCAGTCCTTCGGATTGCTGACGCAGACGAAGTGAGAATTTCCGACGTGGTGGAAAAGTTGGCCGATGAGTTCGCATTGTCGTCGGAAGACCGTTCGCACCTTCTACCATCAGGAAAACAAACAACTTTTGCTAATCGGGTTCACTGGGCTAAGAGTTATCTGGGCAAGGCAGGTCTAGTGGAACTGACCAAGCGGGCGCATTTTCGGATTACCGAGCAGGGACGCCAAGTTTTGGCCGCATCGCCCGAACGCATCGACATTAAGTACCTAAACCGTTTCCCCAGCTTTCTGCAATTCAGGGAGACCGAAGGCGGAAGTGAGAACAGCGACACCACCCCATCACCCACTGCCGACATGTTGACAAACCTGACCCCAGACGAGGTCATGCGCAATGCTCATCGCCAGCTGGAAGTTGCTCTAGCAGACGAATTGATACAACACATTCAGTCTAACACTCCTGCCTTTTTTGAAAGTTTGGTGGTGCGGCTACTGGTAGGAATGGGTTACGGAGGATCAGTCGATGATATCAGTAAGGCGCTTGTTGGTGGCACTGGCGACGGCGGCGTCGATGGCGTTATTGATCAAGACCCGCTTGGTCTTGACCGCATCTATGTGCAGGCCAAACGCTATGCTGATGGCAACACAGTTGGTGCAGGTGCCATTCGTGACTTTTTCGGTAGCCTCGACCGCTTCAAGGCCACTAAAGGACTGTTCGTTACAGCCTCGACCTTCTCCTCATCTGCACGCGAAACAGCAGGACAACTAAGCAAGCGGATCGTGCTCATCGACGGAGACCAATTCACTCGCCTGATGATCCGCCACGGCATTGGCTGCCGCATTGAGGAAACCTTGTACGTCAAGAAAGTGGATGAAGAGTTCTTCGAATAAAATCTCGATCTTCTCCACAGGCATTAAGAGCATCCGGCGATAGTTGGATCATCAGAAACATTAGAAATACATCATGAGGTCTTTCCTATGAAAACTCTCGTAACTACTATAATCTGCGGTCTTCTTGTAGCGGGGTTTAGTTGGTGGATAGCAAATAAAACACCTGAGCTACGCTATCAATTATCAAGCCCAATCAACTTAGAAAATGTTGAGGCTGGAGTTCCTAAAG
>JBEKBU010000218.1:0-7225 GCA_050015235.1 Methylomonas sp. | reverse complement strand
CCTACCAGAACAAAATTCCTAACGAACAAAAAAGAGCTCTCATTCTATTAACCCTAAACAAATAACCGGTAGTCGTGTTGTCCAATAATAACGGCTGCGTCATCCGCACTGTGTATCCGTTGCCCAAATGCTATAATATGCATTCTCGCGAATTTTGCCAATTTTGTTACAAAATTTGAATCACTTTCTATCCATGAGGAAAAAAATGAACTATTTGGTCTTTATCGCGCTAACGCTATCTATGCAGGGTTGCATGATTGCTGCCGTCCAGCAAGCTGGAACAATCGGCACGGCTCTGGCTCCATTGGCGGATGCTGGTCTCAGCCTAGCGGCAAGGGCTCAGTCAAATAACGGGGCTCCTACCCAGAATGCGTCCGCTGGCCAACCGGCCGCGGCTCAGCCTGTTTCTCAATCGGCAAACGCCTCAACAGCTGTCGCCAGCGCCGCAAATCAGGCCGGCGCCTATCCAGCCCAACAGGCCATGCAGGCTTTGACCTCGCTGGTCAATACAATCCAGAATCCACAATCTGCTCAACCGGTTGCCGTTGCCGCCCCGGCGGCGATCCAGTCAAGTTCCCAAGCGGCAGGCGCCGCGACCGCCCCTGTGGCGACTCAGACCGCTACACCAGCGGTTGCGGCTAAGACGGTTGCTACCGCGACAACCCAGACCGTGACTCCCGCGCCTACTACCGCGGTACAGGTCGTTACCACACCCGCTCAACAAGATATGGCGGCTCTAAGCACACTGGTCAATGCAGTTGAAAATCCGCCTTCCGCCCAGGCGGCGACCACGCACGCCACTACGACTGCGCTGGCCGCGACAGGGCCTGTTCAGCAGGACATGGCTGCACTAACCACGCTGGTCAATGCTGTTGAAAATCCGTCTTCCGCCCAACCTGTATCTGCCCCTGCGTCGGTTCAAACCTATGTGCAACAGGCAACCACTGCCGTAGCCAAGTCTAATAACCAGACACCCGTGGCAGTAACCGCAACAGATAATTCAACGTCAACTAGCCAGCCACCTTTGACAGCCATGCAACAGCACGAGACGCCGGTGACCGCTCCGGCGCCACAGGGTGGCGGTCCGGCATCCACCCAACCGGCAACTTCCCCGGCGGCGGCTCCAGCTGATGCGGCGCCGGTTAATAACGCGACGGCGGCCGCAACAACTCAGGTTCCTGCGACAGCCGCCCAGACGAATTCGCAACCAGCCTTTAATCCTTAGTAAAGAATGCTTAGGGTCTCCAGTTGGAATCGGTAATTCTGTTCTGAAATTGAAAACACCTGATTGCTGATGACAAGCGGCTCGGTTATCAATCAGAGTTTATCCGGTTGATAATGATCAAGCGCCAAGCCATTAATTTGTTGGCGCCGATCCAAGTTTGACCATTTAGAGGTTATTATTCCGGAATTCGATTGACCAGAACAGTTGTTTATAAATCATTGAAGCGTTTGAATTTTAGCATCGAGCGAGTTTTGCCGATAGAACTTCGGCAGAGCCGGCGTCATGCTCTTTTAAGATTGGACGCTTGTATTGAAACTCAAGCCGCCAATCCATAGCTTGATGGTTTAAGACGGCCATGCGCTCAAGTGATTTATGGCGCTCGACACCAGGCGCGCCACTATCGCTTTAACGCCAGAGTCAGCCCGTCGGCTACCGTCAAGAGGCTCATCGTCACCCGCGGATCGGCGTGAATTTTGTCGTTGAGGGCGCGGATCCCCGACGTATCCGCATCGTCAATGGCGGGATCGGCGACTTGTCCGCTCCATAGCACGTTGTCTATCAATAGTAATCCGCCTTTTCGTAGCAGACATAGCGCCCGCTCGTAATAGCCATCGTAATTAGACTTGTCGGCGTCCACGAATGCCAGGTCGTAGCTGCCGGCGCAGCCCGCTGCGATGAGGCCATCTAAAGTATCCAGAGCCGGACCCAGCCGCAGGTCTATCTTGTCCGTGACGTTGGCCAATGCCCAATAACGGCGGGCCACGGCGGTATATTCCGCGCTGATGTCGCAGGCCGTGATGCGGCCCTCCGCGGGGAGGGCAAGGGCCAGACAAGTGGAGCTATAACCGGTGAACACGCCGACTTCGAGGATTTTTCCGGCTCCTATGAGTTCAACCAGGAGCGCCATGAACTGGCCCTGTTCGGGGGCAATCTGCATGCCGGCGTTGGCGAGGAGAGCTGTTTCCTCGCGCAATTGCTTCAATACTTCCGGCTCCCGTAAGGAGGCCGAAAGCATATAGTCATAGAGGGTATCGGTAACCAGGACATTTTTGTTGGGCATCGGAAGGAATCCTCGCAAAAAACTAAAGATAACACATAAACCTTTTGGCGGATCAATCTACAGGCCCGATCGTTTAATGTAATTTTCAACATTTCTGCGGCATAATACGTAAACTAAACCGATAGTCGCCGGTCGTGACGTTGGCCGCTTGCATACCCTTACACAATACGTTTTCAGAATGGAGATTTAAACCATGAAGTTGCAGGAATCGGCGCCCATATCCGCTACCGTGACCGCCGATAATGCCGCGCCCATTATAACCGTGCGCGGCGTTAACAAGAAGTACGCCGGCGGTTTACAGGCGCTAAAAAACATCAATCTGGACATAAAACGCGGCGAAATATTCGCCTTGCTCGGCCCCAACGGCGCCGGCAAGACCACGCTGATCGGCATTATCTGCGGTATCGTCAAAGCCAGTTCCGGAACCATCATCGCCGACGGTCACGATACCGTGCGGGCTTACCGCGCGGCGCGGGCGGCTATTGGCTTGGTTCCGCAGGAACTACATACGGACGCGTTTGAGTCGGTCTGGGCCACGATCAAATTAAGCCGGGGGCTGTTCGGTAAGGCGCCCAATGCGGCCTATCTGGAAAAAGTGCTGCGCGATCTGTCGCTGTGGGACAAACGCGACGCGAAAATCATGACCTTATCCGGCGGCATGAAACGCCGAGTCCTGATCGCCAAGGCTCTCTCGCATGAGCCGACGATATTATTCCTTGACGAACCGAGCGCCGGCGTGGATGTGGAGTTGCGGCGCGACATGTGGCGCATGGTGCGAGAACTGCGTGCGCGGGGCGTCACCATCATTCTGACCACCCATTACATCGAGGAAGCCGAAGACATGGCGGACCGCATCGGCGTCATCAGCCAAGGGGAATTGATCGTTGTTGAAGACAAACAGGTATTAATGCGCAAGCTCGGCAAAAAACAGCTCACCCTGACTTTGCGGCAGCCCATGGCCGGCATACCGGCCGGGCTAAGCGCCTGGCCGTTAGCGCTCGCCAACGATGGGCGCGCGCTGATTTATAGCTTCGACAGCCAGGAAGATGAAACCGGTATTGCCGAGCTATTGCGCACGCTGGGCGAGCACGGCGTCGAATTCAAGGATTTAAGCTCCAGCGAAAGTTCGCTGGAGGATATCTTCGTCAGTCTGGTGCATCAGCCGAAAGGGGCTTTGAAATGAACATTTACGGCATACGCGCCATGTACCGTTTTGAAATGGCGCGCACCTTCCGGACGATGTGGGAAAGCATCGCCGCGCCGGTGCTGACCACTTCGTTGTACTTTATCGTCTTCGGCAAAGCCATCGGTTCGCGGATGGGCGATATCGACAGCGTCGGTTACGGCGCCTACATCATTCCGGGACTGGTCATGCTGAATTTGCTGAATCAAAGCATTTCCAACGCCTCTTTCGGCATTTACATGCCCAAGTGGGCTGGCACTATATACGAGCTGTTATCGGCGCCGGTTTCGTGGTTCGAAATACTGATCGGTTATGTGGGGGCGGCGGCCACCAAGTCGGTGATTTTAGGCCTGCTCATTCTGGGCACCGCCCGCGTTTTCGTGCCCTACGAGATCGCCCATCCTTTGTGGATGATCGCCTTTCTGTTGCTCACATCGGTTACTTTCAGCCTTTTCGGCTTCATTATCGGCTTGTGGGCCGATAATTTTCAGAAACTGCAAGTGGTGCCGATGTTGGTCGTCACTCCGCTCACGTTCCTGGGCGGCGCGTTTTATTCGATCAATATGCTGCCGCCATTATGGCGGCAGATCACGCTGTTCAATCCGGTCGTGTATTTAATCAGCGGCTTCCGCTGGAGCTTCTACGGCATAGCAGATGTGAATGTCGAGGTAAGCGTCGGTGCGACATTCGGCTTTCTCGTCCTGTGCCTGGCTTATGTGTGGTGGGTGTTTAAGACTGGTTACAAAATCAGAAATTGAGGGTGCGATCCACTACCTAATTTCGACCACTTTCCTGCCCGCTTGCAGATTTTCGATTAATTCGGGTAGCACCTTCTTAAACGCGGCGAGTAAAGCCTCCTTACGGCAATTTCCCAAACGTACCCAAACAAAAGAAGGGCTATCTGCATCCATGCTAGCCAAATACAAAAAATCTTCGTCTTTACTGATGATAGTGTATCCATTGCTTTTGGCATAAGCCCATATAATATGGTCGCTGGTCTCGTCCATGGCCAAATCACGCACATGGATAGCCTCTGTACCGTTTGCGTCAAGAAATCGCGCTAAAGCTGACGGTCATTGGTTATCCACCAAAAATTTCATGCTGCGCTTAGCACCACATGATCAGTCTGACGTGCGGCGTATTGAATAGCGGCTAAAATGTCGGCCTGCTCGACAGCATAGTCTTCGATAATCTCTTCGAAGGAAGCTCCCGCCGCCAATAAGTCCAGAATATCACTCACCCGTAAACGGGTACCGCGTATACAAGGACGGCCGCCGCATTTTTCTGGGTTAATGGTGATGCGATGCAAATAAATCGAAGATGAGTTGTCGTTCATAGTCGTTGGCGAGTTAAAGATCGGAAAAGTAAAAAAGGTAATTATTCAGCGAATTATAAGATAGCGTCAGCTACCCGGCTTTTGGCTCCGGAGCGCCAAGTCGGTAGGGCGGGTTGTAACCCGCCATGGCCGCTTGATCAAATAACGGCTTGGCGGGTTACAACCCGCCCTACACAGATTGGCTGTAGCTTTTGCCCGGCGTCCGTGCCGGTCAAACCTCTGCTAGGCGCTCCGGCGCCAAAAGCCAATGTGGCCAGCTACCTGCGGGTTTTTAACGGTTAATCACTCGGTAAAGGGTAACAAAGTGATAAGTTTACCAAAATCCTTTGATCTTATGGGTAATAGCAAAGATAATTTCAACTTTCCGCCGGTTACGGAGGGTAAACAATATTGCTGCTCCAGGTTTTTTTGACATGAGGGTAAAAGATGAGCACGACGATAACAGGCCCTGACGGCAAACCGCGCTGCCGATGGTGCGTCGCGGCGCCGGACTATTTGGATTATCATGATACCGAGTGGGGTTTCCCGGTCGGCGACGATCATCGTTTATTTGAGAAGTTGAGTCTGGAGGCTTTTCAATCCGGTTTGAGTTGGCGGACGATACTTGCTAAACGCGAGAATTTCCGCGCCGCCTTCCATCATTTCGACTTCGACAGGATAGCGGGTTTCACCGGAAGCGACATCGAACGCCTGCTCAACGACGCCGGCATCGTCCGGCATCGCGGCAAGATCGAGGCGGTTATCAATAATGCGCGGCGGGCTCAAGAGCTGGTAAAACGCGAAGGATCGCTGGCGGCCTTCATCTGGCGTTACGAGCCGGACATCAAGCAGCTCGCGGAGCCTCAGACAGCTACGACCTCGATGGAATCGCTCGCCTTGTCGAAGGATTTGAAAAAACTGGGCTGGAAATTCGTCGGCCCCACCACGGCGTACGCCTTCATGCAAGCCATGGGGTTGGTCAACGATCATGTTGAGGACTGCGTGATCAGGAACAAAGTAGACAGTGCGCGTAAGAGTTTTAGTCGGCCTGGGCGCTGACTTATGGCGCATGCAATTTCATAATAAACCGCATTTCTCCATTTTCGTAAAAATTAGGATACGCCCAGCGGTACGGAGTATGTTACCCAATGCCCTTAAATTAAGCGACAAGTCGTTCCCTCTACCTTCGGGAGAGGGCTAGGGTGAGGGGATTAAAAAAAGGAAAATGCATATTACCCCAACCCGGTGGGAGAAGGAAATGTCCCACGTTAAACTTAACGGCATTGGTTTGTTACCCCGCCCAGTATCGTCATCTTAAGTCAGCGTCAGCTACCCGGCTTTTGACGCCGGAACGCCTAGCAGAGGACGCTGTGAATACCTCCCTGTAGCTTTCGCCCGGCATCCTTGCCGGTCAAACCTCTGCTAGGCGTTCCGGCGCCAAAAGCCAAGGTGGTCGGCTATCGGCGGGTCAAACGCCCCATTGATTCATTTAATTTTCGATAATTCCGAGGCATAATACTCAAATGAATAGCTAGCCAACTAAAGTTCGTTTTTCATTTTGTATAGCTTATCCTCTATAAGATCGAACCATTGAGGTAACGCCATGAATCCAAGAGTGCTTGAAGTTGTAGCTACCGAAGATTACAGATTACGGCTTTTTTTTGAAAATGGAGAAACAGGCTATTACGATTGTTCCAGTCTGTTGGAGTTTGGAGTTTTCCAGGAATTAAAAAACATAAATTATTTTAAACTGGCGAAAGTTGAACATGGTACTGTTGTTTGGCCAAATGAACAGGATATTTGCCCTGATACGCTATATTTAGATTCCACCAAAATTGATGGATCAGGTTTTAGAGCAGGTTGATGATTTAGAAGGTGATAAATTAGTTGGCAAGGGGAGTCAGTTGCTAATAAAAAGAATAGGCATAAGGCAAGGCTTGGCGCCGTTTTGCGGGTTGTTACGTTGGCCGATGGCATAGCTTTACACATTGCCTTTCCAGACCGGAGATTTAAACCATGAAGTTGAGTTACGACAAAAAAACCGATTCGCTTTATATCCATCTGTCCAATACGCCATCGGTTGATTCGGATGAAGTTGCCGATGGCGTGGTGTTGGATTTTGATAGCGATGGTGTATTGGTGGGCATTGACGTACAGCACGCCAGCCAGTTAACAGATATAAAATCCGTATCGCTACTTCATCTGCCTTTAAACGATTTGCAAGGGGCTTAAGCGAGCATGAGCATCTTTTTTGTATGCAAGCAATATCAACTTATTTTAATAATGTCGATAACTTTCAACATAAACACGACTATCATTGCAACAATAGGAATGTAGAAATTTCTAAGAGTTTTGGAAAAAAATACTTTGCACAGGCAGTCAACTTCATTTTTATATTTGTAGGCATTCATTAAAAACTGAGTGCTTGGCTCTATTCCACTA
>JBEKBU010000217.1:0-7339 GCA_050015235.1 Methylomonas sp. | reverse complement strand
GCTCTTCTCCCCATTTCTCCAGAGAAAATGGGGGATTGGCGATTACGCAATCGAAATTGGCGAGGTGATCTACCTCAAAGAAAGCTGGATTACGCAAAGTATCGCCACGCACGATCTGAAAATCTTCAATTCCATGCAAGAATAAATTCATGCGGGCAATAGCTGAAGTGGTAAGGTTTTTCTCCTGACCGAACAGCTTACCCCATAGCCTTTTTACATCGCCATGTTTGTCTTTTACGTGTTGGACGGCTGCGAGCAACATACCGCCCGTGCCGCAGGCGGGATCGTAAATGGTTTCGCCTTCCTTGGGATCGAGCAGTTCAATCATCAACCGCACTACGCTACGCGGTGTGTAAAACTCGCCGGCCTTTTTGTTGGTGGCGTCGGCGAATTTTTTAATCAAATATTCGTAGGCGTCGCCAATTACATCGGAACTCGCGCTATGATTTCCCAATGGCAGTTTTGAAAAGTGTTCAATCAAATCCTTAAGCAAGGCATCGGAAAGCCGATCTTTGTTAGTCCACTGGGCATCGCCAAATACGCCATACAGTGTGTCCGGATTAGACTTTTCAATTTCCCGCATCGCACGCTGTAAAGCAGTTCCGACATTGGCTGCAATACACCGCACATCGTTCCAATGACACCCGTCAGGAATCTGGAAGCGATGTGATTCCGGAAATAACGCTAATTCGGCATCGCCAGTTTCGGCAACAATCTCAGCAAATTCTTCATCCCAAACATCGCAGATACGCTTGAAAAACAACAACGGAAAAATGTAGGTCTTGAAGTCTGCCGCATCCACCGGCCCCCGGAGAATGTTGGCGGATTCCCAAAGGTGGGATTCAAGCTGACTAAGCGTTGTTGGTTGGGTTTCCAAGCAATCTTCCTGATAATTATTTTGATAAGTTATTTTATCTCAATTCCTAGTTTTTTATTTGCGGATGGTATTAGGACAAAAGCTGGCTGAAGGAGCGAGGGATTTGGCCGAATTTTAACAATAGGGCCATAAGGCATTATCGGAGCGTAAAACGTTGGTCGTGCGAAGGTCAAAATCCGGAGCAATACGGCTAGCGCCTATTACGCCCTATGCATTACACCTAAACGTGTTTAGCTATTTTAGCTTGGATCATAATTTTTATAAAAAATCTGTGATATTTTTAACATTATTTAAGTTATTCTGTAAATAGCTTCATATTTTTAATTAATTTATATTTGGCATGCGGTAAATTAATCAAATTAATTAAGGAGCAAAATTATGGCTATTTCCTCAGTACGTAAAAATCTGGATAATGCGGCGGTGCTTCAAAAATTGGGCTTGCTCGGGCAGCTGGCGGGTAAATGGCAAGGCGGGGGGTTCAATCTGGTCGCCAGACCGAATTTCGAGGATCAGGCGAATCTGTTTCTGGAGCTCAATCTGACCAGCGAAACCTTGGAATTTACGCCGATAACCTCGTCGATACCAAACCGCGGTTTCTTCCAACCCGATATCGAACTATTCGGCCTGACCTATCTGCAGCAAATTAGCGACGCCACCACCGGCGGAGCGCTGCACATCGAACCGGGCATCTGGGTAACCCAGCCGGAGACTTCCGAGCCTTTCCTGGCGCCGCCCGATGGCGGACAACTCGTCTCCCGCATGGGTAATATTCCGCATGGCAATTCCTTACTGGCTCAGGGTTTGGCTGCGACTTTTTCCGGGCCGCCCACCATCAGCCCAGGTGCGCAGCCGATCAGCGGCGGCAATCCCGCCTTCTCTAATTTTCCATCGTTTAACAGTACTCCGTTCGCGGTTACCAATCCCCTACAGCCCATCTTTGCGGCTCAAAACTCGGAATCCCAGTCCAAGATTGGCGGCGGATTTTCGGAATACACGCTGAGCAACCCGGCTTCCGCGGCCAATCCGCGCACTCCGCTGGGTAATGCGCCGCCGGTGCTGCCGCCAAGCATCACTCAGGAACTTGTCAACGACCCCATATTGTTATTGCAACAGACGATCCAACAGCAGATCGCCGACGGCTACCAGTTCGAGGGAGTAGCGCTGAACATTGCGACCGTAACGTCCATTTCGTTCTTCACGCAACCGCTCCTGTCACCGGCAAACCCAAATCCGCCGACGATTGTTGTTAGTTTGCCGCAGTTCGGGGGCGGGATCGAGAATATTTCCTTTTTGGGGCAGCAACCGCAACCGAATGTAGGTACGAATGCCGATTCGGCGCTCGTCTATGCGACTTTCTGGATCGAAAAACTGACGCATCCGGATCATCCGCCTTTCATGCAGCTTCAATATGCACAGATGGTGCTTTTGAACTTTCCGGCGCGGACTATCCCGGGTCAACCGAATTTTAGTTGGCCGCACATCTCGGTTTCGACCTTGCGCAAAGCATTAGACTAAACGGATAGCGATAATGGGGATGGGGTCAATCCAGCTTTTACTGAGGATTGGGCGGAATAGGCTCGACCTGCTCCCAGCCGTTCGGGCAGTTCTGTACGTACGGGTAATAGGCGTTGGACTCCCGGCAGAAATACCAGTGGCCGGGCGGGTTTTGCTGGCCGGCCGCGGCGGATTGCTGCTGTTGGTCGGCCGGCTGCTGGGCGGTTTGTTGCACGGGCGTTTGCTGGACGTAGGTCACGGGAGGCTGTATGCCCTCCATTGAGTCGGAATAATACGGATAGGCGTAAGGATAGGAATAAGCGTAACCGTAAGGATAGCCCATGCCGTAGTAGACGCCGCCGAAGCCGATCGAGCCGCCGTAGTATCCGCCCGATCTGCCGTAGTAGCCGCCGCCGCCGAAGCGTCCGCCCGCATGTCCGCCGATGGCGCCGCCGGAAATGGCGTTGTTGCCGGTAAAATGTCCGCCGCCGCTCCAACCGCCGGAGCGCCCGCCGCTCCAGCCGCCGCCATGTCCGCCGCTCCAACCGCCGCCATGTCCGCCGCCGCCGCCGTGGCCGCCTCCGCCCCCGCCGTGAGCAAAGGCGGGCCCGGCGGGTAAACAGCCTGCGATCAGGAATAACAGCGTGGATAGCTGGCGGGTTGTCATATTCGGCTCCTTGCTTTAGCGGGTTTGGCTGGGTGGCGCCAGTTCGATAAGTTAAACGGCTAAAAGCGCCGCCGCACTTAAAATAGCCCGGTTATATCGCATTTCCCGGAAAAAATCGATTTTAATACATTTTATTCGTATTCTTGAATCCGCGTCCAAAAAAGCTTCGGTTACGGGGTGGGCGGTACGGGTTCGACCTGTTCCCAACCTTTCGGACAGCTCTGTACATAAGGATAATAGGTATTGGATTCCCGACAGAAATACCAATGGCCGGCCGGGTTTTGCTGAGCCGGCGCGGCGGAAAGCTGCGGCGCCATTTGCTGCGCCGGGATTGGCGTTTGTTGAATATAGGCGGGGGCCGCCGCTACGATCGGCGCCGAGTTCGCATAATAAGGATAGCCGTAACCGTAACCGTACCCGTACCCATAAGGATAGCCCATGCCGTAGTATAAACCGCCGAATCCGCCGTAAAAGCCGCCGCCGTAATATCCGCCGCCGCCATGCCAGCCGCCGAAATGCCCTCCGCCGCCGCCGAAATGTCCGCCCCCACCCCCGCCGCCGTGGCCGCCTCCACCTCCACCGCCGTGAGCAACGGCTTGGCCGGCGATTAAGCAGCCTATTATCAAAAATAACATCATAAATCTTGGACGGGTAGTCATATTCGGCTCCTTGCTTTAGCAAGACATGTTTGGCAATATGTCTTTAGGATCAGTTCGGCGGCTAAAAGTGCCATTGTATTAAAATTATTCCCGCCATATTGGTTTTATGAAAAAACCGCCGCCCCGATTAAACGGCCGCCGGGATTATGACCTGATCACTCCGTCCGCCATATACAAAACGCGATCCATGCGCCCGGCCAGATCCGGGTCATGGGTAACCACCAGGAAGCTGACTTTCAGTTCCCGATTCAGCTCCAGCATCAGTTGGTAAATCTGTTCGGCGGTTTTGCGGTCCAGATTGCCGGTCGGCTCGTCCGCCAGTACGCAAGCCGGATGGTTGATCAAGGCGCGGGCGACGGCGGCGCGTTGCCGCTCGCCGCCGGAAAGCTCGCCGGGTTTATGCTGGATGCGGTGGCCGAGACCGACTCTTTTTAACAGCGCCGTGGCTTTTTCCCGCGCTTCGCGTATCGGTTGCCCGCCTATCAGCAGCGGCATGGCGACGTTTTCCAGCAGGGTAAACTCGCCCAGCAGGTGATGAAACTGATAAATAAAGCCCAGCGCCGTGTTGCGTAACCGGCCCAGCTTGGCGCCGCGGACTTTTTGTAAATCCACGCCGTCCAGAATAACCGTGCCGGAAGTGGGCGCTTCCAGGCCGCCCAGCAAATGCATCAGCGTGCTTTTGCCGGAGCCCGAAGCGCCCATAATGGCGACGCGCTGGCCGGCCAAGACTTGTAAATCGACGCCTTTCAGCACTTCGACATTCAAATCGCCTTGCACGTAACGTTTGGTCAGCCCCATGCATTGCAAAATTATGCGGTCACTCATAACGCAGCACCTCGGCCGGATTGATGCGGGACGCCTGCCAGGCCGGGTATAAAGTCGCCAGCAGCGACAGTACGAATGCCATGGCCGCGATCAGGTAAACGTCGTTCCAGATCAGTTTGGAGGGCACCTTGCTGATGTAATAGACATCGGCGGCCATGAATTGCACGCCGAAAAAATGCTCGATGGCGGGGACGATGGTTTCGATATTCAGCGCCAGCAATACGCCGCCCAGCGTGCCTATCACCGTGCCGGCCAGACCGATGACGCAGCCCAGCACGATGAATATGCCCATGACGGCGCGGTCGGACAGGCCCTGGGTTTTAAGAATGGCGATATCGCCGCGTTTGTCGGTGACGACCATCACCAGCGTGGAGACTATGTTAAACGCCGCCACGGCCACTATCAGCAGCAAGATGATAAACATGGCGCGCTTTTCGGTCTGTACGGCGCGGAAAAAATTGTTGTGGGCTTGCGTCCAGTCGCTAACCCGGTAATCGTAGCCGAGCGTATTGGCGAGAACCCTGGTGATGAGCGGGGCGTTGAATAAATCGTCCAGTTTCAGGCGCAAGCCGGTTACCGCCGACCCCATGCGGAATAATTTGCCGGCGTCGTCTATATTGATCATCGCCATATTGCGGTCGTATTCGAACATGCCGACTTGAAAGACGCCGACCACGGTAAAACGTTTCAGGCGCGGTAAAATGCCGGCCGGGGTGGAAGTTACCTGCGGAGTGATGATCGTCACTTTATCGCCGCGCATGACGCCGAGATAATTGGCCAGTTCGGCGCCGAGCACGATGCCGAACTGGCCGGGTATCAGATCGTTCAGGCTGCCGTATTTCATATGGGCGGCGACTTCGGAGACTTTGGCCTCGTAGTCCGGCAGTATGCCTTGCAGCAATGTGCCGCTGACTTGCCGGTCGGCGTTAATCATCACCTGGCCGTGAATAAAAGGGGCGACGGCCTGCACATGCGGCTGGTTTTCGGTGCGTTCGGCCAGAGCGCGCCAGTCGTCCAATTGCCCGGACGGGCCGGTGATGGTGCTATGGGCCGTCATGCCGAGTATGCGTTCCCGCAATTCGGCCTCGAAACCGTTCATGACCGATAGCACGGCTATCAGCGCGGTTACGCCCAGGGCGATGCCGAACACCGACGTCAGGGTAATGAACGAGATAAATTGGGTGCGGCGCTTGGCGCGGGTATAGCGCAAGCCTATGTAAAAAATAAGCGGTCTGAACATGTTAGGGCGTCAAGGCTTGCAGGCGTTGCAGTAGCCGTAGAGATATAGGCTGTGATCGGTCAATGTATAACCCAGTTGCCGGGCGATTTCATCCTGGCGTTTTTCGATAATTTCATCGGTGAATTCGGACACTTTTCCGCATTTCATGCAAACGGCGTGATCATGGTGAGAACCTTTGTTGACTTCAAAAATGGAGTTTCCGCCTTCGAAATGATGCCGGCTAACCAGCCCGGCGGCTTCGAATTGCGTTAACACCCGGTATACGGTAGCCAAGCCGATTTCCTCGCCTTCGCTCAACAAAATTTTATAGACTTTTTCCGCGGACATGTGCCGGTCATTCTGTTGTTTCTCCAGAATTTCCAAAATCTTAAGTCTGGGTAAAGTGACCTTTAAACCCGCGTTACGCAAATCCTGTGTTTCCACAAGCCTGTCTCCGTTATGATAACGTTTGCCTATATAGTAATTTTCCGCGTGCCGGAACCGTGCGGTTATCCTGTCCGCCGAATTTAATCCGGCTAGTATAACTTTTTTTGCCTGAAGTTGTTGGCCGAATTATGGCATAATCAACGCCGAATTTCGTCACCTTGTTTTTCTACATGCACAAATCCGTATTTTGGCTGAGCGCCGCCGCTTTGACATTAACCGCCTGTACAAGCATATTGAACAATATGCCCGGCATATACAGGCTGGATATCGATCAGGGCAATGTGATCAATCAAAGCATGGTAGACCAGCTCAGGCCGGAGATGTCCCGGCGGCAAGTGCTGTTTATCATGGGCTCGCCTATGTTGATAGACGATTTTCACGACCAGCGCTGGGATTATATTTACGCCAAACTGCCCGGCGGCGGCGACCGCGAGCAACAACGTTTGTCCTTATATTTTGAAGGCGACACCCTGGTCGGCGTCCAGGGCGATTTACATCCCAGCGCCGAACCCACGCCGAAAGTGTCCAGCGAAACCAGCGTCGATTTGCCCAAGCGCGAACTGGAAAAATCCATGTGGCAAAAAGTCGCCGGTTTGTTCGGTATCGATCCGGGCGTGGATCCGGACGACGGCGTTACGCCGACTCAGTCCGGCGGCCAGGGTTCGGGTGCGGGGTCTTCCGGCGGCGGCAGGCGGCGCTGAGCCGGGTGGCGGAATCATTTATATGATCGCCTATGTTACTGGCGGTGCTTAATTCAAGTTATCGTCAATTTGTAAATTGTAATTATTCAGCGAATTTTAAGGGAGCGTCAGCTACCCGGCTTTTGACGCCGGAGCGCCTACCAGAGGACGCTGTATATACCTCCCTGTAGCTTTCGACCGGCATCCATGCCGGTCAAACCTCTGCTAGGCGCTCCGGCGCCAAAAGCCAATGTGGTCAGCTATCGGCAAGCTTTTGGAAGTTTATTCGCTAGGAAAAGTTACAAGCGCTTTAGCTGATTTTCTGCCGATAGCGAGGCAGAGTAAGCATGGGAGAGCTTTTACCAACCCCCAATAATCTGGCATTGGGGCCACAGAATAAACACTGTTCATCACTTCGTTTTTTCATTGACTTGATACCTTCTGTACCACCAAGGCCAAAAAACCGAAAAA
>JBEKBU010000216.1:0-7429 GCA_050015235.1 Methylomonas sp. | reverse complement strand
TAATAAATCATTATCTTTACGTTGCAACAAATTTACCGTAAAAAACCAAGTACCACCAGGGATGAATGCTCGCCGGTAATTGGACATAAAAGCAAAGAGTTAGCGTAAACGTAAAAATTGTAGCATATTGATTAGTTTATATGGATAGCGAAAGAATCAATGTAATAAGGGAATGGTTGATTGTTAGGTCATTTGGCTTCGAAGTGGGCGATTACGCTTAGGCTAATCGCCCCTACGCGGGCTTTGGTCAGTGTAAGGGAAAGGAGTTAAGGCAATTTGCCCCGCATGTTTCATTACCAGCGTTCCTTGATATCGGCCTCGGTATAAAACACCGATTCATCCTCTAGACCACGCATAGCCTGGTTCATTGCTAATTCGGCAAAATCTTGCTCGGTCCATTCAGAAAAATTAACGGAAACGGGCCGTGAAAATCGTTCGGACAGATATTCAACAAAGTCAAATACCTCCGCTTGTTTTTCCGCCGGCAGGATTTGCAATTTTTCGATTAATTGTGTGTAGTTCAATTGGTTGCCTCCAGTTAACGGATGATTTTACCGGTCAGAAGGTATTTATAAACGTTCTTTGTTTAGTTTGCAAACACAGACTAAACTAGGGCATAGAGTCAGGGCGCTCCGGCGTCAACAGCCGGGTAGCTGACGCTACCTTAAAATTCGCTGAATAATTACGTTGTTTCAAACGTTTAGGACGGGGTATTTACACAATGCCGTAAAGTTAAGCGATTACCGGTATTCTTCGGGAGGCTTCCGGGGTCGGAGGGCCACGGGGTTATCAGGCTTAACTTAACGGCATAGGGTATTTACCCCGTCCCGCAACGTACAGTCAGGCAAACGGCTAATCAGGCTAAAAAAAAATCGGCGGTATTAACCCGCCGATTCATTTAACGCCTAAGGGTATTAAATTATTGCGCGGCTTTCAGATGAGCTACCGCTTCGTCGGCGGCTTTTTTCGCTAAATCGGTATGCCCTTGATTGCCGTGATCGATTGCCTCGGCCAGACTCTTGGCGGCGGCGTCAAGGTGTTCATCGGCTGTTTTTACATGGCCGCTCGCCATTGTAGCGTGTTCGGCGACAGATTTTGCATCCTTTGCATTAGCTGCCGCTTCCGCGTGTTTGAGAGCTTCCGCAAAGTGGCTTTCCGCGGCGAACGCGCCGAACGAGCAGAGCATTAAAGTTGCGCCTAAAATTAATCCTGCCGGTTTTATTTTATTGATGATCATATTTCATTCCTCATTTATAGATTGAAAGTATCCCGTCACCGAAACAATAAAGCCTTTCCTTTCGGAACCGGCTTTATTGTCCGGTAATGGGTGGAATAAATCGGTCTTTAAATTGATTTTTGTTCATGATCTATTCCTGATTATTGTCAGCCGCGTCTATTCGGAGGCTGCACGAGGCGCGGAAAGAATTTTCCCGCACTTACGTTTGACAATACCAGCAAACGCTATGCTGTTCGGTGCGGTGGAACACATAGCCGTTACTACTTGCCAAAAAGAATCGAATCCGGATGTTGCCGGAGGTAGTCGGTCAAATCCTGGGCCGATGAGGCCGCGCCGCGCAACGCCTGTAGCGATTGCCATATCGGCGCGTCAGGCGCGGCCAGGGCTTCCACGGCGTTCAGCGATTGATTGGATTCCATTAACACGCTGTCGGCCGTATGCAGGGTTTTTTCAATAGACAGCAAAACCGG
Source organism: Methylomonas sp. (assembly GCA_050015235.1). GTDB lineage: Bacteria > Pseudomonadota > Gammaproteobacteria > Methylococcales > Methylomonadaceae > Methylomonas. The sequence goes on along the minus strand of JBEKBU010000216.1, from coordinate 5,722 downwards.
TTTGGTCTCGCTAGTGAACTGCCGCACCATGATTCCGGTATCGGTCACCGCCGAATTCATGTTGGCGGCCAGCGTTTCCATTTCTTTCAGCGTTTTGTTCAAGGCGGCGCGGTCCTGTTTAACGTCTTCCGAGGCGGTTATCTCGCGAACCGATTTTAAGGTTGCCGCAAGGTCGTTGGCGATCGCCTCTATGGGTAAGCGGCGAAATTTAGCCATGAGTTCATCGGCTGTATTCATGATTTTATCTTCCGTGGTTTGTACGGAGGGCAGCTCCACCAGATTTTTGTATTTGAATCTGGATAATTTAATCGCATCGGCATGATGAAAACTAAATTCCACATACAAAAGCCCTGTTACTAAACTTTGTGTTTTCAGTTGGGCCTTAAGGCCCGCGTCTATCAATAGCTCCAGGTCTTGCCGGTTTACCCGCGCGGAAACGCCTCCTTGCAAAGGCTCGCCGCTGGAATTAAGCATTGAAGCCTGATCGATCTCAATAACCACCGGTTTAATGATATGCGAAGTCTGTTGATCGAATTCCAGCGCTATTTCGGAAACGCTGCCGATCTGCACCCCCTCCATCGTGACCGGAGCGCCGATTTTCAGTCCGTTTAAAGCGGAATCGAAGTAAATCACGTAGCTGTTTTTTTTCTTCAGCAACTGGCCGCCGCCAAAGATCAGGATGGCCGCTATCGCCAGCACCAAGGCGCCGACCAAAAAAGCGCCGATGGTATAAGGGTTAACGGGTTTGCTCATTAGTCACGCTATCCTGGTATTTGTTTTTTGTTTGCCGGCCGGCTGTCGCGTCGCGCGTCAGAAAACGGATGACTTTCGGATTTGTAGACTCCGCCAGCAACCGCTTGGGCGGGCCGCCGGCGATTATGCTCTTGGTTTCGGCGTCAAGAAAAATAGAATTGTCGCCAATGGCCAGGATGCTGTCCAACTCGTGCGTGACCATCACTATGGTGGCGCCGAGATGGTCGCGCAGATTAAGGATCAAGTCGTCCATCAGTTTAGCCGTGACCGGATCCAGGCCGGCCGACGGTTCATCGAAAAACAATATCTCGGGGTCCAAAGCCATCGCCCGGGAGAGCCCGGCGCGTTTTTGCATGCCGCCGCTGAGTTCGGCCGGATAATAATCTTCAAATCCAGCCAGCCCGACCAAGGCTAGCTTATAAGCCACTATGTCGCGAATCCGCTCCGCGTCTAAACGGGTATACTCGGTAAGCGGCAAGGCCACATTCTCGAATAGGGTCATGGAGCTCAACAACGCGCCGCTTTGAAACAACACCCCGGAACGGCGCAAAATGCGTTTCCGCGCCTCGGGCTCCGCTTGCCATAAACTTTCTTCGCCATAATACACTTCGCCCGTGGCGGGCTGCATTAAGCCGATAAGATGCATCAGCAATGTGCTTTTACCGCAACCGCTGCCGCCCATGATGATAAAAATATCGCCGCGATCGATGGTAAAATTGAGATCATGCTGAATAACAACATCGCCATATAGCATGCTCAGGTTTTTAATAGTCAGACAAGGCGCGCTCATCGTCAAATACCCAGACGGTTGCAAAGCATGGTCATCACGGCGTCGGCGACGACAATAAAAACAATCCCGGTCACCACGGCGGAAGTGGTGGCTTCTCCAACCGCCGAGGCGCTGCGTCCGCATTGCATGCCTCTCAGGCAACCCGCTAGCGCGATCAATAAGCCATAAACCGTGCATTTGACCACTCCCATGGCGATATCCTTGATATGCACCGCGGCGGCGGTACGATCCAGATACTGCGCCAACGACGTATCGAGAAAACTCACGCTCACCAAGGCGCCGCCGGCTATCCCCATAAAATCGGCGTAAAGGCACAGCAGCGGCAGCATCAAAATCAGCGCCAGCATGCGCGGCAACACCAGAAAATTCATAGGCTCAAAGCCCATGGTTTTGAGCGCGTCGATCTCGCTGTTAACCTGCATGGAGCCAAGCTCGGCGGCGAAGGTTGCGCTACTGCGCCCGGTCATGATGACAGCCGCCATTAAACCGCCCATATCCCGCGACATGCCTAAACCCACCATGTCGGCTATATAAATTTCCGCGCCAAACAAGGTTAGTTGCACCGCGCCCACAAAAGCCAGAATCAAGCCGATCAATACGCTAATTAAAGTAATGATGGGCAAGGCCGCCGGCCCACACTCCCAGATATTCAGCCAAAAATCGACCGGGCGGAAATGCGCTTTGCCGCCTATCCAGGCAAAAACACTCAACGCAAGCTCGCCTATAAAAACGATGAGCGCCTGGGCGTCCATATACAAGCGCAAGGCGAAATTACCCAAAACCGCCAACCATCGGGTTTTAACAACGGCGGAGCGGATATCGGTCCGTTCGGGCACGGCGTAAACCAAACTTAACAAACCTTGAACACCGGCGGGCAAGGTAGCCGTATCAACTTTGATGCTTTGCGTTGCGCTATGATTGATCAAGCGTATCAATTCCGACATCAACAAACTGTCCCAACGGCCTAAATTTGCCGTCGAGAAAACCAGCCGCCGGATGTCCGTAGCGGCGTCCAGTTGGGCGTATAGGTCTTGCAGGGGCGGAATCTCCGCATCCATAACCCAGTCGCCCGCAAATCCGGCCTCTAGGGTATTTTCTTTACTGCTAACATTAATCGCGCATGTAATTTTTTCTGACATGTTGACAATTTACCGGCTACAAAAAAATCGGCCGGCGTTAATCATTGCCAGACCCACTCCGTACTCCGTGGCTAAAGGGGGTTTCGGCCTTGAATGACGCGCAAAATAATCATGATTATCGCGATAACCAGCAGAATGTGAATAAACCCGCCCAGAGTGTACGATGAAACCAAACCAAGCAGCCAAAGGATAATTAATAGGATTGCAATTGTTTCAAGCATTTTTCTTCCCCTTTAAAAACAAATAATCAATGTAACTATTCACCGAGTGACTAAACTTTCAAAAGCTTGCCGATTGCTGACCACCTTGGCTTTTGGCGCTCGTTAATTACCATACGCTTAATTATCGCCAGGATCGGTGCGTCAACGCACATACTGACCGCCGCCATTTTCACGATCAAGATAGGCTGCGGGACTCCGCGGCAAACCTTAACTCTTTCTGCTCAAAAAAAGCATCAGCCCTCCGCCGGCCACTATCGCTCCCACGCTGGCCCAGACAGGTACATTGACCGTCTCGGTATCTTTAACCGATAACTCAAGCGGGCCTATTTTGGCTTCCTGAGTGTCGCGCGTATAGCTGAAACCGCCATACACCAGGCCCAGCAGTCCAATGATGATCAAAACCGTGGCTACAAGTCTAATTGCGCTCATTTTGTAACTCCCAAGAATATACCTATGACGGCTCACAGTAGCAGCCATGGGCGTCTAATCCAGTTCCTGCTCATGTGCGTGGATTACAGCTTAGCGGTGATATGGGAAACAGTCTGTACGCCAGCGCACATGCGCCGCCAATGAACGGCTATGTACGCTATCGTACAGACACCGTTTTCTTTATCTTGTAGAGTCTTTCTTCGAGCCTGCCTGGAAGCTATCCAAGGTTCTCCCGGACAAACTGAAAGTTATACTGATATGAACCAATTTTTCTTTATCCTGCTTGCCGCACTTGTCCCAGCCATGGCATGCGCCGCCGATATGGGTAGCGGACAAGTTGTCATCGGGGGGGGCGAAATACTGCGTGGCGATTTTGTCGAGCAACGGCGTTTAAAAGGATTCAACAAGCCGTTGAATTCGGCGGGATACTTCGTTGTCGCCCCAAAACACGGCATAATTTGGGGGCTGGAGAAGCCCTTTCCAACAACTACCGTCATAACGCCCGCCGGATTGGCGCAAACTATAAATGGCGCCAGCGTCATGCATCTGCCCACCCGGAATATGCCTTTCATGCTCCACCTTTACGCGACATTGGGCGAGGTTTTGACCGGTAATTGGACTGCGCTCGAAACGGACTTCGTCGTAACGCGAAGCGGCGATGCTCAAAGCTGGCAAATTAAACTAGCGCCGCGCGGGGCCGGCGACCCGGCCATGCCATTCAGCGCCATCAGTATTAGCGGACATAAGTTTGTGGAAAATGTCGCTATCCTAAAACCGGATGGAGACTCCGATACGTTGAGCTTCCTAAATGAATCCGTCTCATCCTCGCCGCCGACGGATGAAGAGAACCGCGCTTTCGATTCCGCGCCTCCATGATGAGGCTGATGGCGCTTTTGTGGCTTTCGATGGCCATGCTGGCGGGCGGTTATTTGTCGGCGCGTTTATATCACGGCTTGAATTTCAGTACCGACCTTATGGCCTTACTGCCGCAGGAAGAACAAAACCCCGCGCTGAAGTACGCTAACGATTTGGTAACGCAGGCGCTGTCGCGCCGAGTCGTAATCCTTATCGGCCACCGGGACAAAACCGCGGCGCGCGCGGCGGCGACGGAAATAACCCGTCAACTGGGCAATTCCGGTTTAATCGAAATTTCCACTAATAATTTCGATAATCGTCAACTGCGGCAAATGGGGGCGTTTTATTTTCCCTATCGCTTCGGGCTTTTGTCCGATGAAGACCGGGAACTATTGAATTCCGGCCAAGGCCAGGCAATTGCCTGGCGTGCTTTATCGCAGGTCTACGGCGCCATGGGGTTTGCGAGTGCAAAAATATTGCATGACGATCCCTTCCTGCTGATGCCGGGTTTTCTGGCGAGCTTGCCTGTCCCACTCTCGCGTTTGTCCCTAAATGACGGCATGTTGTCTATGGACGACAACGGCACGGCTTGGGTGTTGATCGCAGGCCATTTAACAGGCGAACCCTTTGCGTTGGATGTGCAGAAACAAGTCGCGGCTGTTTTCGATCAGGCGGCTTATTCCCAACGCAAAACCTATCCGAACCTTGAAGTTCTGCATCTGGGCGCGGTCTTTTTCGCAAAAGCGGGCGCCGAGCAGGCAATGAGTGAAACATCGGCAATCGGCGTTATTTCGACCCTAGGCGCCGTCCTGTTAGTGTTGGCGGTGTACCGGGCGGTCAGCCCCTTGATTTTAACCCTGCTCGTCATCGGCGTGGGAATTTTGACGGCTTTTTCAGCCAGTCTGTATATCTTTGGCGAATTGCATGTGGTAGCGTTGCTTTTCGGCATTAGCCTGATTGGCGTTTCCGTCGATTATTGCTTGCAATATTGCAGCGAGGTTTTTTCGCCTGTTCCCGGCACGCCCAAACAACGTCTCCAGCGGGTTTTTGCCGGCATCACGATAGGCACGGCGACGACAGTGATCGGTTATTTGACTTTTTACCTTGCCCCGTTCCCGGGCTTGCGCCAGATAGCCCTTTTCTCCGCGATCGGGCTGCTGGCGTCGTGGATAACGGTCGTTTTATGGTTGCCCTTACTCGATAAAAGTGCGGTGGCGTCCCAAGGCCAATCCAAGCTCGTTAACGCCGGAAAGTTTTTAGCGTTTTGGGAGGCGGCGAAATACCGCAAGCCGCGCATGGGCTTGTTAGGTTTCGCCGTTATTCTGGGGATTGCCGGTTTGTTACGCTTTCATACCGATGACGATGTCCGGCATATGCAATCGCTCTCCCCGGATCTGCTGGCGGAACAAGAAAAGATTCAAAAACTCGTCGGCGCAACAGCCGGTAGCCAGTTTTTTTTGGTACAGGCGGCCGATGATGAAACCGCCTTGCGGAATGAAGAAAAGCTCGCCGCCGGATTGCGTCCGCTGGTGGCG
>JBEKBU010000215.1:0-7449 GCA_050015235.1 Methylomonas sp. | reverse complement strand
TGCTGAAAAAAAATAAAAGAAATTTAATAAATAATTGTTCGCGAAGTATTCAAAAAAAAAAAAAAAAAAAAAAAAAAAGCAAATATTATAAAAAAAGCAAGTCAAACAAGTACAACAACACAAATAATACGGAGTGGTATTTAAAAAACGCCTAAACAATAATCGACACCGCTCCATCATCCTTGCTAAGGGGGGTCGGCGCTGGGTTTATACCTATCTTTTTGCCAAGAAAGATCGGGATAACATTAGCAGTGATGAGCTAGTCGAGTTTAAGAAGTTGGCCGCCCTATATGGTCTACAGACCAATATGGCGATTGATGCCGCGATAAAAAACGGCGATTTATTGGAGATTTGCAATGCCCAAAAAACCACAATTTAAAAGCGATGCGTTTGAAGCCATCCATAGCGGAGCTAAAGGCCTGTTTCAAGCGGGCGGTATTGATAAGACAACCATGCGCGAGTTTGACGAGTCTTGCCTTTCCATGCCTATGGAGATAGAGCCGCAACAGATAAAACTGATCCGTGAAAACAACCATGTCAGCCAGCCTATCTTTGCCCGTTACCTAAACACTAGCGAATCGACGGTACAGAAATGGGAAACCGGCGCAAAGCGTCCCAGCGGTATGGCTCTAAAGCTCTTAGCAATAGTCCAGAAGCACGGCTTGCAAATACTTGGGTAGTTGTCATACATTAAAATTTGCCGAATAATCACGTCCTCAACAACGCCTGCATCGCCAAATCAGCCGTATAATCCGGAATAAAAAGCCGCGCTTGCGCGCAGCTTAACCCGAAATGCCCGGTCACGACGCCGGCTATGATGTCGCGGAAATCCGTGGTGACGGCCAGATCGCGCCCTTCCCACAGTTGGTCGCCGTTCAGCCCCGGCCAGCGCCCATGGACTTTAGCGCCGTTGACCGCGCCGCCCATTATCCAGCAAACGTTGCCGTGGCCGTGATCGGTGCCTTTGTTGCCGTTCTCGGCGACGGTGCGGCCGAATTCGGACATGATCAGAATGACGGTATTCCGGTAAACCGGGCCGAGACCATCCGCCAGCGTGGATAAACCGGAGGCGAATTTCTCCAGTTTTCCCGCTAACTGGCCTTTGGCGGCGCCTTGGGCGATATGCGTGTCCCAGCCGCCGGCGTCCATAAATACCAGCTGTATCTTATCGTCGTGGCGGAGCATGGCGGCCACGTTCCGGGCGGCGTCGACAAACGCATCGCCGCTGGGCGCGCCTTTGCCGGATTCGATCATTTCCGCCTGCAAATCTTGCTGCATTTCTTCGCGCGCCGTAACCGCCCGCCGGTAAAGCGCGTTCAATTCCGGATGCGGGGCGTATAAACGGGCGAACTCCTTTTCGATTTGCGGATTCTCGACCGCGCCCGGCCGGCCCGGGCGCATGCCGGCCGGCATAGCGGATATACTTGCTTTGCCCTGAAATATTTTCGGCATCAAATTACCGACGCTTAAAGCGCGGGACGGGGCGTGATTGTCCGGTAAGACCTGCGCCAAACCGTTTAGCCAGCCTTGGGTAGCGGCCGCCGAATTAAGCCGGGCGGTTTCCATGATATCCTGCGCTTCGAAATGCGAACGGGTGATGGCGGGCGAGCCGCCGGCATGAATAAACGCCAGCGTCCCCGCGCGCCATTGCGGCAGCAGCGCGGCCAGCGCCGGATGCAGGCCGAAAAAACCGTCCAGATCGATCAAACCGTCTTGCTGGCCCGGTTTCGGAAGCGCGATATTCGGCCGCAAGGCGTAATAATTGTCTTCCGCATACGGCGCGACGATGCTTAAACCGTCTACCGCGCCGCGCATCAGCAAAACGATAAGACGTTTATCGCCAGGGTTGGCGCCGGAAAAAGCCCAGCTATCGCGGCTTAACGGAAACCAGCCCAATCCGCCGGCCGCTAACATGGATTTTAGAAATTGCCTGCGGGTAAACACCTATGTTGCCTCCGGTTTAATAATATAGAAATTCCGGGCTGTTCAACCATAACATGGGCTTCAGGCCGGCGGGGCTTTCCCGCACAGTATCCAGCGTGTTTTTACTCCAGACGCCGCCTAAGCTTTGCTGAATGTTTTGGCCGGTTGCGGCGCTATCGACAAATTTACTCAACCCTTTGGCGAAATCAATGCGTTTCAGCAAAGCGTCCGGGTTTAGCCATGACTCCTTGCTGTTGGCGTAGCCGTTCGGCGTCAAGCAGTGATAAAGCGGTTCGCCCATATTCCGCAGCGCGCCCTGAATCAGCTTGGCGTCAGCCGGCGGCACGGCGTCGGCGGCCCTCAGCGCGGAGATCACGTAACGGAAAGGCGGCTTGAATTTATTCCCGGTATATTGCCGATCCCAAAATTCGCCCGACTTGAATAACGCGCGTAGCACGGCGGCGATATCGCCGCCGCTATGCTGAAACACCGCGGCCAATTTCCCGACCAGCGCCGGCGGCGGATCATCGGCGACAAAATTTTGCGCCAGCTGATAGGCAATATGCCGGGCGGTAGCGGGATGCGCGGCCAGTTTGTCCAGCACGGTTTCGATTTCCGCCGCGCCGCCGCCGGCAATAGTCATGCCCAGCAAGGTTTTCTCCGTGAAATCATGCCGGCGCGGGTCGAACATGAATTCCGCGCGTTGCCAAAGCTCCTTGCCTTCGCTCAAACCCCAGCCGGTTAGAATTTGCGCCAGGGTCGTTACATCCTGTTGGGTATATCCCCCATCCACGCCAAGGGTGTGCAATTCCAGCAGTTCGCGGGCGTAATTTTCGTTAATGCCCTGACGGCGCTTTTGCGCGCCTGGGCTGTCCGGACGGGTATTTTGCCAGTTATCCAGGTAAAACAGCATGGCCGGATGCCGGGCGACGGCATGCAACAAATCGCGAAACTTGCCGAGCGCATAAGGCCGGATCGCATCGCGTTCATAGCCGCCTATCCAGATTTTAACGTCGCCTTTCTCGGCGAACACATTAAAATGATTAAACCAGAAATCGGTCATGACCTCCTGTAATTGCGCGGGGCTAAGAATGGCGCGCAACACTTTCGCCCGCGCCAATTCCGATACGATACGGTTTTTATTTTGATTGACTTCCTTGCGCTCGTCTTCCGACATGTTTTTAAGATTAGCCGCCGGCGGTTGAAAATCCTCGCTTAATTGTTTTAACGAAGCATGCAACGTGCTGAGCTCCGATAAACGCTTATTCAATTGCTCCGATTCTTCTAAAGTGGCGGGCTTTAATTGTTGTTCGATATAGGCTTCGGCGCCCAGGCCATGCACTTCGTCGATATCGGCGCCGGTCGGGCCGAAGCTGATCCGGTTGAGCAAATGCACGATCCGGTCGTCGTCTTGGCGTTGCGGCGGCGTATGCGTACATCCTGAAAGCAAATAAACCAGGATAATCGGCAAACTTGTTAACCAAGCCGGCGGACGTTTGCGCATATAAGTCGCTTTATTTGTTTTTTGAAACATATCAAATATCTCGGCAAAACCATTAAGAACTTTAGCCGGGTTAGCGTTATCATAATAAGCGTTGAAACTTTTCGTAATCACCCAGAGCTTCAGGAGAAAAATCATGTCCGTAATTTCAGGTGTTTCGTCGTACCAAGCACTATCCTTACAACATATTACGCTAGCAAAATCCGCGCCATCATCGGCGGCTACACCGCCCGCCGTACAAACAACCAGCCATGCCGCCGCAAAAAATAGCGGCAATCCGCATGGTAGCGGCCGTGTCGGCGGCTTGATTGATACCCATGCTTAAAAGCGGCGCTCCGATGACGGCGCTTGCTTGATAAGTAGCCGGTCAAAATAAACCAATCCGTAATAATGCGTGTAGAGCCTGCCGGGCTAAACTGGCGGCCCAGTCTCTGCCTGCTTACCGCTCCCAATCGCCGCGCCAGGGCTCCATGGTTTCTGTCAGGGCGCCGTCTTTCATCCTAGAGTATATACCGGTTCGGCGCGATACCGGTCATGTTCCTGATAAAACGGCGAACCACCTCATATTTTTCCGTGCGCCGGATTCTGATCTTTTTCAAATCCGAACTAATCTTAAGTTGTGCAACTTTAATCCATATGAATTTAAGCTTGTGTAAGGTGGGCATGCAATGCCCACCTTACACTGTTGCAGACTGACTGAGTACTAACGAATAGCCGATAGCCGTACGGAAATTTTATGAACAGTGAATATTCAACCCTAAAATCCAACCAGTTCCATTAAATATGGGACTCTCTATGAATAACATCGGTTTCCTGTTTTTTTTATTCTGCTTTTTTATATCCGCCAATACGCAAGCAATCGACCTCGGTTACGGTTTTACAATCAAGGGCTTCGGCACCGCCGGACTTGTCAACAGCAGCACACGCGGCGCCGATTTTGTCGTCAACGATTATTTACAGCCTACCGGCGCCGGTTACACGAACGGCGTCAGCGCGGTGGTTGACAGCAAACTGGGCATGCAGCTGGATTATCAAGCGACGGACCGTTTGAGTTTCGCCGTCCAAGGGCTTTCCAAGCAGCAGTACAATAAATCCTTTAAACCCGTGCTGGAATGGGCGTACGCAAAATTCAAAATTCTGCCGGAACTGAATATCCGTATCGGCCGTCTTCGCCCGGCCGTTTATATGCTGTCCGATTATCTGGACGTGAATTACGCCAACCCTTGGGTGCGGCCGCCGGTGGAATTCTATTCCTCGGCTTCCATCGACCGCATTGAAGGCGTGGACTTCCTCTGGCGGCCGACCACCGGTAATGTTTCCTGGCTGGTGCAGCCTTATTATGGTTTTACAACGCTCGGCGTCTCCGGCGTGAACAGCTCGTTTTCAGCCAAGAATATTCTCGGCGTTAACCTATCCGCCACCTATAGTGAATTAACCGTGCGCGCCGGCTTCGTCCAATCGGATTTAAATGTTTCCGCCGTTTCCATCAATCAAGGGCTGTCGGCTTTAAGCAATATATGCAATACCGGCCTCGATCAGACGGCTTGCAATCAATTAAATTCCACCGGCACGTACCACAAATACGCTAATTTCAGCTCCATGGGCGCCAACTGGGATAACGGCGAGTATTTCATGATGGGCGAATTCGGTAAGCGTATCTCAGCCACGCAAATCATTTCGAACGCTACCACATGGTATATCAGCGGCGGCGCGCGTATTCAAAAATTCACGCCCTATATTACCTATTCCAGTTATCACAATGACGGCTCCGGCGCCTATAACGGCGATACGAACAATCTTTATAATTTAGGCTTGGGGGCAAGCGTAAATCAGATAGTTACCGCCATCCTGCAAGGTAGCGCAATGGATCAACACACCATCACCCTCGGCGCCCGCTACGATTTCATGCCAAACCTGGCCTTAAAAGGCCAATGGGATCATATACAAACCACCACCAAGGGCGGTATGGCCGGTACAGGCGGCGGCTTGTTTACCAATGAACAAGCCGGGTTCGGCAACGGCCCCACGCAGGTGGATCTGTTTAGCCTGACCCTCGACTTCGTTTTTTAACGCCGCCGTCATGAAAATAACGAAAGCGGTTTTACTTTGCATCGGTTTAAGCTTGACTTGTATTTCAACCGTCCGGGCTGAAGTTGTAGTGGTTATCAGCGCCAAATCCAGCGTGGACAAACTGGATAAAGATAGGGTGGCGGCGATCTTCCTCGGCAAAACGTCAACTTTTCCCGACGGCAATCAGGCTTTGCCGATAGAACAGATCGAAGGTACGGAGCCGCATGAGGAGTTTCATAAACTGATAACCGAGAAATCGGCTTCTCAGCTAAAATCCTATTGGTCGAAAATGGTCTTCTCCGGTCAGGGCAATCCGCCCAGGGAAGTGAATAACGGCGCCGAAATGCTGAAACTCATCGCCGCCAATCCCACTATGATCGGCTACATGGAAAAATCAGAGGTCAACAACACCTTAAAAATAGTCTATGCTCCATAAAGATATATGAAAAGATTCCAGAAATGAAACCGGAAAAAATAGAGCGTCCCGAAAATCGGTCCAAGCATGCGCCATACGTAAAGAAAAGCAATTCCATGCTTAAAATTATACTGATGGTAAGCTTCGCCATTCTGGTTTTCCTGGTATTTATTATTTTCAGTCTGCATACTTCGGTCAAAAACAATCAACAACTATCGGCCATTAAGGATATTTATTTTCCTATCCTGGAACGGATAGACGCCAATATCGTGCGGCTTGATCATATCGAAGAACACTTGATGCAGTCGGTAATGACCGGAGAACGGAGTGAAGTGGATATCGCGGCCGAATTTAATATTCAGGCCGATAACGCTTTTACGGAGATGGCCACGCTCTATCCGGCCAGGGAAGAGGATATCAATCGGCTTAGAGCCGAATATAAAGAATATTTCGAACTAGCTAGAGAAACATCTCTAACGCTTTTACAATATGGCGGTATGGATAAGTCCGGCCTGTCGGCGCAAATGAACATATCCTTGGCCGAATTGCGTCAAAATATCCGCCAATTCCGCGCCGCCAGTTATGATAATTTTGTCCGCACCCTGACGGAATCGAAGGAAGCCGCCCGGCTCAATCTCTTAATGGGCGTTGCGGTAAGTTTTATTAACCTGTTGTTTATGATCGTGCTGGTCTATTTAATCAGGAATAACGTTAATATGACCAAAGCCGCGATCAGCGCCAAGGAACTGGCGGAAGCCGCCAGCAAGGCGAAATCTCAATTTTTGGCCACCATTAGCCATGAAATCCGTACGCCGATGAATGCGGTGTTGGGCATGACCGAGCTGCTGATTAATACCGGCTTGAGCAACCAACAAAAACATCTTGCCGAAACAGCTTATCGCTCGGCCGAGTCTTTATTGAGCATTATCAATAATATTCTTGATTTCTCTAAAATTGAGGCCAGCAAGTTTCAATTGAATCCGCATAACTTCGATTTACGCGAAATGCTGGAAGAGACAACGGAAATGCTGGCTAGCCAGGCCCATTATAAAAAGCTTGAACTCGTCTTGAATTTGCCGGCCGACTTCGGCGGCGTGGTCTATGGCGACGCCGAACGCTTGCGCCAGGTATTGATAAATTTATTAGGTAACGCCATCAAATTCACCCATGCCGGCGAAGTTCAGTTAAAAGTGAGCAGCCTGGAGCCCGAAAATGATCTGCAAATGCATGTATTATTTGAAGTGCTCGACACAGGCCCCGGCGTCGCGCCTGAACAGCAAGAACTTATTTTTGAGAGTTTTACGCAAGCGGACGGCTCCATAACCCGTCATTTCGGCGGCACGGGCTTGGGCTTGACCATTTCCAAACAGTTGGTCGATTTAATGGGCGGCCAATTGAAAGTCGGCAGTGTTATCGGCAAGGGTTCCTGCTTTTATTTTGACTTAAAATTAACGCTTAGCGCCCGCCCTGCTTTGCAAAAAGCCGACATTGCGGCATTGCAAGGTCTGAATATTCTGGTGGTTGACGATAATGAGACCAA
>JBEKBU010000214.1:0-7456 GCA_050015235.1 Methylomonas sp. | reverse complement strand
GCGCGCCGCGCCACCTCGCGGATAGATAACGCCCCAACGCCGGTCATAACCTTTAAAATACGCCAGCGCTTTAAGGTAAGGGTTTTCCAGAGTAGTTCCGCCGTTTCAAAACCGATAAACGCCTCTTGCGCCTGGCCCTTTTCCCACGCGTCTAAAAAACGCCGATTAACAGCCTCGCGGCTAGAGCTAAGACCCAAGGTTACTTTCTTCATGACTTGACCTCCATTGATCTACATCCCGCCAAAAATCCGCTAGTAATTGTTCCGGCGACTTAAATACATAACCTGTTTCCCTGTCGCCTACGTGCTTATGATCTCCTTTCCCTGCTTCATTGTCATAACGCAATACGCATACGCCTTCGAACACCAGCGCCAGCCGATATTTTATATTATGCCGGCTACCCGGTAACGTCTCGGGCAAACGCCATACGACCAACTCCGCGAAACAGCGTTCGCTTTGTACAATCCTGTCTTTAAGTAATAATTCGGCTTCCATGTTGGAAATTATTCCAACAACCTTTGAGCTTGTCAATAAATATAAAAAAGCAAAAAATAAGACACAGGACGATAAAAGTTATCTTTTGTGTCTATGGCGTGTATATCCCGTCCGGCGTCAGATACAGGCGCGGATGGCTAACCCCGGTAGCCTTCGGCAACCCAAGGCCTACGGAAAAGGGAAAAAGCGAAAAGCAAAAAGCTAAATTGTCCTGGCGAGCCGAAAACCCGAGTTGTAGCTCGCTTCATCCGGCGTGTCCCTGACCCGGTTGGCGGAACGCAGGTTCCGAGGAAGGCTGTTCCACGAACCGCCGCGAATCGACCGCTTGCCGCAATCGCCGTTATCGGCCTCCAGCCAGACATTACCGTCGTCCGGCGCGTTAGTATAATTTTCATGCCAGCAATCCTCTACCCACTCCCAGGCATTGCCGGACATATCATATAAACCGTAAGAATTCGCTTTAAAACTTCCTACCGGCGCGGTAAAGGCGTACTTATCCTCGCAATCAGCAAAAGTCCAATTTTTATTACTAAAATTGTTGCTTTTAAGTGTTTGATCAGCTCCATTAGCAAACTCGCACTGGCTGGCCGCACCCAAATAATAAGGCGTTTGCGTACCGGCGCGCGCCGCATATTCCCATTCCGATTCGCTAGGCAGCCGGTAAGTTTTTTCCGGCAATTTTAAATCCGCATTCAGCCATTTTAAATACGCTTGCGCGTCGTTCCAACTCACGCACACCACCGGATCGTTACCGGTCTGCTCAAAGCCCGGTTTTCGCCAGTAAACGCCTGATTTTTCTCGCCCTGTTTTGCTTTCTGGATCGTATACATAACAACCTTTACCCCGCTCCGCATCGGTGCGGTAATGGCTGGCATCCACAAAACGGCGGAATTCCGCAACCGTTACCTCGCAGCGGGAAATGGCGAAATTGTGTTTGATTTCCACCGTATGCTCCGGCAATTCATTATTAAATTTATCGGCATCCTTATCAGAGGAGCCCTGCACAAACATCCCGGCGGCGATCAACACCATTTCCGGCCCGGCGTCCGGCCTAGCCAAACAATGAGGCTCTTGCCCGGCGTTCCCGCCAACTTTAACTTCGCCATATGCGCGTGAAATATCTGGAGAACCCATTGCTGATCCTTTGCCATATATATGTGCAATATCATCAGGCGGGCCGGATTTAGGAGCAGGTGGAATTTCTTCGGCCACCGATAGAAGGCTTACAGTCAGCGGCAGGATAAAAAAAGCAGCACGATTCATTGAGTAACGATTAATAAGGTTTGGATAGTTATCATTGGTGGACGCAGCCCGCCACCATCAACAGCAATTCAAGCTTTTCTCCCAACGTAAAGCGCCGCGCCCGTGGAAATTGATCTAATTGTGGTATGATCCAAACCAGTAATTGATGGCAATCCTGTATCGCCACAGGCAATTGTTTTTGTTGTTCTGTCGTCATATACCCGCACTCCTGAAAAGGGAAAAAGCGAAAAGTAAAAAGCTAAATAGTCCTGGCGAGCCGAAAACCCGAGACATCGTTCGCTCCGTATGACCAGCGCCTAGCCCGGTAGGCAGAACGCAAGTTCTGAGGACTATCGCTCCATGAGCCGCCACGAATCGACCGCTGTTCACATTCATTCTTCTCCCAGGCTTTACCATCGCTAGGCGCATTGGCATAACTATCATGCCAGCAATCCTGCACCCATTCACTAACATTACCGTAGATATCAAACAAGCCAAATGCATTTGCTTTGAAAGTCCCCACCGGCGAGGTATTGGAATAATTATCAGCACAATCCACAGAAGAAAATTCACTTAATGTTTGATCGTAACCGTTGGCGTAACCGCACTGACTATTAGCCCCCCAATAATATGGTGTTTGCGTACCGGCGCGGGCGGCGTACTCCCATTCCGCTTCGCTTGGCAACCGGTAAGGTTTAACGGCATGGCTGTTCAACCAATTAATATAATCCTGAGCGTCGTTCCAACTGACATTGATGACCGGCCGCTTGCCGCGCCCCCAGCCGTTATCCTCAATCTGCCGGCAGGCTTTCGCCGCCGCGCATTTGTCCCATTCATCAAAAGTCAGTTCGGTTTCGGCCATTTCAAACGTCTGGATAGTCACGGCATGCTGCGGGCCTTCGTCATCAAAACGGCCTTGCTCGGTTTTAGGCGAACCCATCAAAAATTTACCCGCCGGAATTTTTACCATTTTCGGGAATATAGGCTGTATTGAGGAATCAGGCCGGTCTTCGGGCGGGGCGGCTGTCTTAGCCATTAGCAAGCTACCCTCCTCCAATATCACATCATTGTTTTTTGGATAATCCACGCGGATGGCAGCCGCTTCCGGGCGGCTATCGCGGAACACTTGCCCGGTTTGCGGCATGGCGGCCAGCGTAATTTGCGGTTCTTGAGCCGTCTCGGTGCGGATGGCGAACTCGCCGCCCCAAGTCATGAACGCGGCGGTTTCCGCCAGTTCGGTGGCGAACTCCGGCGGCGCCAGCACACTGTTGACGCGGACGTGTTCCGGATAAACGGCGACTCGATAACCCAGCGCACTCAAAGCCTTGCCCAGCGGCTCAAGCGCGGCGGCGGCCTGCTCCGCGTAACGTATCGTCACTGTCAAGCCGGCCCGTTCGGCGCGCTGCTCCGCCAGCAAATGCCGGCCATACAAATCGACGCCGAAAAATTGCCAGCCCGCAGCCAACCCGCCCATATAAACCGCAAACACCAGCAGCAGCCCGATGCGTAGCGGCCATTGCCGGATCAGCCATTCCGGCAACAAATCCAGCAAGCGCCTGGGCAGCGCGTTTTGCAGCCGGCGCGGCAGCAGCATGACCTTGGCGAATACCGCGTCGCGGAGCGGATTTTGCGCCGGCGCGCGCTGCAACAGCGTTTGCAGCCACAGCCACACCGACAAACCTTGCGGGTTATGCAGCGGCAGATTAATGCGCCGGCCGCCGCGATTTTTACCCGACAGCAAGTCAACGAAAAAGCCGCGCGCCCGGCGCTGATCGGCGGCGGACAGCCGCTCCAGCAGCGCCAGCCGCAGCCAGCGCGGCAGCCAGCCTTGCCGGCACCAGGGCAGCGCGGTGACGTTGAACAGCACCGAGGCGTTAAGCCGCTTTTCCGCCGGCAAATCCGCAGCCGAGAAGCAATCGAACAAGGCTTGCGTCAAATCGCTTTTCAGGGCAGGATAAATCGCCAGCAGCGCCAGAAAGCGCAGCTCGGCGCCGCCATGGGTATTGATAATCCAGGCCATGACTTCGGTAATGTCCGCCGGCCGCAGATTACCCAGCCAGTCGCGGCGGAATTCCGGGCTGGGCGCGGCGGCGTAAACCTCGCTCGCGGCGCTGAAATCCAACAGCGGCGCAATGTCCCGCAAGCTGTCTATCATGCGGAACCGAATATGCTCGCTGTGCAAGCGGCCGATTTGCCAGCCGGCCGGCCTGTTCAGCAACGCCAATTGATAATCGCCCCGGCCGTGCAGCTCTTTCAGCCAGGGTTGCGGCTCGCCGCTCAACCTGTAGAACAATACTTCCTGCTCCACCACCAACAGCATGCGGCTGCGCGGATAGAGCAACAACACGTCCGCCAGGCTGACCGGCGCCAAAGCGCCCGGCGCTTCCGCCCACAGTTGTTGCGGATGGCGGTCGAAATAAAAACGCCGCACCGGCAGCTGCGCCTCTTCAAGATAGGTCTGCAAGCCGCTGAACAGCAGCGCGCTTTGATCGTCGCGATGGCGGCGGCCGGTAATCAGCAGAAAATCCGCCCGCCGGTAACGTTCGGCGTATTTCAGGCACGGATAACCGCCCTGCTTGGCCGTGGCCTGGGCGGTTTTGGCGGCGTCGATGCGTTGTGTGGCTGTTTTGACAAAGCGCAAGCGGCTAACCAGATTTTTCGCCTCCCCGCCCATGATGCGCTCCAGCAAGGGCCGGCGGGCGCTTAGCGGCAACGGCCGCGCCTTGGCGCCGCCGCCGTTTCCGGAATCGAAAAATACCCGCCGCCAATACCACAGCCAACCCAGCGGCAATAGAAACAATAACGCGCCGCCGGCCAGCAGCGTAGTTTCGGCCTGTTCGGCTTGCGCACCGAAGCGGAATAGCGGCGGCGGCTGGCGTTCGGTTAGTGTTTGTAGATAGGGTTTGATCACGTCCTTGGGTGGCGGCGGCGGCTTAACTATCTCATCGCCGTCTTTGCCTGAAATGGGTGCAGTAGTAGTCTGGCTTTTTTCGGCAGGATGCCGATAATTTTGCCAATACGTTTGCAAATCCGGATAAAACCAAACTACCAGTAAACACACGGCTAAACTGTTCAACACCCGAACAACTTGCCGGGTTTTGCCGGCAAATAACCGGCGATGCTTTTCGTCCGGATTTTCCTCGGCGATCCGCCTTATATCCTCCGCGACTTGCCGGCGCGACTCCGGCGCGGACAACGCCGGCCCATCTTGCCGTTCCGCCTTGTCCCAATAGTTCAGCCAAAAGTCGATAAAGCCGTCCTGCTGTTCGCGGCTATGGCACAGCAAAGGCCGCAAACGTTGGCCGTAGCTTTTTACGTCAGCCGGACTATCGCCGCGTTGCCGCCAGGCCGCGAACAGATATTGCACGTCCCGGCATAGAGCCGCGTTAACCGTAATGCCGCTGTGCCGCCGCCATGCCGCCAGAAAACCCGGCATGCCGTTCAGCACATCGCTCCAGAGCGTCAGCGCCGCTTGGTCGAAGCTGTTATCCGGATTTGGATTTGGATTTGGCACGGTCACGCCAAGTCTTGAAGTAGCCTTCCATATCGGCGGCCTGCTCCTTGCTTTTCAGCAAACACGCTTGCGCGCAGCGCTGCCAGTCCGCATTATATTGACGCTTGTCCTGAAAACTGAATTTCCGCTTGGCCACCGTCAGCAGCCAGTTCAACAATTCGGCGGTAGAAGGTTTTTTTGCCTGCTCACCCAGTTCGGCGCGCAAAAACTCGAAAAAATTAATGCAATCGTCGCGTAGCGACTCATCTAAAACAACCGGCAAGCTGCCATCTTTACCCAATCTTTGCTCGACAATTTTTACAAGCTGCTCCGTCTCGGGTGGTTGAATATGATGAAAAATACAGCGCCGTAAAAACGGCTCCGGTAAGGTTCTTTCCGAGTTGCTGGTGATAACGATAAACGGTCTGTACCTGTCGTTATCGTGATCGTTATTATTAGCGTCGGGCTTCTTCCAGGCGGCGATAGAAATAGGGTCGCGGCTGATTTCCGGAACGAGAAATTGCTTACGGCGAATTTCCTCCAGCATGTCGTTACAAAAATCCGGCGGCGCTTTGTCGATTTCGTCTATCAACACCACCGAAGGCTGACGCGGCGGTTGCGGCTGCGGATTGTCCGGCCAAGCGTGTTTGACCAAGTCCAGCTTTCTCAGCTGTTCTTCAGGCATGGCGCGTAAGATCGCCTTCCCCAGCCCTTGAAACTGGATAAATTGACGAATATCGATATCCGCCGCATTCTGTTCTTTGGCCGTCTGGGCGGCGTGCAGCCGCCGCAAATAATCGATGTTGTAAAATAAATCGCTAGCGGCGCTGGTGGACTTGACCGAAAAAAACAGCGGTTCGCCGCAGCCGAGTTCGAGAGCCAGCCGATAAGCCAATTGCGTCTTGCCGACGCCTGGCTCGCCGGTCAACAGCAACGGCATGTCCAATAGCAGGGCGGTATTGACCGCATCGATCAACCCGGCATCGGTGACGAAATAAGATTCAGGATCGTCAAACGGGTCTAGCGGCCGCCGTTCCAGCAGGTTCCAATTTTTGTTGTCTTTGTCGAACTTGCCTTTGCCGGTGAATTTGAAGGGTGGTGATGTGTTCATAAAACTTTTCCTAAGCGCATCTGCTGTAATTAAGATTCGATGTATTCGATAAATTCGTTATAACTAATTGCAGCGTCGACATCCTTCGCGTGATTCTGCAAGACCGAAAATTTACGCTCTATTTCCTTAACTTGTTTAGTTACCAGCGGCAGCGGGTAATATTCGAGCAAAAAGTTCTCTACATCCGTCTTCCAGCTATTAAAATCTTTGGGGGTAATTTTTTGTAAGCGCAAATCATGTTGAACATCCACAGCCTTTATATTGTGCAAGGGAACGCAAAATATGCAGACCAGCGCGGCTTTATTGTTTTTATCGGCGACCTGTTTAGCCTCAACTGTCCAGCGTTCGTTGAGCTCTGTTATCCATTCGGAACACTTATCGATTTTGCTAATAGCATCGCCAATTAGATAATGCGGATTTTCCGGTCCGTTGGAAACCATAATCACAGGGCTGCGGTCATCCAATATTTTTTGCCATATTCTTTTAGATAATTTGTTTTTAGGACTATCAATTTTCAAATGATTACCGATCTCCTCCAGACACTGCTCAAAAAACTCGTCCTTTTCAAACTTATTCGCCCAATCCCAAGGATTTACCTTAAGGCTATAAACTATACGGCCGCCATCGGAATCCAATAACTCCTTGTTAATTTGCTGTTTGATTCCTGTTTTTAAACGCATGCCTAGGGCATATCCAAACTCCAGAGGCCGGCTATCATGGTCTTCGCATAAATACAAATATGCTTTAACCGTCGGTCTTTTCCTATTAGTTTCTTTGCCGGGATTTTTATCAAGCATTAACTGATTCAATATCTTTGTATAGGCCGTTTGCGGGCGTTCAATATATCGCGCCGAACCGATAATCAGCTCTCCGTTAAACCGTACTTCTGAGGCGCCGTTATCCTGAATAGTGAGGTCAGTTTGCAAATAGGGCGTTAACCAATCCTTGAATTTATATATGGGGATAAACAAAGTTTCCTGATCTTCCTTTGAGCGCTGAGAAATTACGCCTAAGACTTTATTTTGTTTATGCAAAGATACCGGGCCGCCACTAAATCCCTTTTTCACCCGGTCGTGAAACATATAACCCTGCTTGGCCTGATCCAATATGCCGAC
>JBEKBU010000213.1:0-7466 GCA_050015235.1 Methylomonas sp. | reverse complement strand
CAACACCAGCGTATCGCCATGAAAATAGGTCTAATCAAGGAAATAAAAATCAAAGAAAACCGCGTCGGCTTAACCCCGGACGGTGTAGCCGCGTTATGTAAAAACGGCCATCAGGTCTATGTGGAGCATACGGCGGGGTTAGGCTCGGGTTTTAGCGACGAAGCTTACAAGCGGGCGGGCGCCAGCATTGTTACCACTAGCCAAGCGTGGGAGCAGGAATTAATCGTTAAGGTTAAAGAGCCGCTGGCGGCGGAATATGATTATTTGCAACAGCAAATGGTATTTACTTATTTTCATCTGGCCGGCGTTGCGCCGGAGCTAACCAAGGCTTTATTAAAAGGCAAAACCAGCGCCATAGCTTATGAAACCCTGGAAGACGCGGACGGTAAACTGCCCTTGCTGGCCCCCATGAGCGCCGTTGCCGGCAACATGGCCGTACAAATGGGTTGTTATTATCTCGCCGCCCACAATGGCGGCAAAGGCATGATGCTGGGCTCGGTGCTGGGCCAACGTTACGGCAAGGTGTTAATCCTTGGGGACGGCGTCGTCGGCGCCCATGCCGCCAAAACCGCCATCGGCCTTGGCGCCAAGGTTACTATCGCCGGCCTGCTACCGGACAACGCCGCCCGCTTGCGGCGGGAAATTTCCGACAGTCTGGAATACATTATTTCCAGCCCGGCAAACATAGCCGCGCATCTGCCCGACGCCGACCTGCTGGTCGGCGCGGTGCTGATACACGGCGCGCGGGCGGCGCATCTGGTCAGCGCCGGCATGGTAAAAACCATGCAGCCCGGTTCGGTGCTGGTCGATGTCAGCATTGATCAGGGCGGCTGCATAGAAACCGCGCGCGCCACCACCCACGCCGATCCGGTGTATACCGAGCACGGCGTCATCCATTATTGCGTCAGCAACATGCCGGGCGCGTACCCGCGCACCTCGACCCTGGCATTAACCGCCGCCACGCTGCCCTATTTACTAAAATTGGCGGATCACGGCTTACAGGCGTTAGAGGCCGACCCTGGTTTCGCAAAGGCGCTAAATACTTATCAGGGTTATATTACTTACAAACCGGTGGCGGAGGCTTTGGGGAAATTGGATCGATACAAGGGTAAGTTTTGATACATGCCGAACGAGTGCATTGTTCTTGCACCATCCCATTTCGGCTTTCACGAAAAATGGCGATACTCCTGGTGAACAATTGGTTTTATGATTTGTCTAACAGATTCATAAATTCAAAGGAGCGCATAACATGAAGAAAATTATTTTTATAATCAGTGCCTTATTGTTTTTAAGTTTTTCCGTGCTTGCCGAAGAACATGCGGATGCCGCGCTGGAACACGCCAATGCCGCTTTAGTCGAAGGAAAGCGTGGGAATGATCAGATACTTGCCGAGCATGCGATTCAAGCCGTAAAACACGCCGAACTGGCCGCTCAGGTAGCAAAAGGGCCAGCCAAGGCTCATATGGAGTCGGGCGTCACACATTTGCATGAAGCGATTAAACAAGCAAATGCAGGACACGGTGCTAAAGCCGACCAACATCTTGAAACTGCTATGGTACACATCAAAGCCGGCAATAAATAAATTTAATTATTAAATATACAAGTCTGACGGGTATACCCGTCAGACAACTAAATCCAGCCCAATTTAACCGTGATCACAGTTCCGAAATTGCAAGCCGTTATACGTTTTAAGTAACCTGCGTAACTTATCTGTCGGCGGCAAGGGTTGATCGATCATCGCCTGGAATTGAGCAAATGTGCTTTCATCGACCGTGAAAAACGCCTGATCGAGCAGAACATCCTCCGCTTCGCGGCAAGAGGCTTCCAGCATGAAATCAGACCAGCTGCGACCAAGCCGCTCCGCGGCTTGATCAATAAAATCACGCTGTTTGGCTTTAGCTCGAATATTGATAGATACAGAATCAGCTTTTTTCAATTGAGTGCGGGACATAGCTATCCTCCTTTTATATATTAATAACAAGTAACTATTCACTAGTTTTAGTAGCCTCTACCCTTCCGCCCCAGGGAGGGTGTTGGATCGTATGTCCAGACCAGCGCCATATTACCCGGCGTTGTGTTTACTACTCATGCTGGTATCGATAATAGGAATTATCGGCTCCGAAACATAGACCGGATCCATTTACTTTCCGGTTAAAGCTATCTTAATCTTTACTTATCAGCCGCCAGCAAGTGGTTTTTAGCTTCTTTTGCATGATTCGCGGCGGCGGTAGAGAGCGATTATTTGGACTTGCCATAAACATATAAATTCAAACTCAGGGGAGGGAAAATTTTCCAGCCGCGAACAGTGGCGAATTTAAAGTGTCCAATTGTTTATTGCCCGATTTCGCCACTTAACCGGTTTTCCTGTTGATTAAGCGCTCTTTGCTCCTGACCGGTAATGTGGCCGCCATTTTGATTAGCCATAAGGCGCTCTTCCTGGCGAATGTTACGATCCTGCCGATGGAGTTTCGCCGCTTGAACCCGATTAATTTCGCCTCCTCGCCGTTCTTGATTGATGCGGCGGTTTTCATTGGCGAGCCGCCCATTAGCTTGCGCGCGGCGCGGATGATTTTCGGCCCAGGGTCCGGCGGCGCTTACGCTTGGCGCAACCAAAAATACCGATAATCCGCCAAGAACAGTCATTACAATAGCTTTTTTAAACAATGTTTTCATATTGATACTCTCTATATGCAAAAAATTAAATTTTATTGATTTCGAAATCTTATTCCGTTTAAAAATTGTATATCCTTAAACATCATGTTTCTGAGAAGAATACAGCAATGTTAATGCCAAACCATTATTGTCTTGTCTGAAGCGGAACCTTGGCGTCATTTTGGACAAACATAATTTGCAAAGGTGCAAATGCCCACTTTACTTGGCTTATTTCACCCATATGAGAAACCGTCTGCTTTAGAGTAGACTGAATTTTAGGAAATTGAGCCGCCGCTTCTTCGGCCGGCTTGAGGATAGCAAGCTGGCGCCGGCCAAATGATCTTGACTGCAAACCGTATGGTTATTGATATACTGTCGGCAAATTAAATTACTTTCAATACACAGTGATGCGGCAGGTCTATTATTTTTCAGCATTAACCGGTTTTTTCGGCTTGTTTTTTTTACAAATGGCCTGGCATACCGTGCTGTTTCCTGCTCAGCATTTTCCTACGGCATTGCTGCTTATTTTTACTGCCGGCCCCTTATTGCCGGCATTTAAGGGTTTACTGCATCGTCATCCGAAAAGCTGCACCTGGATGTCGTATATCAGCCTGCCATATTTCGCGCATGCCGTTGCCGAAGCTTATGTCAGCGAGGCCGAGCGGCCCTGGGCCTTATTGGAGGTGATTTTCAGCTTATTACTCTGTTTCGGCGCCGGCTTATTGGTTTTCAAGACTAAAAAGGCCTGAAGATTGTTTTTTATGCAAGTTCCGTTACAATTCGAATTTCAAGGCAATCAGACTTTCGCCAGTTTTTATCCGGGAAATAATATCGAAATCATTAGCCTGCTCCAGGCTTTTGTGGAACAGGGCCGGGAACAGCAAATCTATCTATGGGGAGAGAACGGCTGCGGAAAAACGCATTTGCTGCTGGCTTGCTGCCAGTTGGCGAAAACGGCGGGCAAAAATGCGTTTTATCTGGCTTTCGACGGCGCTAAGCCGCCGCCGCCCGGCGTGTTGGAGGGGCTGGAATGCTTGGAAATAGTCTGCTTGGATAATTTACAGCACCTCGCCGGCGATAAAATTTGGCAGGAAAGCTTGTTCAATTTTTATAATGCCCACCGGCAGAATAATCAGCAATTACTGGTGGCCGCCGATTGTCCGCCGAAATTTCTGCCGTTAGATTTAACGGATCTTAAAACCCGCATGGCTTGGGGATTAAACTTAAAAATTCAGGCTTTGCGGGAAGATCAGTTGATTCTTGCCCTGACCCATAGAGCGCATTATCTGGGATTTGATATTCCCGCCGAAGTCGGACGGTTTTTATTAAACCATTATGTGCATGATTTGCCGGCCTTGTGGTTATTGCTGGAAAAAATCGACCGCGCCACCTTGGCGGCTAAGCGCAAAATCAGCATTCCATTTTTAAAGCAAATACTTGCAGATGAACTTATAGGGTAAAGGGCTCTCCATGTAAGCCAATGTCCGGGTTATTGGAAACGGAACGTTAGGCGGATTCGTCTCCAGCCAGCAATTCCGCGCTATTTAACAATATTTATGTGAACTTAATACACTGTAAACAAATTGACATTCTGTTTTTTTTGAGTTTTAAGGTAAAATAGTAAGATTTCATCAATACTGTGCATGAAGCAACCCCGGCAAGGCGCCCTGGGTTAACCAAAGTTTTCTAATATTTAGAGTATAACCATGACTGATCTATCGCTATACAGAAATATCGGCATCTTCGCCCACGTCGACGCCGGTAAAACAACGACAACCGAACGGATTCTTAAGTTGACCGGAAAAATCCATAAAATCGGCGAAGTACATGACGGGGCGGCCACCACGGATTTCATGGAGCAAGAGCAGGAGCGCGGCATTACGATTCAGTCCGCGGCTACTTCCTGCGAGTGGAACGGGCACCGCTTAAACATTATCGACACTCCGGGCCACGTTGACTTCACTATCGAAGTTTACCGCTCCCTGAAAGTATTGGACGGCGGTATCGGGGTTTTTTGCGGCTCCGGCGGCGTGGAGCCCCAATCCGAGACCAATTGGCGCTATGCGAACGATTCGCGCGTATCCCGCGTTATCTATGTAAATAAACTTGATCGTCTGGGCGCCGATTTTTACCGGGTAATAAAACAGGTGGAAGAAGTTTTGGGCGCGCGTCCGCTGGTGATGACCCTGCCTATTGGCACCGAGGAAAACTTTGTCGGCGTCGTCGAGTTGTTGACGCGTAAAGCTTGGGTTTGGGACGATTCCGGCGATCCGATGAAATATACCATACAGGATCCGCCCGCGGATATGGCGGACCTGATTGAAGAATGGCGGGAAAAATTAATCGAAACCGCCGTCGAACAAGACGATGAGGCCATGGAAAAGTATCTGGAAGGTATCGAGCCCGATGTCGACACTTTGAAACGCTGTATCCGCAAAGGCACGCGCGAATTGGCTTTCTTCCCAACTTACGGCGGCTCTTCTTTCAAAAACAAATGCGTGCAGTTAGTGCTGAATGCCGTTGTTGATTTTTTGCCCGATCCAACCGAAGTCGACCCGCAACCGGAAGTCGATCTGGAAGGCAACCCGACCGGCAGTTTTGCGCTTGTCGACCCGAATAAACCATTGCGCGCATTGGCGTTCAAGATCATGGACGACCGTTTCGGCGCGTTGACTTTCTTGCGGATATACTCCGGCAGACTGGAAAAAGGCACCACGGTTTTAAATACTTTTACCGGAAAAACCGAACGTATCGGCCGTATCGTGGAAATGCACGCCAACTCCCGCGAGGAACGTGACTCGGCCCAAGCCGGCGATATCGTCGCCGTCATCGGCATGAAAAACGTGCAAACCGGACATACGCTCTGCGACCCTGACAAACCGGCTACTTTAGAGCCTATGGTCTTCCCTGATCCGGTGATTTCGATTGCAATTGCGCCTAAAGATAAAGGCAGCAACGAAAAAATGGGTATCGCGCTAGGCAAAATGGTGCAGGAAGATCCTTCATTCCGGGTCGAAACCGATCAGGAAAGCGGCGAAGTGATCATCAAAGGCATGGGCGAGCTGCATCTGGATATTAAAGTGGATATTCTCAGACGTACGCATGGCGTTGACGTGAATGTCGGCAAACCGCAGGTGGCTTACCGCGAAACCATTACGCAACGCGTTGAAGACAGCTATACGCATAAAAAGCAATCCGGCGGTTCCGGCCAATACGCTAAAATCGATTATATTATCGAACCGGGCGAAGCTGGCAGCGGTTTTGTGTTCGAATCGACGGTTACCGGCGGTAATGTGCCTAGAGAATACTGGCCCGCCGTTGAAAAAGGCTTTAAAGCCAGTATCGATAAAGGCGTACTGGCCGGTTTCCCGCTGCTTGATTTTAAGGTTAACCTGACCGACGGCTCTTTCCACGCCGTGGACTCGTCGTCCATTGCTTTTGAAATCGCCGCCCGCGCCGCTTACCGTCAGACTATACCGAAAGCCGGCCCGCAATTGCTGGAGCCGATTATGAAAGTGGACGTATATACTCCGGATAGCCATGTCGGCGATGTCATCGGCGACCTTAACCGCCGCCGCGGCATGATCAAATCGCAAGATCCCGGCGTTACCGGCGTCCGCATTAAAGCCGATGTGCCGCTCAGCGACATGTTCGGTTATATCGGCGACTTACGCACCATGACTTCGGGGCGCGGCCAGTTCTCCATGGAATTTTCCCACTATACCCCTTGTCCGCGGAATGTGGCGGAAGAGGTTATCAAGGAAGTTAGAGAACGCAACAAAGAAAAAGATAAATAAATATCCGGTTAATAATTTATCCGCCCGCGGCAAGCGCCGCGGGTTTTTCATCATAACGTTTCCGCTATGCACGGAAACTTGGTTATCTATACAAAACCAGGAAGAAGCTTATGACTTTTGTCATCACAGAAAACTGCATAAAATGCAAATTTACCGATTGCGTCGACGTTTGCCCTGTCGACTGCTTTCATGAAGGCCCTAATTTTTTAGTAATCGATCCCGACGAGTGCATCGACTGTACGCTCTGTGAACCGGAATGCCCAGCCAACGCCATATTTGCCGAGGATGAAGTGCCGGATGGACAAGAGCATTTTATTGCTTTAAATGCGGAATTGTCTAGAAAATGGCCGGTCATTACCGAGGTGAAAGATGCTTTGCCGGATGCCGACGAGTGGAACGGCAAACCCGGCAAAATCGACTATCTGGAAAAATAAACGCAGCTTCGGTTCACGAGCTGCAAGATAACATGGAACAGCCGGGCCGGTGTTTGGCCCAGTCCGGGCGTTTGGCCGCGAAATGCGATTTGTCCGGCTGTTCGGTGTAAGGATGGCGGAGCACCGCCAACAATTCATTCACGCCGCTGTAATCTCCCTGCTCGGCTAGGTCTATGGCTTGTTGCGCCAAATAATTGCGCAACACATAGCAGGGATTAACGCTGTTCATCGCCGCGCGGCGCTCTTGAAGCCCCCTGCCGTCCTGCCTGATCCGCGCTTGATAAGCTTGTAACCAGCCGCTAGCCGACTGTTTGCAATTTTCGCTAAGCTCCTTATAACTGTTTTGCTCCAAGAAGCTGAAAAATTCGCTATCGGCAAGGTTTGGATCGAGATCCGCCAAGCCCCGATAAAACAAGGTCATGTCGGTTTCGGCCATTAGCAGCAATTTCAATAAATCGGTAAGCAATTGATCGTCACTATCCGCTATAAACGTCAATAAACCTAGTTTGTCGGCTTGCATTTGCCGCCATCCTTGTTCAAAATCGGTTTGAAAATTTGCCAAAGCCTGCTGCAGGTGTTCGGC
>JBEKBU010000212.1:0-7552 GCA_050015235.1 Methylomonas sp. | reverse complement strand
GGTCGCAGGGCAGTGCGAATCCGGTCTGTTCGTGGATATCGGCAGCACCACCACCGATATCATACGCGTGGAGAATCAGCGCGTAACCGCCATCGGCTACACGGATTATCAACGGCTGGTGTCGGGGGAGCTGTTATACACCGGCGTGGTCAGAACGGCGGTGATGGTCACCGCCCAGCAGGCGGATTTCAACGGTCAGACCATGGGGTTGATGGCGGAATATTTTGCGACCATGGCCGACGTGTACCGTTTGACCGGCGATTTGGCGGACGGCCACGATTTGGCGGAAACCGCCGACGGCGCGGAAAAAACGCCGCTGGCCAGCGCCAGACGGTTGTCGCGGCTGACCGGCTATGAATTTGATGTGAACGACTGGCCATTATGGCTGGCTTTCGCCGGGTATTTAAAGGATCAGCAAAAACAAAGAATCCGGCTTGCCTGTGTACAGCAGTTAAACCGATTTAGCGCCGATAACCGGCCGGTCTTGATCGGCGCCGGCATAGGCCGGTTTTTATTAAAGGAAATTGCCGAGGAGCTAGGTGGTAATTATATGGATTTTAACGGTTTTTTTAAACATCAGGCTTCCGTCTCCATTTTGGACGCCGGCGACTGCGCGCCGGCGGTTGCGGTGGCTTATCTTGGCGGCGGGTTTGGCTAATCTGCACGGCTGGTATAAAATTAACGGTTCTGTCTTTGTGGCTTCCAGTCTGCTCGCCGGTATTTTTACAGTTAATGTCCCCAATTCAAGCCGTTAAACATGCGCTGCCTTATTTTCCGGACAGCGCGCTGTTATTTGCACCCTTGGCGAATCGGCCCTGGGCGGTATTTTTAGATAGCGCGTATAGCCAGTCTAACCCGGCCGGGCGCTTCGATATTTTCAGCTGCGATCCGGTTTGTACGTTGCGGACTTTCGGCGCCGAAACCCTGGTGGAGCGTGACGGACTTAAAATCTCCAGCACGGATGATCCTTTTACGCTGCTCAAGCAGCAGCTCGGTCCGCCAATGGCCGGCGCCGAGGATTTGCCGTTTTCCGGGGGGGCCATCGGTTATTTTGCTTACGATCTGGCGCGGAGGATAGAAAAATTGCCTGAATTAGCCGAAGCTCGCGAGCGGCTCGCCGATATGGCGGTCGGCATTTATCAGTGGGCGGTGATAGTCGATCATCGGCAGCGGCAAAGTTGGCTGGTAGGCTACGGCGTTGCGGCGCAAATGCTGGAAGAGCTGATGCGGCAATTCAGCCGGTTGCCTGATCCCGTGGCGGGCGGGGATTTTAAAGTACTGGCGGCGCCGGTGTGTTATCCGGATAAAGCGGGTTATATGCGCGCCTTTGATAAAATCAAACATTATTTGCGGGAAGGCGACTGCTATCAGGTCAATCTTACGCTACGTTTTGTTAGTCCTTGCCGGGGCGATGTCTGGCAGGCGTATCGGGTGCTGCGGGAAATTAACGCCGCGCCGTTCAGCGCCTATCTGAATTTTCCGGATGTGCAAGTACTCAGTTCTTCTCCGGAACGATTTTTAAAGGTACGTAACAACCTGGTGGAAACCAAGCCGATCAAAGGCACCCGTCCCCGTAAAGCCGAGGCGTACGAAGATCTGCGACAAATACAGGCGCTGGCGGATAGTGAAAAAGACCGCGCCGAGAATGTTATGATAGTGGACTTGTTGCGCAACGACATCGGAAAAAGTTGCCGTAACGGTTCCGTGAAAGTCCCGGAATTGTGCAGAGTGGAAACCTATGCTACCGTACATCATCTGGTGAGTACCGTATGCGGCGAGCTGGCGTCCGGACGGCATGCCCTGGATTTGTTGCGTAGCTGCTTTCCGGGCGGCTCCATTACCGGAGCGCCTAAGATCCGCGCCATGGAAATCATCGAAGAACTCGAGCCTTTTCGGCGTGGCGTCTATTGCGGGGCTATAGGTTATATTGGTTTCGACGGCAATATGGATACTAATATCGCCATTCGCACCTTGGCGCATAATCAGGGTAGCATCCGGTTTTGGGCGGGCGGCGGCATAGTCAATGATTCGCTGCCGGAGGCCGAGTATCAGGAATGTTTCGATAAGGCCAGGGCTTTATTGGCTTTGCTGGATAGGTTCACGACCTGATGCGTATTATAAAACTGGGCGGCAGTTTGTTGGCGTCAGACGCCTTGCCGGCTTGTTTGCAGCGGGTTGCGGAACTGTCCGGCCGGTCGTTGCTGACGCCGGGCGGCGGCGTGTTTGCCGAACAAGTGCGGATGGCGCAACGCGCTTATGCTTTCGATGATGTCTGTGCGCATCGCCTGGCGATTTTGGCTATGCAGCAGATGGCGTTAGTCATTTTGGCGCTGCGGCCGACGTTTAGCAGATGGGCCGCCCTGGATGGCGCTTGTGATTGGCCGGGAGCGGCGGTCTGGCTGCCGCAGCCCGATGAACTGGATAAGGCCGGGATTCCGGCTAGTTGGGACATCACTTCCGATAGCTTGGCGGCTTGGTTGGCTTTGCAAGTAGCTGCCGATGAATTGATTCTGGTTAAATCCGCCCGCATCGATCCGGAACTAAGTCTGGCGGCGCTCCAACGGCGGGGAATAGTGGATGCGGCTTTTCATCGCTTTGCCGACGGCTTGGCCTGTCCGGTAAGGATTATTAACAAAGATGATTTTATTTCTGGCGAATGATGAATTTAATTAAATTACTGGTCAATAAATGCTTACGGAATGTCTATTATCAAAGCCGTGAATCTTTGCTGGGTCATCACAAGCGCGATATTGTCGTCGTGCAAGTCGATGAGGCGTGCCGCAGCCTGCAAGAAAGCCGTGACGAGTTTGTCAATGCGCTGGATAAATTTAAAAGTTTGGTCAAAGTCGAAGATTCCATGCCGGAGCAGCGTTATCAGCAATTAAAACGCCATTACGATTTTTGCCGCTACCGAGCCGATCAGGTTAGCCAGCGTATCAAGGCAATACAGGATGTCAGCGAAGCATTATTCTCCGAATGGGAAACGGAGCTGGATCTGTACAGCAACAAAAATTTACGGCTGCGCAGTCAGCAGCAATTGAAAAAATCCCGTCAGCAGTATCAGCGTTTATTGCGCGCGCTGCAAAACGCCGAACAACGGATGCATCCGGTGTTAGCCGCTTTTCAGGATCAGGTGTTGTTTTTAAAACATAACCTTAATGCGCATGCGATTGCCGCTCTTCGTCATGAATTTGTCGAAATCGGCACGGATATTTCCCGTCTGATAGAGATTATGGAAAAAACCATACATGAAGCCAGCGTCTTTGTATCGGTGCTGGTCGATCAGAAACAGTTGCCTGCCCCGCAAGCCCGAAGCTGAGGTCGAGGTGAAAATTTTGTTGCAACTCAAAAGTTTCCTGAGCAGAATATGCTTTTCGGATTGCCGGTTCCCGAATTTTCCATCTTAAACGCGCTGGAGATGCGGTTTGTTCATCGGTTATGTTAAGCCAATATCAATTTTTTTTGTATTGAAAGAACTAATGCGGTTTAATGCTGTCTAGCTAACTATAGAAACGATGCAGTGAACGAACAGACTAACCATAGCGAAGTTTTAGATCAGGATTTGGTGCGCCGTGTACAGCAGGGCGATAAAGCTGCATTTGATCTTTTGGTGATCAAATATCAGCATAGAATAGTCCATCTGGTTAACCGCTATGTAAAAGACTCGCATGAAGCTCAGGATGTCGCGCAGGATACTTTTATAAAAGCTTACCGGGCGTTAGCGGATTTTCGGGGTGAGAGCGCTTTTTACACTTGGTTATACCGGATCGCTATAAATACCGCGAAAAACTATTTACTCTCCCGCTCGCGCCGCCATTCCGAATTTGAGTTGGAAATGCAGGATGCGGAGCTGGTTGAAAATGCGGCGCAGTTAAGAGATTTGGAAACGCCGGAAAATCAACTGATGAATGAACAGATTATCAAGGTAATTAAACAAGCGATTGAGAATTTGCCTGAGGAAATGCGTATCGCCATAACCTTAAGGGAATTTGAAGGAATGAGTTATGAAGAAATAGCCGAGGCGATGGATTGCCCGATTGGTACGGTGCGATCTAGAATTTTTCGGGCGCGTGAAGCGATAGACGAAAAATTGCAGCCTTTGTTAGGTTAACAGTCATAAAGGTATTTTTAATGCAAGAACAAGTTAACGAAAAAATATCACTCTTGATAGATGATGAACTGCAAAGTAATAAAGCTTTATATTTACTACAAATCATGCGTAAAGATGAAGAACTTAAGCAATGTTTGCAACGTTATCAGCTCATAAGCCAAGTTTTAAAACATGATAGTTGCGCTATCCTTGATAGGAACTTTACCGAAAAAATTCATCAGCAAATCAGCTACGAGCCGGCGATACTGATTCCGCGTAAGAAAGCCGGCGTTAATCGGCAAAAAATCGGGATGGCCTTGGCGGCTTCCATAGTGCTGGCTATTGTATGGGTCATGCATACTATTGATCAACGGAGCTATATGGGCGGTTATACGCCAGTCTACGTTTCCGTCGTTCCCATGAACCCTCGATTTAATGATTATCTGATGGCGCATGACTTTAGCAATAATGTTCCCCGTTCTCAACCCTATGCGCGTGTGGTGGATTTTCAACGGCAATGAATGCGTTATTAAAGGTTTTAAACGCTTTACAAATAAAATCATGTGTAGCCGACAAGGTTTTTTTCTTGTTCCCCGGCTTTCCGACCGGGCCAATGACCAATAAAAACGGTAGCGCTGTTCAGCGTATTACGCTGAATGGAGAGAGTTTTGTTATGAGTAGGCGCGTATGCTGGATAATAGTATTGTCAGTAGCGTTAATAACGGTTTCGGCCGCTTACGCCGATGATAAACAGCTAACCAGTCGGCAGTGGCTGGAAAATATGAATCATGCTCTTAAGGCGCTGAATTTTCAGGGCACCGTGGTGTTGCTGAAAAACGGTCAATTGGAGACCATGAAATACCGGCACGGTGTAGTAAACGGTATTGAAGAAGAATGGTTATCCTCATTAAACTCGCCTTTACGGGAAGTGACTAGAAAAGCGAATGAAGTGAGTTGTTATTTCAAGGAAACCGCTCAAAAAGTGATTAATCATCACCCTATCGACAGTTCGTTTATCATTAATTTACCCCAAGATCTCACTCAAATCGAAACCATCTATACGCTCTCGATGGCAGGTAATGAATCGGTAGCTCTACTGCCGACGCAAATAATCAATATTCAGGCGAAAGATCCGTTTCGCTATAATCGTAAAGTTTGGATAGAAACCCAATATTTTCTTCCGCTCAAAGCGGAAGTCTATTCGCAGGATGGCGCTGTTCTTGAACAGTTGGTTTTTACGGAAATAAAGGTCGATGGCGGGAATCAACCGGCGGCGGAGATCGCCGATAATAAAACCATACAGGTCAAGCATATTCACGCCAGTGAGGCTGAACCCTATGAACAAGCGCCATTTATGTTAAAAAATTGGCCTTCCGGATTTAAAACCGTATTTTTCATTCGTAATTCCATGCAGCAATCTCAAAAAGCCGTTGATCATTTGTTGATTAGCGATGGTTTTTCTTCAGTTTCCGTTTATCTGGAGCCTAAAGAAGCGGAAGGTATTGAAGGATTACACAGTTTCGGATCGGTGAACTCTTTTAGCCGCGTACAGAATACTTATCAAATCACGGTTTTAGGCGAAGTACCCGCTCGGACGGTTGAATTTATTGCGGCGGGCGTTACATTGCGTTGAGAGTCTTTTTTTTAATTTAAAGTGGGGATTTCATGCTTAAGAAGCTGTTATACGGCACATGCGTGTTTTTTTTGTTTAGCATTCCCGGATTTGCTCAGTTGCCGGATTTTACCGAAATGGTTAAAACTAACGGCGATGCGGTGGTAAACATTAGTACCGTGCAAAAATCGCCGGACGTTCAGAGCGATGGCGGCGATCAATCACAGATGCCGCAGGATCTGCCTCCGGAAATGGAAGAATTTTTCAGGCATTATTTTCAGGGGCCTGGACGCGGAATGATGCCTAAGGAAACTAATTCATTGGGTTCGGGTTTTATTATTTCCAAGGATGGTTACGTGTTGACGAATAACCATGTCGTTAATAATGCAAGTGAAATTGTGGTGAAATTAAAAGATCGGCGTGAATTGGTGGCGAAATTAATAGGCTCCGATGAAAGTTCCGATGTGGCGTTGCTGAAAGTAGACGCCAAGGATTTACCGGTGGTTGAAATCGGTTCTCCCGATCAATTGCAAGTCGGGGAATGGGTTTTGGCGATCGGTACGCCTTTTGGGTTCGATCAATCCGTTACCGCCGGCATAGTCAGCGCCAAAGGCCGGAGTTTGCCGGATGGTAATTATGTGCCTTTTATCCAGACCGACGTAGCTATCAATCCCGGTAATTCAGGTGGCCCGCTGTTCAATATGCAGGGTAAGGTTGTCGGCATTAATTCTCAAATTTACAGCCGCTCCGGCGGTTATATGGGCTTATCTTTCGCCATACCGATAGATTTGGCCATGAATGTGGTTGAGCAATTAAAAAGCAAAGGCAAAGTGTCCCGCGGTTGGTTAGGGGTGCAAATCCAGGATGTTACGCGTCAATTGGCCGAGTCGTTTGGCATGGACAGACCGCACGGCGCGCTGGTCGCTAAAATCGTCCCAGGCGGCCCAGCGGAAAAAGCCGGTTTGCAAATTGGCGACATTATTGTTGAGTTTAATGGCCAAATTGTTGAAACTTCAGGTGAATTACCGCCCCGAGTCGGCGTGACGCCTATCGATGAAAATGCTAAACTGAAAATTATCCGCCAGGGCGAAAAACATGAGATTACCGTCAAAATCGGCTTGTTGCCCGCTCAGCAGCTTGCGCAATTGAGTGAAACGGCGCCAGCCGAAACCCAGGCTAACCGTCTAGGTGTTGTTGTTACGGATTTATCCAGCGAACAACGTCAACAATTACAAGTTGAAAAAAATGGCGTACTGGTGCAGAAAGTCGTTAAAGGAGTCGCTCAGGACATAGGTATACAACCCGGCGACGTCATCTTAAGAATACAGAATAGCGTAGTGCACGACAGTGCTGAATTAAATAAACTAATCACCAAACTGCCGACATCCAAATCAATCGCAGTTTTGGTTCAACGTAACCATAACCCATTGTTTTTAGCGTTTAAATTAGAAAAATAAGCTAGGAGTGGCGATGGCTGGCGCAAATTTTATTACGCAATTGATTGGGAATACGCCATTAGTCAAACTCCAAAGGATATTGCCGGAAAATACCGCCGCGGTATTTGTTAAACTTGAATCTAGAAATCCGGGCGGTTCCGTAAAAGACCGCATTGCTTTAGCGATGATCCAGGCTGCTGAAAAATCCGGCTTGTTAAAATCCGGCGGCGCCGTTGTTGAATCGACATCCGGCAATACCGGCATAGCGCTGGCGATGGTGGCTGCCGCGCGTGCTTATCAATGCATTTTAACCATGCCTGAATCCACGCCGGCGTCTTGTCGGTTTTTTTCCGGTTTGTTCGGCGCCAGAATAGTCGTCACTCCGACTGCCGAGGGTTTGGAAGGCGCCATCGC
>JBEKBU010000211.1:0-7615 GCA_050015235.1 Methylomonas sp. | reverse complement strand
CGAATTTTTCACTTTTATCGCGGCAAGCCTGATTCCTATTATGCTGATACTGATCTGGGTAAGGCAAAATCGCCACCGGAACGAAACGCGTCTATCCTTGCGCAATATTGAAATAGCCTTGCGCGAAGATCGCAAACTATTGTTGAAATTGCTTGAGCAGTCCGCCGCCGCGCCGGCGGAACCGGCCGAGGTTTTTGCCCAGCAAACGCCGGTTACCGCGCGGGTCCCCTACGAGAGCCCGGCCGAAAGCAAGGCAACGGTAGCCGGCGAACCATCCTACCCCGCCTCCGCACCGGGCCGGCTCGAAAACCAGGACGCCTTATGGAGCCAATCCGCTCAGCCCAAAGCCGAACCCGGCCGTTTTGAGCTGGCCGCCAAACAAATACTGAATGAAATCTGGAACTGGATCATCGTCGGCGAGGGCCATAGGCCGCAAGGGGTGAGCATGGAGTACGCCATGGCCAGCAACTGGCTGCTGCGTATCGGCGTGTTGATTATGGTCACCGGCATCGGCTTTTTCCTGAAATACTCCATCGATAACGGCCTGCTGGGCGAGCGGGCGCGCGTGGCGCTGACGGTATTGGCCGGGTTAAGCATGGTGATCGTAGGCGTGCGGCTGGCCGGCGGCAAATATCATTTATTTAGCCAGGGTTTGCTTGGCGGCGGTATCGCTGTCTTGTATTTCAGCGTGTTCGCCGCTTACGGTTTTTATCATTTGCTGGCGATGACGCCGGCTTTCGCGCTGATGATATTCGTTACCGCTTGCGCGGCCACGCTGGCGGTAAGGCTGGATTCGATGCTGGTGGCCATTTTCGCCATCATCGGCGGCTACTGTACGCCGATTTTGCTGTCCAGCGGCGAAGTAAACTTTGTGGGTCTGTTTAGCTACATGCTGCTGCTCGGCGCCGGCATACTCGCCATCAACTGGCACAAACACTGGCATTTGCTGAATTTTTTGAGTTTTTTCTTTAACTATCTGCTGTTTTTCGCCGCCATGGACAACTATCGGCTGGAAAACTTCTGGCAGGTGATGCCGTTTCTGACCGGCTTTTTCATCCTTTATTCCACCATGGTGTTTCTGTTTTGCCTGATCAACCGGGTAAAGTCGTCGCTGCTGGATTTAGTGGCGCTGATCGTCAACGCCGGCATTTTCTTTATGACCGCATACCATTTGGTCGAGACCAGCCATGGGCAAATCTGGGTGGCGCTGGTCAGCGTGGCGCTGGCGGCGTTTTATGTCGGCCATGTCTATTATTGTTTGGCCAAGCGGGTGGCGGATCGTGAGCTGCTGCTGAGTTTTATCGGCCTGGCGGCGTTTTTTGTCGCCATTACGCTGCCTTTGTTATTGTCCAAACAATGGATTACCGTCAGTTGGTCGTTGCAGGCGCTGGTCATGCTGTGGATGGCCGGTAAATTGCGGAGCGCCTTCTTGCGGCAGGCCGCCTATCTGATGTATCTGCTTATGTTGGCGCGCTTCTGTTTTATCGATTTGCCGGCTCAATACGGTGGCGCGATGGACGCCGGCCAGCCGTTCGGCCAATTCATGATCGGTTTGCTGGAGCGCGCCGTTAGTTTCGGTATCCCCATCGCCTCGCTGGCGCTGGCTTTTCGGCTGATAGAAAACCCCGCGCCGGCCTCGCCGCTGGCCTGCGGGCCGGAAAACGATGTGCCGTTGTGGCTGAAGGATAACTGGCTGCTGCAAACGGTGGCGATCATTGCCGCCGGCATGCTGTTCATCGTCTTGCAACTGGAGTTATACCGCAGCTTGGGTTATTTGTATCCGCCGCTGCAATTGCCGGCGCTGACTTTGGTCTGGCTGGCGATGAGCCTGTTGTTGCTGTTGCGTTATCTGGCGGCGCCCGGCCCATGGTTATTTAAAGCCCTGCGTTTTTTCATGATCGCGGTGTTGCTGAAACTGCTTATTTTCGACCTGCCGGCTTGGGATTTAAGCCTGGGACAAATTGGCGACGGCGACAGCCTGTGGACCATGCGCTATGGCGGCGGCTACTCTTTCCAATTGGCGCTGATGCGGCTGCTGGATTTTGCCGCCATTATCGGTTTTTTACTGTTTGCTTTTCAGCGCCTGCCGGCGGCCGGCGCGGAGGCCGCCTACATCCGGCGCTGGCTGGCCGGCAGCGCGCTGGCGCTTTTGTTTACCTTTCTCAGTTTGGAGATAAACACCGTGCTTTCCCAATACGTACCGGGTCTACGCTCGGGCGGAGTGTCGATACTATGGTCGTTGTTTGCATTAAGCCTTGTGTTCGCGGGCATCAAGCGCCAAGCCCCGGTACTCCGGCTGGTCGGCTTGGCGCTGTTCGCCTTGGTCAGTTGGAAAGTGTTCTTCGTCGATTTGGCGCGGCTGGAGCAGATTTACCGTATCGTCGCTTTTATCGTGCTGGGCATGCTGGCGCTGGGCGGGGCTTTTTTCTATATGCGCTATCAACAAACATTCATCGGCGCCGCCGCCGAAAAGGAAACCTCATGATCCTTAAATTTGCAGTGCTCGGCTATTTGGGAATGCTCATCTCGCAAGCGCTTGCCGCCGAGCCGGCCGCCGAGCGTTTCAGCCGGCCGGTCGTTCGCCCGGACGCGGGGAATGAAACGCTGTTGGCGGTCGCATTGGATCAACCGGTTTACGCGGCCTGCCAGGACGGTTTTGGCGATCTGCGGCTGCTTGATCGGAACGGCGTCGAAACGCCTTATTTGCTGCAAAAAATGGCTACCCGGAAAACCGTGCCGCAACGATTGCCCAGCGGTATCGAAACGCAGACTTTACAGAAAATCGGCGCTGACGGTATCGCCGTCACGCTCGGTTTGGATAAGGAGGCGGCTTCCGCCGACGGCCTGACGATAGTCACCGGTCAGCACGATTTCGAATACGAATTGCAAATCCAGGCTTCGGCGGACGGCAAGACATGGCGAACCTTGGTCGATAAGGCCGCTATTTACGATTACTCGCGGAATATGGCTGTCGATAATCGCGACGTAGCCTTGCCCGCCAATCATGACCGGTTTTTCAAAATCATCGTCGCCAAAGCCGGCCAGACCCACGTCGCGGAGATACAGGAGCTGACTCGCACCCTAAATCACGGTCAAGAACGGGAGCGTAACGAAAAGCAGGCATTGCGGTATGAACCGCTGCATATCGAGCGCATTGAGGCCTGGCACGCGCAAGCCCAAACCCTGCCGGAAACCGCGGCGCGGTTCGAATATCCGCTCGCCGCCTTCAACATTAGCCAGGATGCCGCACATAAAACCAGCCTGATCGATATCGACAGCCCACGCTTACCGTTGACCGGGTTCAAGCTGCAAATCAAAACCGCCAATTTCAGCCGCAACGCCGAGGTGGAAATCGATTTGCGGAACGGCGTCGAATCAAGCCGGCAAGTCATCGGCGCCGCCCAGCTGCAAGCCCTGCATTTCCAGGACATCAACCGCGAGCGCGCCGAGTTGGCTTTCCCCGAACAACGCCGCGAGCATTACCGGATCGTCATTCAAAATCAGGATAATCCGCCGCTGGACATCGCCTCGGTCACCGGCGTCGGCGCCGGTTATCAGTTATTGTTTTTACCGCAAGCCGAGAATGCCTATCGGCTCTACTACGGCGCGGATAAAGCCGCGCCGCCGGTTTACGATACCGCCTCGATCCGGGAATTGCTCGACCGGGGTTATCAAATCACCCCGGCCGCTTTAGGCGCGGAAATCGCGGAGGCGGCGATCAACAACAAATTCGACATCGGCGAGTGGTTAAATAGTTCTCTATTGCTGGGCGTCATGATAGCTTTAATGGTGGTGGTGCTGGTCTGGAGCTTGTACCGGGTGGGCAAGCGGGTTGGGAATATGCCGGAGTGATGGCGTCTAATATTGTTGATAGGATAAGGATGGATGGTTACTATTCGGCTTTTGGCGCCGGAACGCCTAACAGAAGTTTGACCGGCATGGAGGCCGGGCGAAAGCTACCCGGATGTATTTACAGCGTCTTCTGACAGGCGTTCCGGCGCCAAAAGCCTAGGTGGTCGGCTATCGGTAAGCTTTAGGATGATTAGTCACTCGGTAAATAGTGACGAAATAGTTAATGACAATATAGAGGCAAGCAATGAAAGCAATGCTTTTGGAAAGGATCTGTAATATCCGTGAACAGCCAACGCCGTTAAAACTTGGCAACTTGCCGACTCCTGAACCTAAGGATCACGAAGTTTTGATCAAGGTTTCCGCTTGCGGCGTCTGCCATACCGAACTGGATGAAATCGAGGGCCGCACGCCGCCGCCGCGCTTGCCGGTAATACCCGGCCATCAGGTTGTCGGCAGGGTAGTGGGCGCCGGCCGTCTGGTCAAAACGCTCAAAATCGGCGCTAGAGTCGGCGTCGCCTGGATTTTTTCAAGCTGTGGCGCGTGCCGGTTCTGCCAGGCCGGATTGGAAAATCTTTGTCCCGATTTTTTAGCTACGGGCCGCGACGCCAATGGCGGTTATGCGGAATTTATGACGGTTGCCGAAGATTTTGCTTTTTTGCTGCCCGCCGGATTTTCCGATCTGCAAGCCGCGCCGTTACTTTGCGCGGGCGCTATCGGTTATCGGTCGCTACATTTGGCGGGCGTCCAAAATGGGCGACGGCTAGGCTTGACCGGCTTTGGCGCTTCCGCGCATTTGGTTTTACAAATGGCGAAACATCTCTATCCGGCGACGGAAATCTTTGTATTCGCCCGCAACGCCGAAGAAAGGGAATTTGCCCGTGCGCTCGGCGCCGCCTGGGCCGGCGATACTTTTGACAGGCCGCCCGCCAAACTCGATAGCATCATCGACACTACACCCGCCTGGGAGCCCGTTCTGGAAGCCCTGTCCAATCTGGAGCCGGGCGGCCGTTTGGTCATTAACGCTATCCGCAAGCAAGACGATAAACAATGTCTGCTGAAACTGGATTACCCGGAACATCTCTGGCGGGAAAAAGAGCTGAAAAGCGTCGCCAACATCACCCGTAACGATGTTAAGGAATTTTTGCAGCTGGCGGCGGCAATGCCTATCCAGCCCGAGGTGGAGTCTTTTACCCTTGAGCAGGCGAATCAAGCCTTGTTTGAATTGAAAATAGGTAAAATCAAAGGCGCCAAGGTGTTAAGAATCGAATAATAAAAATCGATAACCTCACTTCAAACACCCGGCGTCGTTGTGCAATGGATTATTCACATAACCGCTAATGGGCGTTACCATCATATCCCGATACGCATCGTTAGCCAGTAACTGATACGCCCGGTTTTCATCGGCGTTTTTATCCAGCCACAACCGGTATGCTTCCTTGGGAATAATCACCGGCATCCGTTCATGGATAGGGCGCATCAATTCCCCGGCTCCCTTCGTAATAATAGCGCAGGAATACAGCGTTTGCTCCCCATGCCGCCAATGCTCCCATAATCCGGCCAAGGCGAACAAATCGTTGTCGCGGCGATGGATATGAAAAGCTTGTTTACCGTGCTCAAGATTTTGCCATTCATAAAATCCGCTGGCGACGATCAAGCAGCGGCGCTTATGAAACGCCGCCCTAAAACTGGGTTTTTCCCTGATGGTCTCGGCTCTGGCGTTCATCAAATGCTGGCTGTTTTTATCGTCCTTGGCCCAGGACGGAACCAGCCCCCAAAATAGATTAACCGCTTTAAGCGATTGATCCTCCAATTCCACGATACACAATATCTTCTGGCCCGGACTAAGGTTATAACTTGTTTGATAATGCGGCGGCAGGGATAACTGAAAATGTTCGGCGATATTTTCCGGGGTAGAGGTAAGATTAAAACGACCGCACATGCTGACTGGCTCCGGCGCAACCCAAATTGATGAGGTAATCGTATCGCGTTAGGGCGATTTTGTCACAG
This sequence comes from Methylomonas sp., assembly GCA_050015235.1. Lineage (GTDB taxonomy): Bacteria > Pseudomonadota > Gammaproteobacteria > Methylococcales > Methylomonadaceae > Methylomonas. Next base: position 1,756 of record JBEKBU010000211.1, on the reverse strand, counting down.
CCCCTAATGTTTTCCCGATTACCCGCTTTAGTTAAATCCAACGTTCCGCTATAAGAGTCGTCATTTCGGCACGGATCCGTTAAGTTAAGCGACAAGTCGTTCCCTCTCCCTTCGGGAGAGGGCTAGGGTGAGGGGGCTTAAACAGGAAAATTCCAATAAAATTATTAATTTGATCCCCTCACCCCAACCCTCTCCCGGTGGGAGAGGGAGCTGTCCCTAGTTTAACTTAACGGTATTGGACTCCATGGAAGGTTAAGGCTAGTTATCCATGGCGCTGGATACCCGCTTCCTGCGGGTATGACGCATTAACTGAAGCATGTGGGTAATCAGTAATGTTTTTGATTATAGTTATTTAGCTAATCGTTAAAATCTTTTTTTAGACAGGCGGCTATCGGCAATGCGCCCAGCTTTTTTTCATTCTCAAAGGTATAGAGAGTTGATGCGCCAGCTTTTTGGGCCGATCTAGCGATCAGGCAATCCGAACAATCAACCGATGAAAACTCAAGATAATCCACTAGCGCACAATTTAAAATTGACCAATCTTCAAACTGAAATTTGGCGTTGCAAGCTAGTTCATGAATTACGGTATGGATTTCCTTGCGGCTGCATTCAAAAACGCTCTCCAACACCCATTCCATTTCTGCTATGCAACAAATCAGAATATTGTCTGCAACAGAATTTAGTGCGGTATTTCGCATAATGATCAAAAAAGTGTGTGAAATAAAATAGAAAAAGTGTGTGAAATAACATAGTTCTGAAATATTAATGTTACGTGGTTATACATAAATATATGAAATAAATAATATTTAATAAATGGCGCGTTTTTTGTATGTTTTTCATTACTTGGTTTAATCCACCCGCTTTAGCCGATGTTTGTTAAGTTGGATATCAATATATGAGTAAACAGGTCAATCCCAGCATCTATTTGAAAAATGTTGTTCTAACATTCTTGTCATTGTTGACTTTAACGGCGGGTTCGGCCCAGGCTGGCAAAGGTTTAGCAACCTTATTGACGCCGCAAGTCAAATATCCCAATGCGGCTTCTAGTATCAAATCGGATTTCTCACAACCGGTGATCATCAATTCCGGAACCGCCGGTTCGCCTATTCTTGCCACCATCCCGATGCCGAGTATTCCGCCAGGCGGCAACGCCGGGGCAACAGACGTACAGGTGAACGTCAAAACCAACCGGGTTTATGTTAGCAATAATTTGTCTGTGACAGTGCTGGATGGCGCTACCGACACAATTCTTGCAAATATTCCAATCCCTGACGCAGCGAAGACAAATCTGGACGGCAACTTTGGAATTTATCAATCCTGTGTCGATGACGTTACCAATACTGTCTATAGCCTATCGGAAAACGGCGTCGTTACCGCTATGGATGGAGCGGCGAATTCCATTAAAGACAGCTTCTCACCGCTTCCGGTGTCGACTATCTACAATGTTGACGGGATAGCCTGCAATCCTGATACCGGCAAGCTGTATATGGTGTTATGGACGCCGGCGCCCAGTATCGTTGTGTGGGACACTAAAAAAAGGGCTGTTGTAGCCAATTTAACGGTCACCAACCACGAAGAATGGTTGGCCGTGAATCGCAAGACGAATCGCATTTACGCGCAAACGGACTTCGAAGGCGTGGTGGTGATCGATGGCGCCACCGACACGGTTATAGATCGAATCGACGCCGGTCAGTTTCCACAACCCACAGGTTGCCAGGATAGCGGAAATTGCGTGAATCCCGGTTCCTGGCTGGAA
>JBEKBU010000210.1:0-7629 GCA_050015235.1 Methylomonas sp. | reverse complement strand
CGCCACGTCATCGACAGCAATTATTTGCGCGCCGAAACCTTGCTCCAGGAGCATATCGAAATTCTGCACAATATGGCGCACGCCTTACTGGATTGGGAAACCCTGGATAAACAGCAAATAGAGTGGTTAATGCAAGGTCATAAAATCGACCCGCCCAAAGTCGAGGCCGCCGACGACACGGCGGAAACCGGAAACGCCATTGCGGACGCCGCCGGAAAGGCCCAACCCGGCCTAACCGGCGCCGGTCAATTGGCGCTCAATTAAGTATTGCATGTAACCGCTTTCCTCCTCTACACGCCCTTTACCGCTACACTCGTAAAGGGTGTTTTTTTGCCCGGCAATTTGGAGCGGCGACATCAATTATGCGGACAAAATATCGGTATCCAATAAATAAGGCATTATTCGAAATCCCTTAAGTGCATGCCCAGACGTTCAAATTCACCGTCGTCAGTAGGCGTACCGAGGAGATGGTCGATAAAAGAAGGCGTTTGGGCTGCATCCAAACGACTGTATTTTTCAAATTCTTCGATGGATAGTACGACTGCCGACGCCACGCCGCGGCGGGTTATGACTTGAGCCTGACCTTTTTGCGCGGCGTCAACTACCGCGCCAAGTTTATTTTTTGCGTCTTGTAAAGACCATTGCTTGGTTTGCATAACTTCCTCATTAATCTAGCCTACTAATCTAGCTATGTTATACCTGACTTTCGCTTTAAGATAAATTGACGCAGTACATAGGTTTTGAGAAAAATGTCGTGTGAATTAGTAGATAAGTACACAAGAATCAACAAGAGAAAATTCAAGTCTAAAATAACTTAATGATTGAAAACCATATCTGTCTCATTATCTAGCAACATGCATTCCCCCCGCAAATCCGTTATACTGGCGCTACTTCACTCTAGCAAAGTATGAACAGCCCCCTACATCCTCATTTAAACCGGTTTCCCGGCTTTTCGCCGGAAGATGACGCTTTAATCAGCAAAGCGCTGTTCATGGTTGACGAATTAGCCAGCCGCACTACGCCTTCCGAGGCGCACCTGCGGCCGAAAGGCGTGGAAGTGGCCGTAGTGATGATGTCGGTGCATATCGATCTGGAGTCGATACTAGCGGCCATATTGAGCGACCCGCGCGTGGTCGAACAAATGACCGAAGAGCTGGTGAATAAGGAGTTCGGCAAAACCGTCGCCAATCTGGTAAAAGACGTTCATTGGCTGAACAAGCTTAATATCTACACGCCGGATATGGCTAATCAGCCCAATCAGACCGAAATTCTGCGGCGCATGCTGCTGGCGATGACTCACGATGTGCGCGCCGTGTTAATCAAACTTGCTTTCCGTATCCAACGATTGCGCAATCTGGGCATAGAACCGGCCGGCATCCGTTTGTTTATCGCCCGGGAAACCCTGGATATCTACGCACCGCTGGCTAACAGGCTGGGTATTCATCAATTCAAATGGGAGCTGGAGGATCTGGCGTTCCGCTATCTCGATCCCGACACTTATTTTGCTATCGCCAATGCGCTGGACGGTAAACGCCAGCAGCGCGAAGCCTGCATAGACAATTTTCTGCGCCAGCTCAACGAAAGGTTGGCGGCGGAAAGCATACAGGCCAAAATCAGCGGCCGCCCCAAACATATTTACAGCATCGGCTCAAAAATGCGCCGCAAAAGACTGGGCATCGACGAGCTGTATGATTTGCTGGCGGTCAGAATCATAGTAGACACCCCGGCGACCTGCTATACGGTGCTAGGCATCGCGCACAGCAACTGGCAATATATACCCAAGGAATTTGACGATTACATCGCCAATCCCAAGCAGAACGGTTATCAATCTCTGCACACCGTGGTGATAGACGAAAACGGCAACCGCATCGAAATCCAAATCCGCTCAAAGGGCATGCATGAATTCGCCGAGTTGGGCGTAGCCGCGCATTGGCGTTATAAGGAAGGCAAAAAATTCAACGCCGCCACGGAAAAAAATATCGCCTCGCTACGGCAATTGCTGGAAGACCGCGACAACAACGACAATCTGATCGAAAACTTCCGCACCGAACTGTTTTCAGACCGGGTGTTCGTGCTTACCCCGGCCGGAAAACTGGTCGATCTGATCAAAGGCAGCACCCCCCTGGATTTCGCCTACGCCATACATACCGAAATCGGCCATAGTTGCCGGGGCGCAAAAGTTAACGGTCAAATCAAACCGCTGAGTTATATGTTGCAATCCGGCGAGCAGGTTGAGATCATCACCATTAAACACGGCGAGCCTAATCATAACTGGCTGGATCCTAGTCTCGGCTATTTAAAAACGCCTCGCGCCATCGCTAAAGTAAAAGTTTGGTTTAAACAGCAAAAACAAAGCGAAAATATAAGCGCCGGCAAACACATTCTGGACAAGGAAAGCCGGCGCCTGAACATAAAAGCCGTCGATTTACCGGAATTATTGAAATATTTCAAAATAGCCGACGCCGATCATTTGTATCAAGCCATAGGTTGCGGCGACATCAACAACCGCCAGTTGGCGGCGGCCCTGAAAATTCCCGAGCTGGAGCAGCAACCGGCGTTAAAAATCACGGCCAACCAGCCGCTGCTAAAATCGCAAGTGGTAGTCGCCGGCATAGACAACGTGTTAACAACAATGGCGCATTGCTGCAATCCGGTCAGGGGCGACGGCATAGTCGGCTTTATTTCGCATAAGCGCGGCATCACCATCCACCGTCTGGATTGCGAAAACATTATACATATAGGGCATGAACAGCGGACGCAACTGATTAACGCCGAATGGAATAATAATCAGGCCAGCCGCCATCAGGTATCGATTGTCATACACGCATTTAACGCGCATAATTTGCTCAGCGACGTTTCGCAACTATTAGCGGCCGCGAAAGTACATATCAGCGACGCCAACCTGAAGACGCACGGGGATTTATCCGCGATTTTGAATTTGTCCATATTGGTGGAGAATACCGCACAATTGAGCGTGGTGCTGGCGAAAATAAATCAGTTACCGAATATTGTTGAAGTTAAACGTAAAGCATGAAACTTAAATTATTCATCCCGCGTACGGCGCCGGCGCGGATCTCCCGGAAAAACTCCCGTCCATGAGCGATCTGCAGCCGATAACCATGCATATCTTCAATACTTACTGGTCCAAGCCGGAACTTGAAGTCAATCTGATCATACTATTAAACATTTTCGGCGCCTTGCTGTTAGGCATGGTTGTCGGTTATGAACGCGCGTATCATGGACGCGCCGCCGGCATGCGCACCTATGGACTGGTCTGTATGGCGTCCTCGGCTGTTACCGTGATTTTGTCTTTTCCGCATTACTGGTTCGGCGGTCTGGTCCACTTGCCGGAGAGCTCCGACCCGACCCGCGTGATTCAAGGCTTAGTCACCGGTATCGGCTTTCTCGGCGCCGGCGTCATTATGAAAGAAGGTTTGAATATCAGCGGCCTAACCACCGCCGCTTCGATATGGGCTTCCTGCTCCATCGGTATTTTATGCGGGGCCGGGTTTTACCTGGCCGCCATAGCGTTAACGCTTATTAGCGCCGCCTTAATGATTTGGGGCGGCGAACTGGAAGCCATTTTGCCTTCCCGGCATATCCTTACCGTAAACCTGTTTTTCAAACCGGACTATCAACCTGTGCTGGAAAATATCCGGCGGTTTTTTGCCGATTTAGGATTTCAACTGGATCAAACAAGTTTAACTATCATCCATGGGCAAGAAAATGAGGAATGGCGTCTGACCATAATCGCCGGGCGCAACCATAAACAACCGGCGCACGCCTTGGCGGCCGGTTTACAAGCCTGCCTGTTCGTGAACGCCTATCAGATCGCTATTGCCAGAAACTAACTCAATGACCAAAAGATTTAATCCGAGGAAATTTTAATGCCGAATACCACCAGCGTCTGGGAACGAATTAACGCCTATAATAGCGGCCGCGATCCGGAGCGGTTATTTCTCAAATATCAGGCCATGCACAGAGACATTTTTGCGTTTCTGCGCGCCACCGACCATCTGTTTTATCAGGATTGGCCGCAAAACTCGGGGCTGAACGCCACGCCGCCGGCTTGGCTGTGCGGCGATTTGCATCTGGAAAATTTCGGCAGCTATAAAGGCGACAATCGTCTCAGTTATTTCGATATCAACGATTTCGACGAAGCCATGCTGGCCCCTTGCGCCTGGGATCTGGCGCGTTTTTTATGCAGTTTGCTGATAGCCGGGCAAACTTTGGGGCTCGATCAGTCTCAGGCTCTGCAACTTTGCGAACTTTACCTGCAAGTTTATTGCCGGGAACTGGCCGAAGGCAAACCGCGCTGGATAGAGCGCTCCACCGCTACCGGCATGATCCGTTTTTTACTTAAAAACCTGAAACGCCGTTTGCGCTCCGATTTACTAGAGGAACGCACGATACACCAGCATGGCGGCCGCCGCCTGAAAACAGACGGCGTAAAAGCGCTGCCGGCCTGCGAAGAAGACCATATGCGCGTCGCCGAAATAATCGGCCGCTTTGCGGCCAAACAGGCCAACCCTGATTTTTTCCGGGTGCTGGATGTTGCGCGGCGTATTGCCGGAACCGGCAGTCTCGGTCTGGAGCGTTATGCCATTTTAGTTTACGGCAAGGGCGAAGACAACCATTATTTGCTCGATCTCAAACACCAACCGGGCTCGGCATTAGCGCCCTACCTACCGATTGCGCAACCGGAATGGCGGCGCGAAGCCGAACGCGTCGCCACCCTGCAACACCGCGGACAAGCAATTGCTCCAGCCTTTCTTTCCGCGCTGAGCGACGGCAAACGCTCCTATCTGCTCAAGGAATTAATGCCGCAACAGGACCGGCTGCATCTAAGACGTTGGAACGGCAAATTCCAGCGCCTGCAGAAAGTGGTGTACAGTATGGCCGAATTGACGGCCTGGCTGCATATCCGCACCGGCGGCTGGCGCGGCTCGGCCACGGCCGAAGAATTGCAGCAATTCGGCCGGCAAAACCATTGGCAATCCGAAGCGCTGGATTACGCTTTAAATTACAGCCGCCAGGTAAGGCTGGATTGGCTGAGTTTTAAAGACGATCTGGCGGCCAAGTTGCCGGACGCCGCGGAATAATACAAAACATTGAACTCTATAATACGCGCCCAATGGCTTAAGTTTCTTCGGCGTTGCGGTCTAACGCGCTGCCTGCTCGCGGTTTGCGCTTTATTTGCCGGACATACCCAGGCCGATTCGTCCACCGAATTACCTGAACCGCTCCAGAAAATTTTCGACGCGCCGCTCAAACCCATAGACGCCGCCGAACTTTTCAGAAGCGCAAAAAAATACGATAAAGGCGATGGAGTTGAACAAGACAAGGCGAGAGCCCTCTCTTTATACCAGCAGTCGGCCGAAAAAGGCTATGCGGAAGCGCAATTACTGCTTGGCATCATTTACGATCAAGGCATAGGCGTTGCGCAAGATTATTCGCAAGCCCTGTTCTGGTACCGGCAAGCCGCGGAACAGGGATACGCCAAGGCGCAATTCAATCTGGCGGCCATGTATGACGAAGGGCTAGGCGTCGCACAAGATTTATCCATGGCCGCCGGCTGGTACCGGAAAGCCGCCGAACAAGGCTACGCACGGGCCCAATTTAACCTGGGCGCCATGTATCTAAACGCGGAAGGCGTGACTCAGGACAACGTGGAGGGGTATATGTGGCTAAAACTGGCCGCCGATCAGGGTTTTGCCGAGCAAGTTAAATCGCTGACCGTCACCTTGAATACAGTTACCCCCGCGCAGATCAAACAGGCCAAAAAACGCGCCAAGGAATGGCGGAAACGGCATTCTTAAATGCCTGATTGTAATTATTCAGCTTGAACTACTTGCGGAATTGCAGGTGATTTCGAAAGCGTAAAACGTTACGGACGGGATAAATATCCCGTCCACAGCCGCGCCGAAAAGTTTATTCCCGGCTTTGCGGGTAAAGCGGATTTATGCGGCCATGCGGCGGCGGGCCAGAGCCGCCAGCCATAAAACGCTGGCGAACAGCCAGGCCATCGGCGGTTCAGGCACTACCGCCGCCGTTATGCCTAATATCGGCGTGTTATCGCCCGGCAGATTGGTAAAACTGTAACCGGCCGGGGTTAAACTGTTGTTGTAAACGGAATAATTATCGTCAGCGGTAATCACTCCATTCGGTGTAGGGGTATTGCTGCCGGTATCATTTGCTATAAACACCGCCCCGGCCACTTGCGAAGCCACCGCGCCGGCATCCCATATCGCACTGCCGTCTATCACGGCGTTCGCACCGATAAATTGGCCGGCGCTATTGAATAACTGGATTTCCCCGCCGATAAAGCGGTCATTGGAAGGCACCACCATCGTATAAAAGCTTAAGTATTCGTTTTTGACCGGATCAAGATTTAAGGTGATGCTGCCTGTACCGCCGGGCAAATAGATGCCGGGCGGGGTGAAATTATTAGTCGTTGCGACAACTTCAGCCGTCTGCGCTCCGCTAATCCCCGCGAATTCGGGCATCAATCCAGCGCCGCTTCCGGTTTCCGCCAACTGCGCAATAGCGCTTGATGCGGCCGTTCCGGGCGTATATTCCAGAGAAGGACTATTCGTCAACGCGATAAAAACCGGACTTAGCGCGACGCCGTCCGCGCCGGCAAGATTGGCGAAGTTGATCGTCACTTCCTCTGCTTGCGCCGAGTAAACCGGCGACAGAGCGCCTGCAAGCATTAAAATAGGGAAAAATTTCATACGTTATACTCCATTATTAGTTAACCAAAATTGGTAAGGCTATTTTGCCGTTCCAAACTTCACGAATTCATCACGGAAAAATAAAACTTTGTTTATATCAGTAAAAAACTGGCTGACCCGGCATGTAATATTGCTTATAACTTGATGAATATAATGTATAATTAAACATTTACGCCCGCTGATGCATAAATCCATACGCTTTAAATTATTTTTGATACTGATGACCACTACCCTGCTGATAGTGGCCGGCATGTACGCGTTTACGCGCTGGTCGGTCACGCAGGGCTTTTCCGAGCTCATCGCCTCCCGGCAACAGGAGCGCGTCAACAATATGATCGAAGGGCTTTCAGATTATTACGCCAGCCATCAAAGCTGGGACGAACTGGCTAAGGACAAACAGCAGTGGTTAAATCTGCTGCTGCAATCCAACCCGCGAAATATTGCGCCTAACTGGCGGACGCAGGCTTTGGCCGAACCGGGTAATCTCTGGCCTCCCGCCATCAATCCGGAACAAGACAAAAGAAAATTCACGCCGTTGGAGCTGCGGGTAATGCTACTGGACGCCGATAAAAAAATCGTATTCGGCAGAGAGGAAACGCTACCGGAATTATTATTGACGCCTATCGGTTATCAGGGAAAGATTATCGGCTATCTGGGGCTGGCGCCGGGTAAAACTGTGAATCATGTCAGCGAAATCAGCTTCATGGAACGGCAATCCGAATCCTTTATCTGGATTGCGTTAATCATGATCGCCTTATCGGCCTTCCTGGCTTTGCTGCTGGCTTATATGCTCGGGGGTCCGCTGAAACGGATTACCGGCGCCGTTAAAACGCTGGCGGCGGGAAATTATGCTATCCGTTTAACCATGGACAGCAATGACGAACTCGGGCATTTA
>JBEKBU010000209.1:0-7688 GCA_050015235.1 Methylomonas sp. | reverse complement strand
CCTGTAAGGGCGGTTCCTTGCGCAATTTATAGTGTCGGTGGATATTTTCGACATCCACGATTGGATCGTCGACCAGTAAGCCGAGTGATAATATCAGCGCAAACATGGTGACGCGGTTAATGGTGTAACCAAAAATCAAGTCGCACAGCAGCGTGATGGCAAAAGTCATCGGCACGGCTAGCGAGACTATTAGCGATTCCTTCAAGCCCAGCGTTAAAGCTAATAGCACAATGATGGTCAGTATCGCTATCGACAAATGCATGACCAGCTCATTCACCTTATGATTGGCGGTTTCACCGTAATTGCGGGTCACCGTCATCAACACATCTTCAGGGATTAACGATCCCTGTAATTGTTCGGTTAAAGCCAGTACCTGCTCTGCTACACTTACTGCATTGCTACCTTGCCGTTTGCCGATGGCGATAGTCGCCATTTGCCTTTCTTCTCCGGCTTCAGGCGGATTTCCATGAACTTCGCCAACGGTTTTCATCTGTAAGACGGCCGGACCAAAACCGATGCGCGTATAGTCGTCAGTATCGGCAGGACCATCCAGTATATTGGCGACATCACGCAGGTATAACAAATGACCGTTGTTGCTTTTTAAAACAGTGGCGCCAACTTGTTCGGCATTTTCATAATGCGGACCAGACTCCAGTACGATTTCGCGATCTTGTTCAGTGAGGAGGCCCACTTGCAAATTGACATTACTTTGCGTCAGCGCCTGTTTGACTTCCAGCAAGCTGACGCCGCCGGCTTCAAGCTTGGCGGGATCGGGATAGACTGAAATCCGGCGAGGAGCCCCACCTAGCACCCAACTCTTGCCGACATTATCCACTCCCCGTAAACGTTCAATCAGCTCGTCGGCAATACGGCGTAACGACATGGCGTCCCTATCTTTGTTTTTAGATGACAGACTTAACAATAAAATCGGCACATCATCGATTTCCACCGGTTTCACCAACCAATCGCTGACGCCGGGTGGAATGATGTCCTGATTGGCCAACAGTTTATCGCGGGTTTTGATTAGACTGTTTTCCAGATTTTCGCCGACAAAATAGCGTACGGTAACCACCGCTTCACCGGGCCGGGAAATGGAATAGACGTATTCCACACCTTTAATCTGTTTAAGCAAGGTTTCTAGCGGTGTCGTGACTTGCTTTTCGACTTCTTCACTGCTGGCGCCGGGCGCATGCACAAAGACATCCATCACCGGCACAATAATTTGCGGGTCTTCTTCGCGCGGTGTCAATATCAAAGCGGCCGCCCCCGCCAACAGGGAAATCAGTAAAAACAGCAGCGATAAATGCGAAGTAGTAAATAAGCGAACAATACTGACTGTCAAACTGTCTTTTTTAGTTTCGACCTGTTTCATTGCGCCTTACCACCGTCAACCAGTATAGTTTCACCCTCATGCAGACCGGACAATACTTCCAGCTGTTCGCCGTATTGCTTGCCGGTACGAATATGACGAGTGTGCAGTAAACCGCCTTCCACGATTTTTACTGCTTGAAGTTGGCCGTAATGGACGATAGCCGAAACTGGTATCAATAAAGCCGATTGTTCGCCTTGGCACGCCAAGTCCAGCCAGCCGAACTGACCCTGTTGCAAGCCGCTGACTTTCGGCAGGCTGACTTTAAGCTGCTGACTACGCGTTTGCGGATCGATTTCCGGGGTGATTTCATCAATCTTGCCGGAAAGTGTCTGCTGTAATGCGTCGATGCGGACATTAACCATCATGCCAAGTTTAACCTTCGAAGCGCATCGATCTGTAATCGCTACATCCAATCGTAAATCGTCGGGTTTTAGAAAGGTAATAATGGGTTGACTTGGCATACCCATGTCACCCGGTTCTTGCAAGCGTTCGCCAACCTCGCCGTCAAAAGGCGCATACAGCACATTTTCGCCCAACATTACTTTGCTTTGCTGGGCGGAACTGGCCGCTTGATTAGCCATTGCCCGCGCCGCCTTGGATTGAGCCAGCACCGCATCATAGCTTTGGCGGGTGGCTGCTTGCTTTTCATATAAGTCTATGATGCGTTTTTCCTCGGATTTAGCTTGTGCGGCTTGCGCTTGCGCGGCGATATGCGCGGCATCGGCGGCATTGTAAGCGGCCAGTAAATCGCGATCATCCAAACGGGCAATAACATCGCCTTTTTTTAATCGGTCGCCAGGATGCACCCGTACCTCAATAATGCGGGCATTTAATTTAGGCGCAATCTTAACCGCCAATCGCGAGCGCACCGTACCTTGCCAGGACAAAAGATTAGCGGCCAACTCTGAACTCAGTTTTAGGGTTTTCGCGCCACCAGGCAGGGCTTGTCCACTGACGGCCGTATTGCCAGGTTCGGTTTTTTTGTCCCCGCCGAGGATGCCGAGTGCAAATAAAATCACCAGAAATAAAGCGCTTATGGCTGCAACAGGGATCAGCCACTTTGGCCGTTGTGATTCTGAACTGTAATCAGTCATGGATGAGTCCTCTAACTCTAAATTTGTTGTTATTGCCAAAAACCGATGGCTTGTTTAAGTTCCGCTTCCGCACGCAATGCATCATAACGGCTGCTAATTTGTCGCGTATTGGCTTTATCGCGGGCCACCCCGGCTTCGAGAAAGCGGGTGATGGTCACTACTCCAGCCTGACGTTGTTCGCTGACCAGCCGTAAGGCTTCTTCGGCGGATTGAACGGCCACGGCGCTGACTTGGCTGCGGCTTAAGGCTTCTTGCAATCTAAGTTGGGCGGATTTAAGTTGATTCTCGATGCGCAAACGGGTTTGCCTAGCCGCTTCTTGAGCTGCCGTCAATTCATGCTCAGCCCTTTTAATCTTTTCCTGAGTAGTAAAACCGGTAAAAAGATCCATTTCCACCATTACACCGACACTGACATTATCCCGGTTGCTGTTGTAAGTTAGGTTCTTACTGTCAGAACCGTAATTGACATAGGCGTCGGCTCTCGGCAAATATGCAGCCTGTGCGGCCGAGAGTTGTTTCTCGGCAATCGCCACCTTTTTTTCGGCGGCCTTTAATTCGGGATGATGACTTAAGGCTTGATTTAATAGTTCATTGAAATTATCTGGGCCTTGAGGCAAACGGGTGTCCTGATTCTCGCTAATTGCGAACGGGTCGTTCGCGGACAAACCCAATAGGGTTTTCAACATGTTTTGCGCCATCTCAATTGCGTTTGCCGCCTGAATATCCACTTCTTTCGCCTCGGCCAACCGCACTTCCAACGATAGCACATCGGATTTAAGTAAGGCGCCGGCATCATAGCGAACACGGGACTGATCGAGTTCGCTTTGTACGGATTCAATCGAACGCTGACTCACTTTGCGAGCTTGTATGGCGGCTAATTCGCCATAATAAGCAGCCGTTACATTATTAAGCAAGCGATTGCGGGTCGCGGATTTTTCCAGTTCCGACGCTTCGACGCCCAATTGCGCCGCCTGACTCTGATAATAATCCTGTCCACCGCGAAACAATGAATAACTTCCAGTGACACTCGGGCGGTAATCCTCGATAAAGCCGGGATTGTTGAAATTGGTTCCGGCAAAATTCAGGCGGCGTTCCGCGATCAGCATCGAAAAAGCCTGTGCCGGATTATTACTGTATTGATAAGACAGACTGGTTTTGATTTGCGGATAAAAACCGGCCAACGCCTGCCCTAACTGAGCATCGGCCTGATCTATGCGGGCCTGCATAATGCCGAGCTCCGGATTGTTGGATAGCGCCTTATCAATTGCCTGATCAAGAGTATAGGTGTGCTGATCGCTTTCGGCATAGACGCTATTGCCAATCGCAAGCCATAAAATGCAAGACGCAAGCCGAATAGTTAATGGTTTCATTTAATATTCAAGGTTATTTTGATTAATACGCATCGTGAGATTGAACACAAGGGTTATTTGCCAGAATAAACAGCGGCGCCTATTTGTCACTAAGGCGCCCCTGATTTGAATCCTTCTTATGTTTTTGCTTTAGGCTTGAGGCGTAGGATGCCGAACATTTTCAAGGGCAAGCGCTCATAAATGGGTTCACTTAGACCTTGGCGTACTTTCCGGATAAAGTATTTTTCGTAGGCGATTTTAGCTAAATGCACCCATTTGCCTCTGGATGCCCATTGCACGTTGCGGGGTGGAATTTGCGGCATGGCGAGAAAGGCTATGCCGGTATCGCCGAAATCGGCCAGACACAAGGCGTTCCAGGTGCCTTTATGGGTCGGTTGCTGGCCATCCAGTTCTTCGCGGATATTATGCGCGGCAGCCGTGACCATGGATTCAATCATATAACCGGTTTTTGGCGTACCGGTCGGCACCGGCGTTTGCGAAAGCGGCGGAATCGCAATGCAGACTCCCACCGAATAGATGTTTTTATAGGTCGGATTACGCTGATGCTCGTCGACTAAAACAAAACCGCGCGGATTGACCAATTTATCGATGCCCAGCAAGGCGTCCACCCCCTTAAAAGCAGGCAGCATCATGCTATGTTTGAACGGCAGTTCATGTTTCTTTTTCTCCTGGCCGTTTTCGTCCACTTCCGTAACATACATCATGCCGGCTTCAATCTTGTCGACCTTGGCGTTGCATATCCAGTCTATGTGTTTATCGCGCATTTCGCTTTCCAGCATGCCTTTGGTATCGCCTACCCCGCCTAACCCTAAATGACCGATATAAGGTTCGGAGGTGACATAGGTCATTTTCACTTTGTCGCGAATTTTACGTTTACGCAGATCGGTTTCGGCAATGAACATATATTCATAGGCAGGACCGAAACAAGATGCTCCTTGTACGGCGCCAATGACGATAGGGCCGGGATCTTCGACAAATTTATTCCAGAATTCTCCGGATTCGCCGGCATGATCGACATGACAGACGGATTGGGTGTGACCATTGGGACCGAGGCCCTCAACTTCTTCGAAGGCAAGCTTAGGCCCGGTGGCGATAATCAAAAAGTCGTAATCTACTTTTGAACCATCCGTCAGTTCGACTTGATTGTTCTCAGGGTGAAAACGCGTCGCTTTTTGTTGAATAAAGGTGATTTTTTTCTTTTTGAAAACCGGCGCCAACTCAACCTTAATATCTTCCGGTTTGCGCCAGTTCACACCCACCCAGGGATTGGAAGGGACAAAATGAAAAGTCGGCGTATCCGCGATCACTACGACTTCGTCTTCTTTCCGAGCCAGTTCTTTCATTTCAAACGCCATCGGTACGCCACCGATACCAGCGCCTACGATTACAATTTTAGCCATGATAATACCTCTTGATTACTGTTATCTTTTGCCAGTGTTACTGGCATTTTTCTTTTATACCCATTTTTTTTAGCATAATTTCCAGCGGACAAAATCGAGTAAAACCGCTTTGAAATAAATTGGCGCCTACAAACGCCGTAAACCACAACCAGCGGTTGTCCATAAACAAAGGGCTGCCTTCAACGCCTAAGCCCAATGAAAGTAATATGAAAGAACCGGCGACTATTCTGACGATGCGTTCAACAGTCATTATTCAATCCCCTCGTGTTTAGATAATGAATCGCAAGATTGATCGACGCCATGGGTATCGATATCACATACCGACTCCAGCCACATGGCGTTAATAATGGCGAATGCGGCTGCAAAGCCAACGCCGAGCATCCAGGTGAAGTACCACATTGCATTTCTCCTTTAATAAAGTGTATGAGTGTCTTTCAAAATAGAGGCTTCGGTCACGCTACCCCAAATGACCTTGTATACCCAGCGGGTATATAGCAGCACGATAGGCAGAAACACCACCGTAATCCAGAAAGCCAATAATAGTGTTGTGTGGCTGGAACTGGCATCCCAGAGGGTCAGACTGGAGCCTGGATCGGTAGAGGATATCAGCAGAAACGGAAACAAACCGAAGCCCAACGTCAACAGCAAGCCTGAAATCCCGAGACTGCTGAACATAAAAGCCGCCATTCTCGACTGCCCCTTGCCGAACAGCCAGGCCAGGAGGATACCGGCAAAGCCAATCAGCGGGGCCGGCAACATCCAGGGATGGGCGAAAAAATGCTGCAACCAGCCGGCGCCCACGGCAATAACCGTCTTATGGAGGGGATTGGATGGCGCATCGGTTGCCGCCATCTGGGTGATTTCCGGACGATCAATGACCATAAACACCCAAAGCGTGGCGGCGGCCAATCCGATCAACAATAGTGGCCCCAACTTTTCTACCGCCATGGTAGCCCTTTCATGAATCACGCCTTCAGTTCGCCATTTCAAAAACAAGGCGCCATGAAAGCTGGTTCCCAGTAAGGCGACGACACCACATAATAAGGCAAACGGACTAAGCAAAGCCCAGAATGAGCCTGTATAAAAAGTCCGTAAATCCTGATCCAGATGGAATGGCAAACCAAGTATCAAATTGCCGGCCAATACGCCAAATAAAACGGGTGGCAACGTACCGCCTAAAAACAGGCACCAATCCCAGGCGTTACGCCAAGCTGGATTTTCCAGTTTGCTACGGTAATCGAAACCGGCTGGCCGAAAAAATAAAGAAAACAGCACTAGCAGCATGGCCGCATACAGGCCGGAAAATAGCGTGGCGTAGACCGCCGGCCATATCGCGAAAATAGCGCCGCCCAACAATATCAGCCATACCTGATTGCCTTCCCAAGTAGCTCCAATGGTATTAATGATGACCCTACGCTCAACATCGGTTTTACCGAGAAACGGCAACAAGGTGCTGACGCCGAAATCGAAACCTTCGGTCAAGGCGAAGGCGATGGCGACAACGCCGATAAACACCCACCAGATTAGGCGGATAGATTCATAATCAATCATGTCGTACTCCTCATTCTATGCTTAAGCGGTTTGAGTATTCGATTGTTCAAGGCAATATCGGCCGGTATGCAAACTACTCGGTCCTAGGCGCACGTATTTGAACATCAGATACAATTCGATAATCAACAGCACTGTGTAGAAAAGAGCAAAACCACCGATGCTGAACCACAGTTGTTCGCTACTGAGACTGGAAACGCTGATGTGCGTCGGCAATACTCCGGAAATAGTCCAAGGTTGACGTCCAACCTCCGCCACAAACCAGCCGGTTTCGGCGGCAATCCATGGCAAGGGGATGCACCAGACCGACATCCGCATCAACCAGCGTTTTTGATCGGCAACGCGGGTGGCGCAGTAATAAAACGACATGGCGAAAATGAACAACATGGCGAAACCACAAGCCACCATCACCCGGAACGTCCAGAATAGCGGCGCCACTTTGGGAATAGTGTCGTTAGCGGCTTTTTGGATAGTCGCCGCATCCGCATCCGCGACATTTTCAGTGTATTTTTTCAATAACAGGCCATAACCCAAGTCGGCTTTATGCTCGTCAAAACGTTGTTTGGTAGCCGGACTAGGATCAGGTCCGCGCAGTTTTTGCAGTTCTTCATAGGCAATCATCCCGCTTTTAATTCGGGTGACGCTTTCTTCACGTAAATCCCTTAAGCCTTTAACATCCTCATCAATGGAGCGGGTGGCGATCAGACCTAGGACATAGGGTATTTTAATGGCGTAATCGGTCTTTTCGTTCACCTGATCCGGTAAACCGAACACTGTGAAACCAGCCGGCGCCGGATGTGTCTCCCACTCGTATTCTATCGCCGCTAATTTCATTTTTTGTGTTTCACCTGAGGTATAACCGCTTTCGTCGCCTAACACGATTACTGAAAGGATAGAAGCCAAA
>JBEKBU010000208.1:0-7717 GCA_050015235.1 Methylomonas sp. | reverse complement strand
CCGCCGCCAGCAAGCCGCCAATTATCCTGGGCAAATAAACCCGGAAACGTTTTTTTTCGGGCGTACCTTTTTTTTCGGGCATATCGTTATTTAACCAAGTTCTGCGTAACCAGACCTACTTGGGTGATATCCAGTTTGCCGAGTAAAGCCAATATATCCACTACATTCTGGTATTGCACGGTCGCATCGCCTTTCACGACTACCGGCAATTCGGGATTGGCGGCCTTATACTGCATCAACGTCGACTCCAGCTGCGCCATCGTCACCGGATAAGTATCCAGAAAGATCGTGCCGTTAGCCGTCACGGTGATCGCCTTGGTTTGCGGCTTCGACAGACTCGGCGTGTTGCTGGCTTTGGGCAAATTAACCTGTATGCCTTGCACCGCCGCGGTCGTCATTAAAATGAACACCACCAGCAATACGTAGGCAAGATCCAGCATCGGCGTTACATTGATTTCGTCGTAAGCCGCATTTTCTTCCTGGACTTTCATCGCTTGCTACTCTTTAAGTTTGAAACGCAATCGTTAAATGTAAAATCAGCTATATTGCTCGGCGATTTTAGCGATAAATTCATCAATAAACACGTGCATATCGGCGGTGATCACTTTAATCTGGCTGCCCAGATAGTTGTATCCGAACAAAGCCGGAATCGCCACCGCCAGACCGCACACCGTAGCGGTCAAAGCCGCGGCTATCCCCGGCGCGATGGCGTTGACGTTAACCTCGCCGCTGACGGCGATGGCGGCGAACGTAATCATTACCCCCACCACGGTGCCCAGCAAACCCAAAAACGGGCCGCCGGAGATCGCGATGGTCAGCAACACCATTTGCGAATTCAGTTTTTGCAACTCGCGCACCATCACGCCATCCATGGACGCCTTGATCGCGTTCAAAGCGGAGGCCGACAAGGTCGGCTGGGAAACAGCCGCGGCTAAAGTCGACATTAAACGTTTATTGATTTCCTGTACGCCGATATGATAGACGCGGTAAAGCGACGAACCCGCATAGGCGGCGTGATCGCCGGTCAAGGACAGCAATAGCGGCGACTCGTCAAAATCGGCGCCGCCTTCTTCATCTTCATGATCCAGCTTGGCCATTTCGGCCATGTTTAATTGCGTAAACGCGTGCTCGAATTTTTTGTTCTCCCGGTAAACGCGCGCCAGGACAATACCTTTGGCGATCATGACTATCCAGCTGATGACAAACATCACGCCCAAAATGCCGATAATGACCCAACCGTCGACGGTGACGTTATTCAGCGTCGCCATCACATAAGATTCGCCGCCGCCTTCGCTATCCGGCGTCGTATCTTCGCCATAATTCAGGATGGCCGAATTCTGCCCCTGCATCGTGGCGGCGAATTGCAGGGCGTTTTGATCGAGCACGGTCTTGGTAATTTCCACTTCGTCTATGGCGCCCGTAAAACCGCGGCTCATCGTCGTGCCGGCGGTGAAGGCGCCTATGCCGATGTCGCCGTCCAGCACCGAGACGTCGGACAACAACACGCCTAAAGGCTTGCCGTCCAGATACAGCGTAAAGCCGCTGCTGCTGGCCACGACGGCGACGTGCTGCCAGAGCGCCAGACTCAAACTGGTCGGCCCGACCAATTCCTTAGCGCCTATCCGCAAAACCGGCGACTGGCCCCGAATAGATAAAGTCAGAGCGTCGCGATGAAAAATGACGCCGTCGTTTTGCGGCTGATCGATTTTTACCCAAGCCGAAAGCGTCCAGCCCACATTGGTTTGCATTTGCAAGGACGGCGTGGGGGCTACCCGTATCTGTTGCGTGCCGTCAAACGCCGCCGCGTCGCCTATGGCGCCGCCGGACGTGACGGTATTTGTCGCTGCCGACGGCTGATTTCCATAAGCCGTGGCGTCCCTGACCGGCCCGTTTTCAAAATGATACGTCAGCATCTGGGCGGCGTCGAAGAGACCGGCCGCTTCCGATGCGTCCACGGCTTTAGGATTGCCGTAATACATCCAGAACGACGTTTCATCCGCGGCCGCCAGATCCTTGGGCAGCTTTACCCAGATCTGCGCCATTTCGTTAACGATGTCGATTTTTTCGATATAAAATTTCAACGGCGTTTTATCGTCGTTGGTCATGAAACGTAAGTCCTTGCCGTTTTCCCCCAAATCGGTGAAGAAAGTAAAATTACCGGTATGCAGACGCACCAGCGCCAGGGATTCGGCCGGTATTTTCACGCCGTCCTGTTGTAACTTTTGCGCATCGATCGTAATTTTCTTGCGATATCCCCAGTCATTGTTCCACCAGGCATGCGCCAGTTGCGGGCATATCAAAAGCACGGCTAAAAGCCAAACCATCCGTCTCATTTCTATCTCAAATCAAAAAATTCCTCCTATTATCGCAATGCTTCTTTACACTAATATTACAAATACGTTTTTTCGGGTTAAATCTTACTTAGATTAAAGCGATTAATCGAAATGATTTCCAAATATTAATTTATCCCTGATTTCGCCAATTACGCTCTCCCAATCACCGATTGCCGGCTGCCTAAACAACGTCGCGGTCGGATACCAGGGACTATCCGTTCTATCCAGCAGCCAACGGAAATCCGGCGCATAAGGCAATAATATCCAAACCTTTTTACCCAGGGCGCCCGCCAAATGCGCGACAGAAGTGTCCACCGAAATGATTAAATCCATTTCCGCAATAAGCGCGGCGGTGTCGGAGTAGTCTATAAGTAAATCTTGATGAGTTTTGAGGGCTCCGTTACTTGCAATATATTCAGCATCGTCCGGTCGAATATCATTTTGCAACCAATGGTACTCTAACGGTAAAGCAAATAAGCCTGCAAAGCGTTTTAAGGCAATGCTGCGATTATGGTCGTTTTTATGCCCGGTTGAACCCGAACAAACCAATCCAACTCTCGGTTTTGATTTTTCGCACAAGCGTTGCCTCCAAATGCTTTGTTTATTCTTATCGATGTGCAGATAAGGAATTTGCGCGGGAATGGCCTCTAAGGTGGTCTTGAACGCCAATGGCAAACTCATGAGGGGACAACGGTAATCGAAATCTGGTAACTGCCGCCCGGATTCGATCAGAGTGAATTGTCCCGCCAGTGTCGAGGCAATACTCAGCAACGGCGCCGGCGCTTCAAGAATCGGCTGGGCGCCCAATTGTTCAACAAGGGCGGCGTAACGTATGAATTGAATGTAATCGCCGTAACCTTGTTCCGGATAAATCAATAAAGTCTTACCGGCTAGCGAAGCTTCGCCTAACCAAAGCGGTTGCGGAAATGATCTGTATGGTTTCCTTGCCGAACATTTCCAACCCCATTCATACAACCGCCACCCTTCTTCATATTCGCCAATTAGAATTTTTTGTAGCGACTTATTCCAGTACGACTCCGCAAAATCAGGATTAAGGGTTAAGGCGCTATCATAACTTGCCAACGCCTCTTCCGGCCGTTTTAAGTCTTTTAGTATATTACCGCGATTATAGTAAGCCCGAGCATAGCCAGACTTGAGCGCAATGGCGCGGTCATAACTGATCAGCGCCTCTTCCAAGCGTTCTAAGTCTTTAAACGCATTACCGCGATTACAATACGCTTCCGCGAAATCAGGATTGAGGCCTATGGCGCAATCGTAACTGGCCAGAGCCTCTTCCGGGCGTTTTAAGTTTTGAAGCACGATTCCGCGATTATAAAAAGCCTCAACGTTGTTAGGATTGAGGGTTATGGCGCGATCAAAACTAGCAAGCGCTTCATCGAAACTTTGCAAGTTTAGTTGCGCTAATCCGCAACTGTAGTATGGCTCCGCCATGTCTGGTTTGAGGGCAATAACGCGCTCAAAGCTGGCTAGTGCTTCATCGAAGCGTTGTAAGTTTAGAAGCGCTACGCCACGATTGTAATAGGCCTCAAAATGGTTAGGATTGTTGGCGACGACGCGGTCGAAACTGGCTAGCGCCTCCTCCAGTCGTGTTAAGTCTTGCAGCGCATTACCTCGCTTGAAATAGGCCTCTATTAAATCTGGATTGAGGGCTATGGCGCGATCATAATTGGCAAGCGCCTCATCCAGTCGTTTTAATTCTTGCAGCGCATTACCTCGGTTGGAGTACGCTTCCGCATAATCAGAATTGAGAGCTATGGCGCGGTCAAAACTGGTAAGCGCCTCATCCATTTGTTTTAAGTATAGAAGCGTAACGCCACGATTACAGTAAGCCTCTGCAAAGTCAGGCTTGAGCGCTATGGCGCGGTCGTAACTGGCAAGCGCCTCAGCCAAGCGTTTTAAGTCTTGCAACGCATTTCCGCGATTGTAAAAGGCCTCCATATAATAAGGATTAAGCGCAATGGCGCGGTCATAACTGGCAATCGCGTCATCCAACCGTTTTAAGCCTTCAAATGTCACGCCACGATTGTAATAGGCCTCTGTAAAGTAAGGATTGATGGCTATGGCCCGGTCAAAATTGGCAAGCGCATCATCCAAACGTTTCAAATCTTCAAATGCAACGCCTCGATTAAAATAGGCCTCCGCATAGTTAGGATTGATGGCTATGGCGCAGTCATAGCTGGCAATCGCTTCAGCCAGCCGTTTTAAATCTTTAAGTACATTACCCCGATTAGAGTAGGTTTCGGCATAATTAGGATTAAGGCTAAGGACTCGGTTATAACTGGCAAGCGCCTCATTCAGCCGTTGTAAGTCTTTAAGCGCATTACCGCGATTGTTAAGAGCATTAGGTTGATCAGGAGTAATTTGCAAGGATTTATCTAAGATTCTTAGCGCATCTTCAGGATAGCCTTGTTGTAACGCCAGAGTGCCCATGTTAGTCAGAAGCGTTGTATCATTAGGCAGAACGTTGAGCAGTTTTTTGTATAGCGCGGCCGCCTCATCGAGTCTGCCCGATTGATGCAGCGCCACCGCTTGCCGAATCATCCCGTTTTGTTCCGGCGTCGGCATCATTGATTTTCTGTTTTTCATTGCAAATTCATTTTGTGAAGGATTGCCGAAAATCAGCATATCCGATTAATCAAAATAATTACCAAATTTTAACAATTGAGCTCTAATTTCGCTCTCTCAATCACCGATTGCCGGCCGCCTAAACATCGTCGCCGTCGGATACCAGGGACCATCCGTTCTATCCAGCAGCCGACGGAAATCCAGCGTATAAGTTAGCGATATCAAAACTTCTAACTCCGGGCGCCCGCCAAACGCGCGACGGCGGTATCCACCAAAATCATTAAATCCATCTCCGCCGCCTGCGCGGCGCTCCCGAATGGCCTTCTAGTCGCCGAAACCGAGGAAATCAACCGTCAGAATACCCAGAGTGGTCGAAGCTTTAAAATGATTATCGGCGGTATCCTTAGCAATATCGGTCGAGCTTTCAAACGATTTGTTGACGCTGGCCGTCAGACCGCTGGCGCCGCTGAGCGCCGCGGAAATACCGGCGGGCGGCGCCGATGTGGGCGCGCCTACCGATACGCCGGTGGAGCTGGTGATATTGCTGACGTTCTTGAATGAAGAAGCATCCAAGAACAGATTACCCCCGGCGATGCCCGCTTCACCGGCGTCTATCACGCCGCGCGGCGCGAACAGCACTATGGTGCCGGCTAAAATATCGCTGTCGGCGGGTATGGACGAACGGATACCGCTGGTGGTGACCGCCGGCAATAAACTCACGATCGGATTACCGTATTGATCGTAGCTGACAGTCTCCTGCACAGCGCCGCCGGTCGCCACGCCCTTACCGGCGTCAATATTACCCTCGGTGGAGCCCGCCACCACATCGCCGCCGCCTAGCGTCATGACCCGCGTTAAATTTACCTGGAAATCATCGCGCAGGAAGGCGTTGACGCCGCCTGCGCCACGCGCGATTATACCTAGCTGGTCCGCCGTTTTCTCACCCAGAGTCGAAGCCGACAGACCAGCGTTAATGCCGCCATTAGGCGTCAAAAGATTAATGGAGCCGCCGTCCAGGGTTTGTATGGTGCTGAAAAACAGCGACATATTGCCTAGATTAGGCCTTACCGCCGCCTGGATGTTCGGATTGGCGCTAAAAATACTGTTGACCACCGATTTGCCGTAAGCCGAATTCGGCGAATTCTGTATAGTTTGAATCGCGGCGTTAATATCGACCGAAGAGCCATTTCCCAAACTAATCGTATTGCCGTATAAATTGGCGATATTGGTCAACAGATTAACATCGATATTCTTGATCAGGGTATCGACATTCCCGATGGCGACCCAGCCGGCCACCGGATCGTACTTGTAATATTGGTTACTGGCGTTAGCGGGCAATAAAGTCGTACCGGGGAATAAATTCTCGGTCGTCGCCTGTATCGCCAGCTCCAGATTATCCTTATCGGCGGTTAATACCGCCGACGCCCGCGTCTGGGCTAATTGCGCCTGATCGGCCGAATATACAGGCATTACGAACGGCAATAACTGCTTTTCGATAAGCGCCTGCTGGGCGCTGTTCAACTGATTGAAATCGGCGGCCGTTGCATTCGGATTACCGCTATATTGTTGCACCAGGCTCAACAATTCCTGATTATAATTGCTTTGCAAGCTTTCAAACGAAGTTTTGGCAGCGTCCGCCTGTTGCGACGTCAACACACCCGCCACCGCTGAAGCCACCGACTGGTTGGCCGGCTCTCCGCCGCCGGCGTAATTAATGAAGGCCTGCAACTGCTGGCTGGCCTGATCCTGTGCGGCGTTCCGCCCGACTTGCTGACCGGTTTCGAAGTCATTGATATAGGTCATATACATAGACGCCGCCGTCGATTGATCGGTCGACAAGCCTTGAGCGTTTAACGCGGTCTTGGCTTGTGCATCAGCATTCGCCATCATTGCGTCAAAGACGGAAACAGTCAGCGTACCGCTATAATTAGCCAATGCCGTTTGCATAAATTGCGTGAAATTGCCGGCATATAGATTAGTGGCCAATCCTTCCTGAGTGCTTGCCAGCGACAAGTCCCGATTGACCAGCGCATTAACACCGCCGACGGTTAGCGCGCCATTATTGGCCGCGGTTTGCAAATCGGTTTGCATGGCGCTGGCCAACGCATCCTTAAAGCCCGCGTTCAACGCGATGGCCGAACTAGCCGGGTTATAGCCGGCGGCGGTCAACGCCATTTGCGCCGCTTGGGCCGCGCTTGAATCGGCCTGCGACATCAAGCCGCTAACGTTTGCTACAGATAGATTGCCACTATTCAGATTATTTTGCATATATTGCTGATAAGCGCCGACATAGGCGTTCATGGCGACGGACTGCGCGGTATTTAATCCGCTAAACTCCTGATTTATCAGCGTCATAGCGCCGTTTACCGACAAATTGCCGTTATAGTGGTTCCAATAATCCTGCAGATACTGGGTAAAATACTCCTTGTAACCGTAGGAAACGCCCTTACCGCCGCCGGCCAGCGCGCTGCTCTCCGCCTGGCCGATCAGATTATTGATCGCGGCGCCAGAAGGCGTGCCGGTATTTTGACTCAAGTAACTTTGCATCGCGGCGGCGAAAGCGTTGTTAAAAGTCTGACTGGCGGACGGATTATCGGTCATGAAATTTTGCGCAAAACTAGCGACGTTGGTTACGGCGCCGGTCACATCGTTAATGCTGCCCGAGCCTAAACCGGCCATACTCGTCACACTGGCGCCGCCGTTTGGCAGGCTGCCGCTATAACCGGTTAAACCGATATTGGCGCCGCTAACCTCATAGCCGAAATTGCCGACGGAAATTATGCCGTCCGATGCGCCGA
>JBEKBU010000207.1:0-7744 GCA_050015235.1 Methylomonas sp. | reverse complement strand
CTTTCGGTATTATTTTTAGGGGAGCGCCGCCGGATACGCCCACGCCGCACAGTACGTTCCGGAAGTGGACGGTCTTGGGAAACCGGCGGTTTTTTATCGAAATTAGCCTTGCCGGCGTTAGCGTCGGCAGGCGATTTTAATTCTTCGGAATTGGACTGCGCTTCCGGATTCGGACTACTCAAGCTACGTTTACTTATACGGCGGGAATTACGCCCGGTTGCATTCCGATCCTTATTTCTGTCTCTATTGCGATTGTTTTTAGATCGCTCATCGGTTTTTACCGGCGTTTCAGCGGCTTCCTCGATAGGCGCGGAACTGGCCCGCCCGATCAGGCGTTGCCAAAAACGCTGGATGAGGCTGGCGGAAGTCTTTTTATTTTGCGCCGGCGCCGGCGCATCGGGTAAAAATTCTTTAACAGCGGCGCGCTCGAATTTCGCACTGGTTTGTTTTGCGAATTCAGGGACTGTAATTTCGTCTTCCTTGATATGCAGATGACTGGCCTTGTCTTCCATGCCTTCCACCGACTTAATCCTATCAATATCATAAGCCGGCGTCTCCAGATGTTTGCTGGGCAGCACCAGGATATCCACGCTCAAACGGGTCTCCAATTCCTGAATGGCGGCGCGTTTTTCATTCAGAAGGAATGTGGCGCAATCGATAGGCAGATGCGCTACTACCCGCTCCGTGCCTTTTTTCATGGCTTCTTCCTCTATCAGCCGCAACACGGCCAGCGTCACGGACTCGACATTGCGAATCGAGCCTTGCCCCTTACAACGCGGACAAGTTAACTGGGTCGAGTCGCCCAGCGAAGGCCGCAAACGCTGCCTGGACATTTCCATTAATCCGAAACGTGAAATCCGGCCGGTTTGGATGCGGGCGCGATCGATTTTAAGCGCGTCGCGTAAGCGATTTTCCACTTCGCGCTGGTTTTTATTTGACATCATATCGATAAAATCGATAACGAATAAACCGCCCAAGTCACGCAAGCGCAATTGCCGGGCAATTTCATCCGCGGCTTCCAAATTGGTATTCAAAGCGGTCTCTTCGATATCGCTTCCTTTAGTCGCGCGGGCCGAATTGATATCGATGGACGTCAGAGCCTCGGTATGATCGATAACTATAGATCCGCCGGAAGGCAGCGAGACTTCGCGTTTATAAGCCATTTCGATTTGTGTTTCGATCTGGTAACGGCTAAACAACGGCACACTGTCTTGATAATACTTAGCCTTGTTCAAGTTATGCGGCATGACTTGTTTCAAAAAGTTATGCACTAATTTGAAAGCGCCTTCCTGATCGATGAGAATTTCATCAATGTCGCCGCGTAAATGATCACGTAAAGCTCTGATAATGACGTTGCTCTCCTGAAAAATCAGAAAAGGGGCCGCCTGTTCCTTACTGGAACGGTCAATCGCTTCCCAAAGCTGTAACAGATAATTCAAGTCCCATTGCAATTCTTCGACGTTTTTATCCGACCCGGCGGTACGTATGATCAAACCCATGCTATCCGGAATTTCCAGAGCTGACATCGTTTCCCGCAATTCGTTACGGTTATCGCCTTCGATTCGTCTTGAAATGCCGCCAGCTTTCGGATTATTTGGCATTAAAACCAAATAAGTGCCGGCCAAACTGATATAGGTAGTCAGCGCGGCTCCTTTATTGGAGCGCTCCTCCTTTTCAATTTGCACCACGATTTCCTGACCTTCGCGAATATTGCTTTTTGACGGCGCCCTACCGTCTTCGCCTTCACCGCCCCGATATTCCGGACTGATTTCCTTAAACGGCAAAAAACCGTGTTTTTCGGCTCCGTAGTTAACAAATACGGCTTCCAGGCTTGGTTCTACCCGTGTAATAGTTCCTTTGTAAATGTTTGACTTTTTTTGTTCTTTTGAAGGGACTTCGATATCAAAATCATATAATTTTTGACCATCTACCAAAGCGACACGCAGCTCTTCAGGCTGTGTGGCGTTGATAAGCATTCTTTTCATTATTTTTTCCTTGTTGTATTTTGTATCCTATACTAGACTGAGAACGTCTTTGGTTACCGCATGTAAGACGGAAATGTTTCCCAAATTTATTTTAAGCAGCCGGAATAAATTGAAAACGGAAATCGCGCTTTTTAATAAAACAACAGAAGCTTTTGTTCTACCGGATCAGGCTATGTTATGGGAAATCAGTAGTACCGAACTCTATAGATCTAAGGATACAGCTCACTCATCATGGGTTGAGTGACAAAACCCTAAAATTCTTTTGGCTAACGGACGCAAATAATCCGCGCCTTTAGCGTATAATTTCTATTATAGTCTATCTAAGCATAAACTTCTAAATATAACAAGCTTTGCCAATAGCGGCAATTTTAAACGACGTTTACCTATTTCAGCCATTATAGACAGCATGAACAATGCAGAAAATCCGATCACCCCTCAAGTTAAATTGCTGGAAATCAGCGAAGCCAACAGCGAACAACGGCTAGATAATTTTCTAATTTCCTTTCTTAAAGGCGTACCCAAAACCCGAATTTACCGGATGGTAAGAAAAGGCGAAGTGCGCGTCAACAAAGGCCGCTCCGATGTTTTCTATAAACTGGCCATCGGCGATATCGTTCGCATTCCTCCGGTAAGAGTCGCGGAAAAACAGGCCGATAACATTATTGTCCAGCCGAGTTTGAGATTCAGCCTGGAAAACCATATTCTTTACGAAGACGAAGGCTTTATCGTATTGAACAAACCGGCCGGGTTCGCCGTCCACGGCGGCAGCGGCCTTAACTCCGGCATCATAGAAGCGTTAAGACAAATCAGACCCCAGCAAAAGTTTCTGGAATTGGCGCACCGGCTGGATAAAGAGACCTCCGGTTGTCTGTTAATCGCTAAAAAACGTTCGGTATTAAAAGTACTTCATCAGTTATTCCGCGACGATGCGATCAACAAAACTTATTTGGCCTTATTGGCCGGACAATTTAAACACAAAAACCGGCGCGTGAATGTTCCTTTGCTGAAAAATTGCAGCCAGGGCGGCGAGAGAATTGTGGTTGTCAGTCAGGCCGGCAAATCCGCCGAAACCGAATTTATCCGCCTGAAACAATATCAGGAAGCGACGCTGGTTCACGCCCTACCCAAAACCGGACGCACTCATCAGATCCGCGTGCACGCCGCTTGGCTGGGGCATCCGATTGTCGCCGACGACCGCTATGGCGTAAACGAAGTAAACAAGGCTTTCAAAAATCGCGGCTACAAGCGTTTGTTTTTACATGCCGAACAAATAGAGTTTTGCCATCCGGCTACCGGATTGAAGATGAGTTTCTCCGCACCGCTACCCGAAGATTTACAATTATTATTGCAACATGAAATACCGCTTTGATTTGATTATTTTCGACTGGGACGGCACACTTATCGATTCAGTGGAATGGATAGTCCATTGCATACAACAGGCCGCCGCGCGCCATAATTGCCCTGTGCCTACGCCTGAGGCCGCCAGGGACATTATCGGCCTGAGCATCGAAAATGCGATGAAACGATTATTTCCCGATATCGACGATCTCGCCAGCCGGCAATTGGTCGCCGACTACGGACAAAATTTTTTATCCAGGCAAATGAGCCGGGACGACTTGTTTCCGGGCGTCTACGAAATGTTGCGCAACCTTAATGCTCAAGGCTTCCGGCTGGCGATCGCCACCGGCAAGAAATCCGCGGCGCTCGACCACGCCGTCAACGCGACCGGCGTGGCGGATTTTTTTTCCACCCGCCGTTGCGCCGACCAAACCGCATCCAAACCGCATCCATTGATGATCGATCAAATCGTTTCCGAACTCGGTATCGACAAACAGCGTACTTTAATGGTTGGCGATTCTAGCCATGATTTGCAAATGGCCATCAACGCCGGCGTCGCATCTATCGGCGTAACTTGCGGCGCCCATCCGGCGGCCGTTTTAAACAAGTATCAGCCGTTGATGTGCTTGAATTATCCAACCGAATTACTGGAATTTTTTTAAGGGGTTAAATAATGGAAAACAATCAGGATCCGCAAAATACGTCCGCCAATCAAAACCCCGAATGGGAAAAGCAAGTTATCGAAAAACTGGTATTCGCCGCCATCAATGAACAAAAAACCGCCCGGCGTTGGGGGATTTTTTTCAAGATGCTGGCGTTCTCCTATTTTATCGCCATATTAGGCGTGGCTGTTTACCCGCAATTCAAGGAGGAAATCAGCGCCGGCGGCAAACCGCATGCCGCGATTATCGATATATTAGGCGTCATCATGCAAGGCGAAAACACTAGCGCCAACAACATCATCGAGGGATTACGCGACGCCGTCAAGGATAAGAACACGAAAGGCATTATCCTGAATATTAATTCACCCGGCGGCAGTCCGGTTCAGTCAGCCGAAATCTATGACGAAATCCGGCGCATCAAAAAGAAACATCCCGACCTCCCTATCTATTCAGTGGTAGCCGATATTTGCGCTTCCGGCGGCTATTATATTGCCTCGGCCAGCGATAAAATTTTTGTCAATCAAGCCAGTATTATCGGCTCTATCGGCGTCGTCATGAACGGCTTCGGTTTTACCAAGGTGCTGGATAAGCTGGGCGTGGAGCGCCGTTTACTGACATCCGGGGAACATAAAGCCATGCTCGATCCTTTTTCGCCGGTCAAGGAGCAGGAGACCGAACATATGCAATCCTTGCTCGATCAAGTGCATCAGCAATTCATTAGCGCGGTGCGGGAAGGTCGCGGCGACCGGCTGAAAGAAGCCGAAACCCCGGATTTATTTTCCGGTCTGGTCTGGACCGGCGCCGAAGGCGTCAAAATCGGTTTGGCCGACGGCTTCGGCAGCGTGGATTCCGTCGCCCGGGATATTCTTGATACCGAAGATAAAGTTAATTTTACCCCGCAGGAACGGCTCATGGATCGTTTAGCCGGAAAACTGGGCGCATCGTTCGCCGGCGGCATTAGCGCCTTGTTTAATAAAATCGGTTTGGAATAAAGGCTACGCGCCGGTTCGTTTACTGACGCTCCAGCTCATTGGTAAACGCCTTGCTCATGTATTCTTTTAATTCATTGTCTTGCTGATATATCAGCAAGACTTTCAACTGCTCGACTTCCGCGATTTCGGCGGCTTCCGTCTCGCCGACGCACAGCAACGCCGTATCCCATGCATCCGCCCAGGTTGGATCATCGTGCAGCACGGTGACGGATAATAAATTATGCGTCACCGGGCTGCCCGTGACCGGATTGATAATATGCGAATAGGTTTGGCCTTTGTTTTCAAAAAAATTCCTATACGTGCCCGCCGTCATGATCGCCGTGCCTTTTTCTTGATGTATATCCAGCACTTTTTGTACTTCGCGCGTAAACGGCGAGGGTTTTTCTATCGCCACCCGCCAGGCGTTACCTTTCCCATTACGGCCTTTGACTTTCATTTCGCCGCCGACTTCCACCAAATAATTCCTTACGCCCTGCGCTTCCAATGACTTAGCCAAGGCCCCCACCGTATAACCCTGCGCTATGGACGATAAATCGATCTGAACTTCCGGATCCAGTTTCCGCATGCTGGATTGGCTCATACTGGTTTCCAGACGGAACATGCCGACATGCGCCAATGCCGATTTAATTTCATCCTGGCTAGGGATCCGATTTTCGTGTTTGGAAAACCCCCACAGATCAAACAGCGGCTTGATAGTCAAGTCGTAACAGCCTTGCGTGCGCTCGTAAACCTGCCCGGCAATCTCCACCAATTCGACGATTTCCGGCGAAACCTTCTGCCATTCCACGGTTTTACGCTGATTGAAAATCGATATCTCCGAATCGTCCCGGTAATTCGATAACTTTTGGTCGATGTCCTGCAATAAGTCTTCCACCTGTTTATGTAGCGCATCAACATCCACGGGGCGCTCGGTCGGCACTATCTTGATATGATAACTGGTGCCTTGGGCCGAGCCTTCGATGAGTAATTCAGCGTTCCGATGTTCGCAGCCCGCTAAAATTAGCAAACTCAGCAACAAAAGTTTATTCAGATGAGATTTCATAAATACCTAGACTGCAAAATAAGTTTTAGAGCGAAATTCATAGGATTTCATAAAAATACGCCCATTACGCGGCAAATAAAGGAAATATCGCAAAAATTGATTGCGATAAGTTTTCCCGGTAGCTAACCATTACGGACAATGAAGGATGGGCAGAGGCAAAAGCCGAAACTCATCAATTCAATCAATATCTTAAGATCATTGCCTTTAAAAACGGCAGACTAACGATTATATTATAATGAGAATGAGATGTGCTTAATAATAAAATATCAGCCAATAGACCATCATGAATTACCAAAACGGATTATGTCCGGTCGGCTAAAGCGGACGCTAACTGGCGACAGGAAACTCAAGGATTGGCATCCCGAAAATAGCTGAATCGACGGTTAAAATTCTAAACCGCATATGGACGCCCTTATCTATCAACGTGAGATTCAGTCTATCCTTTAAAAGTTTAAAGCCGTTGACTTTAGCGCTTCGATAAAGCAATCGATTTCACGCCGCAATTGCGCACGAACATGTTAGCTTATGAAATATATACCTATTCAGCGAATTTTAAGCCAGCGTCGGCTATACGGCTTTTGGCGGCGCATCGCTTACGACTGGGCCGCAGGGCGGCCATCCGATTTTTTATACGCTTAAGCTTATTGCACGGCGGGCAATTGCACGGCAGGTAGCAATACCGCCGTTGTTCCGTCGCCGTTTTTAACTTCCAACGTAGCAAATATTTCCCCATTGCGCGCACATGAGCGTTGACCATTTGCTGAGCTAGCGGGTTCCGATTTGGCGACTACTGCGTACACAGGCGTCGGCGACGTTGACGGCGCGGAGTTTGCAGCGGGGTTTGGCGGGAACCAGGTGATCGAATTCACCAACCCGTTACCAAAAGTTTCAGTCATTTGGCTCAATACGGTCCCATCGGCGCCTAAAATCGCAAGCGTCGCCTGACATTCATTTACGGTAGTTGGCGACGCAACGCGAACCGCGTTTAGAGTAACGGACTGGGAGACTCCCACTCCGATTACTCCGATAACGGCAATGGCTATTGGAAGTTCAATAAGTGTAAAGCCTTGTTGGAAAAAATCTATCGTTTGACGAAACATAATTATTCTCCTGATTTTAAAAGTCAAAAAACGCTATAACGCATTTTCGTACATTTGGATGCCTGCACAACCATCAAAAAATCGGGTAATGCCACGCGAAACTCACTTTTCGGGCATTCAAACACAATTCTATTATAACATCCTTGTAGAAACATTAATATTGGACTATTGATGGTCGCTTATTTGGAAATTGCGAAAGTCAAACGACATTGAAGAATACATAGGGTCTGCTACCCGGCTTTTCGAGCCGGAGCGCCTAGCAGAGGACGCGGTGTTTACAGCCGTGTAGCAATCGCCCGGCCTCCACGCCGGTCAAACCTCCGCCAGGCGCTCAGCTATCGGCAGGTTTTTAAAGGTTATCCCTAGGCATTAGGGAGATCTAATAACGATAACCTTTGCCCATTCCATTGCGCGAACCACTCGGTCAATTCACGGGTTTCGCCCAGGCCGCGGAGGCGGCTATCGATAGCGTCATGGTTGCCCCAAACCACATCGCCCCACGCGCCGCCGGCCACGCGCGATTCGATGTCCTTACAGTAAAGCCCCTGGTCGCGCTGGACATAGAAACCGTATGTTCGGCAAGCAACCGGTCGGTGGGCATAGACCAGGCAGGCCCCCGTCGCCC